>JAPOHQ010000100.1 GCA_029979375.1 Microbacteriaceae bacterium
TTGCCGATGGCATTGTCGTGTCGTTGGAACCAACCAGTGAGAAGGGCATTGACTGCTCTGGGCTGGTAGCGCTACCCGGGCTAGTGGACCTGCACACCCACCTGCGCCAACCGGGCTTTGAAGCCTCCGAGACCGTCCTCTCTGGCAGCAAATCGGGAGTGGCGGGTGGCTACACCGCTTTGTTTGCTATGGCCAACACGAATCCAGTTGCTGATTCGGCATCGGTTGTCGAGCAGGTACTCACCCTTGGCGAGGCAGCTGGACTGCTGCAGGTGCAGCCAATTGGTGCCGTCACTAAAGGTTTGGCTGGGGCGGAACTGGCTGGCCTTGGAGGCATGGCCAGATCTAGGGCAAAGGTACGGGTCTTCTCAGACGATGGCATGTGCGTTTTTGACCCGGCGCTGATGCTGCAAGCTTTGACCTTCGTGAAATCCATGGGTGGCGTAATTGCGCAGCATGCTCAGGAACCAAGGCTGACCGAGGGTGCCCAGATGAATGATTCGGATTTGGCTACCGAACTCGGTCTAACGGGATGGCCCTCGGTTGCAGAGGAGTCCATCATCGCTCGCGACGCCCTACTAGCTGAGAAGACCGGGGCCAGATTACACATCTGCCACCTGACCACAGCAGGCGCAGTCGATGTCATCCGGTGGGCCAAGAAGCGCGGTATTCAGATAACGGCCGAGGTAACACCGCACCACCTGATGCTCACCGAGGAATTGGTGCGCAGCTACGACCCGGTCTACAAGGTCAACCCACCGCTGCGCTCGGCCGAAGACACTGCGGCACTTCGCGAAGCCCTGGTGGACGGCACCATCGACATTGTTGGCACCGATCACGCTCCGCACTCGATCGAGAAGAAGGACTGTGAGTGGGAGAACGCTGCCTTTGGCATGGTCGGGCTTGAACACGCGGCGAGCGTGGTGCAGAAGGTCATGCTGGAAGGTGGCCGCAACTGGCGCGACATCGCACAGGTCATGAGCAGCAAGCCCGCCGAAATTGGCGGCTTGACGAATCAGGGCCGGCTCGACGTGGACACCGAGGCAAACATCACTTTGATTGACCCATCCGCCACGCGCACCGTGACTTCCCAGACGCATTCGGCATCAACTAACAACCCTTTCGCAGGGGTGGCTCTCCCGGGAGCGGTCGTGCACACCCTGTTCCGCGGCAACTTTTCATTCAAGGACGGGGAGGTCGTCGAAAAATGACTCGAGAGCTCATTGGTTTTGCGCTAGTTCTTCTGGTGTTCGTGATTGCCTTCAGAATTCTGCGTTCAAACCGGGCGCTGCGTTCCGATCAGGAGTCGCGAATTCCAGCTCCGCAAGACTCGAAGGGTGGAGTTGAAATCGGCGAGGCTCTCTACGTGTCAACTGTTTTTTCCTCAGCGCCGCTCGAGCGAGTATGGGCCCACGGGATGGGTGTTCGGGGTAAGTCTCGTGTATTTGCGAGCGGAGACGGACTGTCCATCGAACGCAAGGGGGAGCGAGACATCTTCATCCCATCGACATCGGCCCGGGGTATCACCCGCGAGGGAGCCACGATTGACAAGGGCGTTGAACCAGGCGGGTTGATTGCCATCCACTGGATGCTGGGTGACACAGAGGTTTCTACCAACTTGCGAGTGGTTGGGGACATCAGAGATTTCATAAAGCAAATCAAAGAGCTGACAGGAGAGCGATTTGGATAAGGCCTATCTAGTTCTGGAAGATGGGAGCCACTACGTTGGCGAGGCTTTCGGGGCACGAGGACAAACGCTGGGGGAGTTGGTCTTTGCAACCGGCATGACCGGATACCAAGAGACCATCACCGACCCGTCATACGCAGGGCAGATCGTAGTCCAGACGGCACCGCACATCGGCATAGTCGGCATGAATGAGCGCGATGAGGAGTCTGGTCGGATCTGGGTTGCTGGATACGTCGTCAAAGAACCTAGCCGCATGCCCTCGAACTGGCGAGCCGAGCGAACTCTGCAGGATGAATTGGCGGAGCAGGGCGTCGTAGGCATAGCCGGGGTCGACACCCGCGCCATCACCCTACGAATTCGCGACGCCGGTGCCATGCGAGCAGGCGTTTTCTCTGGTTCAAATCTGACCTTGGAGCAGATGCTTGAGCAGGTGCAGGCTGCGCCCCAGATGGCTGGTCAGTTCCTGTCCTCAACCGTCACCACCGAAGCGGCGTATACAGTGCCGCCGGTTGGTAAGCGCAAGGGCTCGGTTGCGATATTGGACCTAGGTATAAAGAAGTCAACACTGGAGCATCTCGCTGAGCGAGGAATTGAACTTACGGTGTTCCCATCCAGCGTTGATGCCCAGACGATTCTGGCCAGCAACCCCGATGGCATCTTCTTTTCCAACGGACCAGGTGACCCACAGGCCAGCGAACAGCAGGTGGTAATGCTCCGCGAATTACTTCGTGCGGGCAAGCCGTTTTTCGGTATCTGCTTTGGTAATCAGCTTCTCGGAAGAGCC
>JAPOHQ010000101.1 GCA_029979375.1 Microbacteriaceae bacterium
GGATGTCGTTCGCCACGAACTGGTGACCCGAATCGTTGACGCCTACGAACGGTCGGAGAACCGTTGAGCATCGAGGTTTCGAACGAGTCGGAAGTCTCGATAGAGCTCGATATCTTCCGCTCGCTGGCTGCGTTCGTGCTGGATCAAATGAAGATCCATCCCGCAGTAGACCTGGGAATCTCATTTGTTGACGAGAAGCCCATGGCGGATCTTCACATCCGCTGGCTCGATGAGGAAGGGCCGACCGATGTGCTCAGCTTTCCGATGGATGAGTTACGACCTGGATCTGATCTTTTGCCTGCGCCGGAGGGGATCCTAGGCGACGTCGTGATCTGCCCGCAGGTCGCCATCCGCCAGGCCGAGGCAGCGGGACATACCGCACAGGATGAGATGCTCTTGTTACTCACTCACGGAATGCTGCACCTAATGGGATATGACCACGCCGAGCCTGAAGAAGAGCGGGAGATGTTCGGACTGCAGCAGCAACTGTTGTCCAAGTTTGCGGAGGCCGGCATTGCTTGAGGCACTGATCGCAGTTCCCTTCTTGGCCGTGACACTGTTCTTGGCCACGATCCAAACTCACCTGGAGATTGAGGAGGACCCCAGAGCCGGTTCGCTATCAATTGCGAGGGCGCTGCTACTTGTAATGCTGGGCTCACTTTGGCTACTAGTGCCACAACTGGGTATTTGGCAGGCGTTGCTACCCGCGCTGCTATTCGCGGTTTGGTTTGCCCAGCAGCTTGGAGGCAGGCTGCTTGGAAGGATGAGGTTGGCTGCTGGCCTTGCGGCCAAGGCCGAAGTTGTCGTTTCAAGTATTGCAAGGGTGTTTCACCCACTGAGGCTGAAGGCCCCAGAACAGCTCGAGGAGTATGAGCAGGAGCTAATCGAATCGGTTGAGGACTTCTCCGAGACGCTGGTTCGCGAGGTCATGGTTCCAAGAGTGGACCTCGAGGTCGTCGAACACGACAGCAAATTGGACTCGGCACTCTCAACCTTTATCGCCTCCGGTTATTCGAGGCTGCCGGTCGTCGGCGAGGATGTTGATGACATTCGCGGCATCCTATACCTCAAGGATGTGGCAAAGCTCTTTCATCAAAACCCGGCCCTCTTGTCGGAAAAGAGTGCCGAAGAGGTTTCACGCAAGGCTCTCTTTGTCCCCGACACAAAAGTGGTCTCAGAGCTGATGAGGCAAATGCAGGAGAGTCGGGTGCATGTTGCCGTGGTGTCGGACGAATACGGCGGTATCGCCGGGCTTGTCACAATCGAGGATTTGATTGAGGAGCTGGTGGGGGACATCAGCGACGAGTATGACCGAGAGCTTGGTGGCATTGAGGATCTCGGAGAAGGAAGCTTCCGAGTCAGCCCGCGCGTGACTCTCGACGAGCTGAGCGAGCACTGCGACATGGAACTCGAGGATGAGGATGTCGACACGGTGGGGGGCCTCCTGACCAAGGCGGTGGGTGCACTGCCCTCCGGGGGCGAAGTAGTCAGCGCGCTAGGACTAGAGCTGACCGCAGAGCGGGTAGATGCCAGGCGGGGCCGCATTCTCAGCATTCGGGGGCGGAAGCTCTAGCATGACGCAGCATCGCAGTGGCTTTGCAAGTTTCGTGGGCCGACCCAATGTCGGCAAGTCGACGCTGGCAAATGCCATAGTGGGCAAGAAGGTGGCAATCACAAGTTCGAAGCCACAGACCACGAGGAAGGCGATTCGCGGGATCAGGAATACTCCCCAGGGGCAGCTGGTCATCGTCGATACCCCCGGGTTTCACAAACCACGCACCCTCTTGGGTAAGCGCCTTAATGCCGTGGTTGAGGAGACTCTCAGCGAGGTGGATCTGATTTGTTTCTGCACGCCGGCCAACGAAAAGCTTGGACCAGGCGATGCCCGAGTGGTTGCAGAAATGGAACGCTTTGGCCGAGCAAAAAAGGTTGCCATCGTTACCAAGACGGATCTAGCAAGTAAGGAACAGACGGCCGCGCATCTCCTCGCGGTCTCCCAAATGCGCGACTGGGACGAGATTGTGCCAGTTAGCGCAATCACCGGGACTCAACTCGAGACCCTAACGAGTGTCTTGGTGTCCCATCTTCCCGAAGGCCCCCAGCTCTATCCGGAGGGAGTTACGGGGGAGGAGGAGCTGGAGGACCACATTTGCGAGTTGATTCGAGAGGCTGCACTGGAGAAGCTCGAGGATGAGCTTCCACACTCTCTAGCGGTAACCCTGGATGAGATCGTCCAGGATGAAAACCGGGTGTTTGCAAGCATCTGGGTCGAACGCGATAGCCAAAAAGGCATCGTTATTGGCAAGGGAGGATCCAACCTGAAGGCCATTGGTTCCGAGGCTAGAGCCAACATC
>JAPOHQ010000102.1 GCA_029979375.1 Microbacteriaceae bacterium
TCCGATTCGGGTGCGGGCCGGAGAGGCCTTCGCGCTCAGGACCTTGGCCAGATTTGAAGAGCGCGCACTGGATAGCTACCACGAGGATCGCAATCGCTGCGACCTATCGGGAACCTCTCACCTATCGCATGCTCTCGCCCATGGAGAAATCCACCCGAGGACCATTCTCGCCCGGCTTGGAGACTCCAAGGGCCATGAGGTTTTTCGCAAGGAGATTGCCTGGCGCGAGTTCTACGCGGACGTGCTGGCAAACAACCCTCACACCCTCGACGACTACTTCGAGCCGCGCTTTGCAAACATGCGCTATGACGACCCAGTAGAACACGCTGAAAAGCTCGCGGCCTGGAAGAGCGGTAGGACCGGCTATCCCATCGTGGACGCGGCAATGCGACAGCTGACAGAAAGCGGCTGGATGCACAACAGGGCCAGAATGATAGTTGCGAGCTTCCTGGTTAAAGACCTTCACTTCGAGTGGCAAATCGGTGCAGAACACTTCGAGCAGCATCTAACAGACTTTGACCCTGCCTCAAACTCTCATGGTTGGCAGTGGACCGCGGGGTGTGGCACCGATGCGTCGCCTTACTACCGCGTCTTCAACCCGGTTCTGCAGGGCGTCAAGTTTGACCCCCATGGCGACTATGTCCGAAAGTGGGTTCCAGAGCTCAGGCACATCCTGGATGGCTCACTTCACGAGCCCTGGAATCTAATTGATGCCTATTCCCACGGCTACCCGCAGCCGATTGTGGATCACGCCAAGGAGCGCGACGAGTCTCTTGCCCGTCTCGAGGAGATCAAGCGCTAGAAGGGCAGCAGCGGATCGATGGCCACCGCTAGGAACAGAACCGTTAGATGCGTAATCGAGGCGTGAAACAGGCTCATCGGGTTCTCAACCTCACCGCTCTTAGCCTGCAGGTAAAGCCGCTGGGAAAGCGCTAGAAACCAAAGCCCCGAGATCACTGCGGTGACGGTGTAAGCAAGGCCCATGCCGGCGACCGGAATCAAGAGCAAGGTAGCTGCGAAATAAGCCCAGGCATAGAGGATCACCTGACGAGCCACGATCGTGTTGTTCGCAACCACCGGCAGCATCGGGACACCTGCCTTCTTGTAGTCGTCCAGGTATCTGATCGAAAGCGGCCAGTAATGCGGCGGGGTCCAGAGAAAAACGATCAGGAAGAGCACCCAGGCGCTCAGGCTTAGCTCCCCGGTGACGGCCGCCCAACCGATCAGAGCTGGCATGGCTCCAGCCGCACCGCCCCAAACAATGTTCTGCGGAGTTCGTCGCTTTAGGCCGAGGGTGTAGACGAAAACGTAGAAAAGGATTGCCCCAAGCGAGAGCACTGCAGCCAACGGATTGATAACCACCCAAAAGAAAACAGTCGAGCCAACCCCGGTGAACCAGGCAAATCCAAGTGCCTCCCTGGTGCTGAGCTCACCGGTGACCAATGGTCGGTTCTTGGTTCGACCCATCACTCGGTCAATATCGGTATCGATGTAGCAGTTGAAAGCATTCGCACTGCTCGCGCTTAGTGCCCCGCCGAGCAATGTGGCGGCAATCAGCCAGAGTGGAGGCAGACCCCCCTGAGCCAGGACCATTGCTGGCACCGTGGCAATCAGTAAAAGCTCGATTACTCGCGGCTTGGTCAGCGCAAAATACGCCTTGAGCTTTCGCATCAGGCGCGCCGAACTAGAGGTGGCAACGGTGGACATTTGTTCTAGTCTAAGCGCCCCCGCTCCCCCGCAGGTCCCAGCGGTATAGACTTCCCCTAACGCCGAGGCAATGTCGCAGGGCCCCTCTCTTCTTTGAATATTCAAGCGACAGGATCAAGATTTTGCTTATTTGGAACGAACTAGATGATTTAGCCGTAAAGACTGCGAAGGTGCTGGCTGCAGATGCCGTCGAGAAGGTTGGTAACGGCCATCCCGGCACGGCCATCAGCCTCGCCCCAGCCGCATACCTGCTCTTTCAAAAGGTGATGCGTCACGATCCCAGCGACGATCGCTGGATTGGTCGTGACCGCTTCATTCTTTCTGCGGGACACTCTTCGCTAACCCTCTACAACCAGCTCTTTCTAGGTGGCTTTGGACTCGAACTCGAAGACATCAAGGCGCTTCGTACCTGGGGTTCTAAGACTCCTGGGCACCCGGAGTATGGCCACACCGCAGGGGTCGAAATAACCACGGGACCGCTGGGACAGGGAATTGCCAGCGCAACCGGCTTTGCAATGTCAACCA
>JAPOHQ010000103.1 GCA_029979375.1 Microbacteriaceae bacterium
CTCCCCGGTAGGAGTCGTAAACACTGTCAAAAATCATTGCCCTTGCTGGAGCATTGGGGTCTCCAACCGGAGCCGGGACTCGCTCCACAATCAGATCCATCAGCTCCTTGACACCCTGGCCGGTCTTTCCCGAGACTCGCAGGCAGTCATCCGGAGAACCTCCGATCAGGTTCGCAAGCTCCTCGGCAAACTTCTCGGGTTGGGCCGCCGGTAGATCGATCTTGTTTAGGACCGGAATGATCTCGAGGTCATTTTCAAGTGCAAGATAAAGATTGGCCAGGGTCTGGGCCTCGATCCCCTGGGCGGCATCCACCAGCAGCACCGCACCCTCGCAAGCTGCCAGAGAGCGCGAGACCTCGTAGGTGAAATCGACATGTCCCGGTGTGTCAATCATGTTGAGCGCATACGCCTTGCCGTCAAGCTGCCATGGCAGCCGAACGGCCTGTGACTTGATGGTGATTCCTCGTTCACGCTCGATGTCCATGCGATCTAGGTATTGGTCGCGCATCTGGCGCTCATTCACAATCCCCGTTAGCTGCAGCATGCGATCGGCAAGCGTTGACTTTCCATGATCGATGTGGGCGATGATGCAGAAGTTGCGAATCTGCTCCGCTGGAGTCATGGAAGGCTCTAGAGCCTTAGGGGCAGATTGTGGCAATTAAACCTCGTGAAAGATTGGGGCGTCTAATTCTCTCAGATGCTTGCCGCGACTCTCCCCTACTGGTAGAGTTTTGGCTTGTTTTGGGGTATCTCCCAAGAAGTTTCCTAAGAAAGTAGAACATGGCAAATATCAAGTCTCAGATCAAGCGGATTGGTACCAACCGCAAGGCTGAAGAGCGCAACAAGGCTGTTCGCACCGAGCTCAAGAGCGCGGTCCGTGCAACCCGTGAGGCTGCCAGCAAGGGCGACAAGAAGGCTGCAGAGGCAGCCCTTCAGAACGCCAACCGCAAGCTCGACAAGGCCGTAAGCAAGGGCGTAATCCACAAGCGTCAGGCCGCTAACCGCAAGAGCGCGATTGCTAAGAAGGTCGCAAGCCTCTAAGCAGAAAGCTTCGAACTAAGCCGGGCCAATGGTCCGGCTTTTAGTTTGCCCGCGCCATGGCCAGTAAGAGCCGCTCAATGGAATACTCCGGGTCCCTGGAGGCGCCTTTAACGTCTGCGTCGGTGGTTGCGGCCAGTTGAACTAGTCGGGCCAGATCGGTCTCTTGCCAACCGGCTAGTTCTTTGCGTGCCTTTTCGATTTGCCAGGGCTGCATACCGAGCGATGCTCCGCTAGCACTCCTGTCGTTGAAGAGTCTCGCGAGCTGTCTGATTCGCATGCTGAGAGCGGCAACTAGCGCTACCGAATCTATCCCTGTGGCAAACCCGTGCCTAAAAAGGCGAATCGCGTCCGTCGCATTGCCGGCCAAGGCGGCATCTGCAATCTTGAATGCGTTGGTTTCAACCCGTCCGCCAAACGTGCCCTCGACCGTGTCCAGGCTCACGGGCTGTCCAGAAGTTAGAAGCTGAGAGCAGGCGGCTCCCAGTTCGCCAATGTCAGAGGTGAACGCCCCAACAAGAGCCTTGAGTGCATCGGGTGCAATCTTTACTCCGGCAGCCTGGAACTCTCGACGTACAAAGTCCACTTTGTCGGAATCGCGCTTGAGCTCCTCGCAACTGACGGTAGTTGCGCGCTTGCCGAGTTCTTTGCGAATCTTGCCGCTCTGGCCGACGAGATTTGTGCAGCGAACCACGACCGATACTCCTTCGACTGGCTCCTCCAGGTAGCGAGTCAGGTCATCGAATAGACCTTCTCCTCCCGAGCCCAAAAGCAGGAGTTTTGCTTCCATGAACAGCGAGGGGGAGGCAAAATCAAACAGTGCTCCAGGGGTGTATACAGAGTCTTCAATCTCGATTATCTCGAGCTCTGGATGCGCGCCCCTGAGTTCGGACTTTATTGAGGCCACGGCCCTCGAAGCCAGATAGGTCTCGTTACCGGTTATCAGGACCAACGAGTCAGGACGGGCTTCATACCACTGCACCGAGCTCATGCCGACAGCTTACCCGCGAGAAAATAGCGAAGCTCACCATCGCGCTCATGGATGCCAACGCTCCCACTTAGGTCTGTCCGCAGACTAAGCGCTCCGACTCTTGCTAGGAGATCCAGAGTCGATTTAGTGGGGTGTCCATAGTCATTCTTCCCAACCGAGAAGATTGCCAGGTCGGGTTCTATCA
>JAPOHQ010000104.1 GCA_029979375.1 Microbacteriaceae bacterium
TGTAGAGACCCGCTTCGACCACAGAGTCGTCGCCAATAGAAATGCCAATGCCGGAGTTGGCCCCTAGAAGAGCGCGCTTACCAATCGAAACCTTGTGTTTGCCGCCTCCGGAGAGGGTTCCCATGATCGAGGCACCACCACCGATGTCGGAGCCGTCGCCAACCACCACACCTTGCGAGATGCGCCCCTCCACCATCGATGAACCCAGCGTGCCGGCGTTGAAGTTAACAAAGCCCTCATGCATCACTGTCGTTCCAGGCGCCAGGTGAGCTCCGAGCCGAACTCGGTTAGCATCGGCGATGCGCACCTTCTCGGGAGTGACGTAGTCAATCAGTCTCGGGAATTTATCGAGGGAATGGGCAACCACACCTGCCTGCCTCAGCTGAAGCTTTTTGGCTTGAAATACCTCTGGCAACACTGGGCCTCGGTTCGTGAAGACGCAGATTGGGAGGTTCGGGATCAATCCGTCTAGGTTTATCGTGTTCGGTTTGACCACTAGGGCAGATAGCAACTGGAGCCGAAGATAAGCATCTTCGGTTGAGGAAACCGGCTGGGTTAGATCGATCTCGGTCCGCACCACCTGGGTGGAAACCTCGAGCAGCTCGTCTTGGCCGACCGCTAGCTCAAGCTCTTTCGGCGGGAACCATTGCAGATCGGATTGCGGCGCTGCCCCTAATTGCGGATTGGGGAACCAGGCATCAAGCACGGTTCCGTCTGCGGCAACCGTTGCCAGGCCGTGGCCCCATGCTTTGGAGTCTAGAAAAGCTTCACTCATCCGCACCAGAATACAGGTAGCCTTTTTGGGTGGCTGAACTTGACCTTAGTAAAAACCTCGTAGAGCTGACCATCGACGTTTGCAACATTGAGTCGTCCTCGGGTAACGAGGCCGAACTGGCAACGGCTATTCACAACGCCTTAGAGCCGCTGGGACATCTGAGCGTCAGCCGCGATGGCAATGCTGTGATTGCCAGCACAAACCAGGGTCTTCCGAGAGTTCTGATCGCCGGACACATCGACACTGTGCCTCCGGTGGGAAACCTGCCCGCGCAGCTGCATCACTTTGAGCGCGAGCAGGTGATTGTGGGTCGAGGCAGCGTCGATATGAAGGGCGGCGTTGCGGTGATGCTGAAGTTAGCCGCGGAGCTTACAACCTCCAAGTTCGATATCACCTGGATCTTCTACGACAACGAGGAAGTAGACAGCTCTCTCAATGGCCTGGGGCGAATTGCTCGCAATACCCCAGAGGTGCTGCAGGGTGAGTTTGCCGTGCTGTGTGAACCAACCAGTGCCCTAGTCGAGGGCGGTTGCAACGGCACCCTGCGTGCACTTGTGAAGACCAGCGGAGTAAAGGCTCACTCGGCGAGGCCTTGGATGGGCGAAAATGCCCTGCACAAATTAGCCCCCGTGCTGCAAATCTTGGCCGAGTACCAGCCGCAGACACTGGAAGTTGACGGACTGGAATACCGAGAGAGTTTGAATGCAGTGCGGATTTTTGGCGGAATCGCAGGCAACGTGATTCCTGATGCCGCGAGCGTTGAGGTGAACTACCGCTTCGCACCGTCTCGCTCGGTGGCTCAGGCTCAGGCCCAGGTCAGCGAAATTTTCTCCGGCTTCGAGGTTGAGTTCATCGATCTCGCCTCAGGCGCTCGGCCAGGCTTGGACTCTGAGCTGGCGCAGCAGTTTCTAGCCGCCACTGGCAAGAGTGCCAGACCCAAATACGGCTGGACAGATGTTGCCCGTTTTTCGGAGCTTGGGATTCCCGCGGTGAACTTTGGACCGGGCGATCCTTCGCTCGCTCATGCCGACAATGAGAACTGCCCGGTGGGTCACCTTTTCGATGTCGAGGCAGGTTTGCGCGGCTGGTTGCAGTAGCCCGGGTGGCTTAACCCCGAAAAATCTGGGATAATTGGCTCTTCCGCGCTATTCCAAGGAGTTTTTCGCATGGCAGCAATGAAGCCCCGCACCGGTGATGGTCCAATGGAGGCTGAGCGTGAACCTCGCGGTTTGATCGTTCTTAGAGTGCCACTAGAAGGTGGCGGTCGTCTCGTAGTTTCGGTAAACGACGAAGAGGCAGCAGAGCTGCACAAGGTTCTAGCTGGAGTTTTGAAGAAGTAGCTCTAGCGCTTCACTGCAATTAGCAGACCGTCTCCCACCAGAGACATGGTGCTCAGAAATCCCTCATTATC
>JAPOHQ010000105.1 GCA_029979375.1 Microbacteriaceae bacterium
CCTGGGTGACCCCCTCAGGAAGGTCCATCTGCTGGAAGGTGTCAAAGTGAACGGCTACGGCCGTGGACTCGAAGCGCTCTTGCTTCTGCGCGACAGGGCGTGCGACCCTGTGAGGCTTGCTGGTTTGCTGCTTCTGAGAAGCTTTGTGGCGAGGCTTGTAATCGGCTCGCTTTGATACGTAGCCGCGACGACCATTTTGTTTGGTGGGCGCAGCAGAATAAGACTTAGGCATCGTTGGGGGATTTTCTCTCTTCGGTGAAACCGGAGAGTCCCGAGATCACAGGGCAAGCCTAGGCCCAAAGAGCCAAAAAGGATAGAGCTAACTTATGATCCCGCGAACCTTTAGCTCAGCGTGCAGGATGGCATCCGTTGGCTCAACCAGGTGGGTGCCGTCCTTGAAGCGAATCACCGGGATGTTGGTTCTGCCAGATATCTCCTGGGCCTTTTCGGCGTTCTCCTTGCTGTGCTCGACATCGAGCATCTCATACTCGACGCCCAGGGTCTCCAGCAGGGACTTTGACCTGCGGCAGTCGCCGCACCAGTCAGCACTGTAGAACTCAATCTCAGCCATTTGCTACCTCAATCTGTTTTGTTCTGGAATGGATAATTCGCCGTCAATAAAAGTGATTCCCATAAGCGAGGAAATCACCACATCAGCTTCTGACTCTAAAACCTCTGATCCGACACCGACAACGTATTTTGCGCCCGCGGCCCTGCCGGCCTTGACTCCCGATGGTGCGTCCTCGAACACCAAACACTCTGAGATGTCGATGCCTAGTCTTTGCGAGGCTAAGGCATAGGACTCAGGGTCTGGTTTGCCTCTTTGGACATCATCCACGGTCACCAGCACCTTTGGTTCCGGAATGCCGGCTGCCATCAGGCGCGCATAGCCCAGTTCGTGGTGAGCTCCGGTTACCACGGCCCAGGTGTTTTCATCGAGCGAGCTAACCAGCTGAATGGCACCGGGCGTTGGTTTGGTTCGGTGGGCAAGCTGGACCTCAAGGTCGTTGATCTCTGCGTTGGCCACCTCAAAGAGCTCTTGGCTCACGAGCTCAGCAACAATCTCCCGAGCTGGTCTGCCGTGAAACGAGTAGCCAATGGCAAACCCTGGCGCATACTTTTCGCTCCACTTGCCCCATGCCTCTTCGACGGTATTCAGGGAGCTAACGAGGACACCGTCGTTATCGAACAGCAGCCCCTTGACTGCAAGTTGCATTTAGCTGCTCGCAGCCTCGTTGCGGATGACGAGGGTGCGGTAAATGCCAAACTCCGCCAGCACCAAAAGCACCATGGCTGGGAGCATGTCGCTCACGAACCAACCAAGCGTTGGGGCGATTACCTGCATTTGTAGCTCAGCCTGAGTTGCTCCCTCTCGCCAGTCGGGCCAGTAGACCAGATTGTTGATTGCCTCCATACCCAAGGAGAAGGCCATCACCAGCACGACAACTCCAAAGACAATCGAAAGCACAAAGTTCAGGTTCACTGCCGCAACTCCGGTCCTGCGCTCCCGAGGGGGCAAGGGCCGGGCCGAGCGCGCACGCGAAGCAAAGCGCGTGCCAAAAATGATTGAGATCGCGATGATTGCCTGAATCACCACCCAAATCCAGGTGTCAAGGCTGGTGCGGGTGATGTCGTAAACAGTCAGGCCAAAGATAATTGCGATTGCGGTGCCGATTACAGGCGAGGCATAGGCGAGGCCGACGGCTCGCTGAAGCTTTGCCCGCTCTTCGTCCTTCTGACCCTCTGGGATATCAGGGGCATCCTTGCGGAAGACAAAAGCCTGCAGCAACACAAACACCACCAGCGCGGTGGCAAGGATGATTGGGAGATAGGCGTTGGTGATTCTGATTAGCAACGGCTCCTCGGTGCGGTCATACCTCCGCCATGCCCCAAAGAAGCTGCCGATGCCAAAGATTGCCCCCGCCACCAAACTTAGGATTACGGCCAGGTTGTTAAAGCGATGTGCCGCGCGAGAAATCGGTTGCTCCCAGTTCACCCTCAGGGCAACCGCGTCCTTGAGAGAAAGCATTGCCACAATCGCTGCGATATCTTTACTAATGTTTAAGAATTGAGGTTGGAGAGATTGAACGAGTAGTCTACTATAAATGGGGTCTGTTGGCATTACAGACATCTCAAAGCCCATTGGGGTTAAAGAAGCTGTGTC
>JAPOHQ010000106.1 GCA_029979375.1 Microbacteriaceae bacterium
GGTTCGCCAGATTGGCTAGCCAAATCATCTGGTTATCCCCGGTTAGCGCGCTGGTCTTTTCCGCCGCGTCGCCAACCGCAAAGATGTTCGGATCTGAGGTCTGCATCCTGTCATCAACCTGGATGCCACCTGCCTTACCGATTTCAAGGCAGGCGTCAACTGCGAGTTGGTGGTCCGCAACGACACCGATTGCTGCGACCACGAGGTCTGCCGCGACGGTTCTGCCGTCTTTGAGCCTGATCGAGTCGCTCAGCACCTCTTCGGTCTCGGCCGAGAGCGCAAGCTCGATGCCGTGCTCAACCAAGACGGCCTGAAGCGGCTCAATCATCTCAGGGTCAAACTGGGGGAGGATGTTCTCTCGGAACTCGACAATTGTCGTCTTGATGCCGCGCTCTGCCAGGTTCTCTGCAAGCTCTACACCAATAAACCCTGCGCCAATGATTGCCGCGGACTTAATCGCCTTGCTGTCCACGAGCTCCTTGATCTTGACGGCATCTTGAACATCTCTAAGCACAAGTGCCCGCTCGAGTCCTGGAATTGGAACCATTCGAGGCTTGGCGCCCGTAGAGAGAATCAGCTTGTCGAAGGACTCCTGGTAGACCTCACCGGTCTCTAGGTTCTTTACCTCGACGCTCTGGTTCTTTCTATCAATACTGGTCACCCGCGAGAGGACCCTCACGTCCAGACGAAAGCGGTCATGGAGCGACTTCGGGGTCTGCAGCAACAGGTCCGCCTCGGAGGGAATCACCTCGCCGATGTGATACGGGAGGCCACAGTTTGCGTAGGAGACGTGCGGGCCCTGTTCGAAGACAATGATTTCGGCGTCTTCCCTTAGCCTGCGTAGCCTGGTGGCGGCTGACATGCCGCCGGCCACACCACCTACGATTACAACCTTCACTTTTTCACCGTCCTGAGTCCTGCGCGCTGCCAGGCGACCATGCCGCCGGAAACATTTGTCACGTTGAAGCCCTCTTTGGCTAGCATCGCCGAAGCCTGGGAGGAGCGACCCCCTGAGTTGCAGATCACCAGAATCTCTCGCTCTTTGGGGAGCTCCTTGAGCCTGCTGGGGAGAACTCCTAAGGAGATCAACTTCGCGGAGGGGGCATGCACGCTGCGGTATTCAACGCTCTCCCTAACATCGAGCAGCATCGCGCCGGCTTCGATGCGCTCCTGCGCAACCTGCGGGGTTACCGAAGCAAACTTCGGCTTCAAAAAATCAAACAGTCCCATGTTTTCCTAGCTAAGAGCCAAAAAGGCTTTTTCCAAACGGGCCCGATTACGGTCGCCCTCTTCACCGGTTCCGCAGTTAGAGATGCCCGATGCCAACAGCGCAAATGCAGCCCTGTTGACGGCAGAGTTTGCCGCGGCGAGCTGAGTGAGCACGTCGGTGCACCCGCTGCCCTCATCCAGCATTTTGATGATTCCCCCCAGTTGTCCCTGGGCCCTGGCCAGACGTTTCTTTACCGCCTCCAGGTCGTTTTGTGGAATATCCAAAATCGCTCCAATCAACTTGACTTACACAACCTTAGCACATACCCTAGGGGGTATCTAGAAAGGAAACACCTTGAAGCTTCTAAAGACACTCTCCGCGGCCCTAATTGCCATGTTTGCGACTCTCGGTCTAGCCGGCTGCGCACCTGAGGAGATGGACCCGCAGGGTTATGCAGAGATCATCGACGTTCGCACCCTTGACGAGTGGAACTCCGGTCACCTGGAGGGAGCAATTCGCATGGGCATTGCCGATGCCGACTTCACCGCGCAGCTTGCAACCCTGGACATGAGCGCCGACTACTACATTTACTGCCGCAGCGGTAACCGCGCCGGTCAGGCAATCAACATCATGAAGGACATGGGCTTCACGGGTGAGCTGGTGAATGGTGGTGCGGTAGCTAACGCTTCTGCGCAACTTGGACTGGCTATTGTCAACGACTAACAGCGCTGCCGAGTGGGATAGGCGCTACAGCGCGAGCGAACAGGTCTGGTCACTAGGCCCTAACCAGTTTGTTGAGCGGGAACTTGCACACTTCGCTGCAGGCAAAGCGGTCGATCTCGCCGGTGGCGAGGGTAGAAATGCCATTTGGTTAGCCAAGCGAGGCTGGATGGTCGAGAACATTGACATCTCGCGGGTGGCCATCGAACGTTTCCTGGCACGCGTCGAGTCC
>JAPOHQ010000107.1 GCA_029979375.1 Microbacteriaceae bacterium
ATCTTGGTCACTGGAGAATGCTAGCTGGCAAACTTGGTTGCCGATGGCCCCGCCATCTTCTTCGCCATTGAGGGGAAGACAATGCCGTGCATCGGAAGCACCATCCACCAGTAAATGTGTCCAAACAAACCCCTCGGGTGGTAGAGCGCGCGCTGGGTAACCAGCGTCTTACCGCTCTCATGCTGGCTCACCTTGAACTCCAACCAAGCCAGTCCCGGAAGTTTCATCTCGGCCCTTAGGCGCAATAGCTTTGGCCTGTCAATTTCTTCGACTCGCCAAAAGTCCAGGGCCTCACCCTCTCTCAGCTGGTTTGGATCGCGCCTGCCTCGCCTGAGTCCAACGCCACCTACAAACCGGTCCATTAGGCCCCTGAGCTCCCATGCCCAGGTTGCGGTCGAGTAGCCGTTTTCACCACCGATGGACTCCACTCGCTTCCAAACCTCTTCCGGCTTGTCGTCGCTGAGATATTGCCTGAGGTCAACGTAGAGCGACCCTCCGGCCCAGTCCGGGTCGGTTGGGAGCGGCTCCGAGTGGGTGCCAGGGGTCTGCGAATCTGACCATCTGGTCTCGACGTCCAGCTCCTTGATTCTGGTTAGGGCAAGTGAGACGGCCTTGCGAAAGTCGGTCATTCCCTCCGGAGAGTCGGGCACGTATTTTCGAATCTCATCGTTTCTGGCGACCACCTCGTGCTTCAGGGAGGCGACCAGGCGCTTTGCAAGAGTCACCGGCACGGGAGTCACCAGCCCAATCCATCCCGAGGCCAACCTAGGGGTCAGCACCGGAAGAGGGATGATGATTCGTCTTCGCAGGCCCGCAACCTCGGCGAAAATCTGCATCATCTCCATGTAGGTGAAGACCTCGGGGCCCCCAATATCGAAGTCTCGATTCACCGAGCCGTCGATGGTCGCGCTGCCAATCAGATAGCGCAGAACGTCACGAACGGCAATCGGCTGGATTCTGTTCTTGAGCCACTTCGGGGTGACCATGATTGGCAGTCGCTCGGTGAGGTGGCGAAGCATCTCAAAGGAGGCTGAGCCCGAACCAATCACCACCCCTGCCCGAAGCTCGATGGTGGGCACTCCGCTTGAGCGGAGAATCTCTCCGGTCTTTGCCCGGGCGCTCATGTGCGGGGAGAGGTTGTCGTCGGGAGAGGAGATTCCTCCCAGATACACAATTCGCTTCACTCCGTTTTGCTTGGCGATGCTGCCAAACTTCTCTGCCAACTCCTCCTCGAGCTTTTCGAAGTCCTTGGAGACCATGAGCGCGTGGAGCATGTAGTAGGCGAGGTCGATGCCGCTGAGTGCAATGTTCAGTGCGGAGGTGTCGGTCGCATCGCCCTCGATGATCTCCACCTGATCTCGCCACGGGTAGTCCTGGAGCTTGTGGGCATCTCGAACCAGCACCCTCACTCGGTAGTTGTGGGCAAGCAGCTCTCTAACAAGGCGTCCCCCGACATAGCCGGTCGCACCTGTTACCAAAACGTGGGCAGGTTTGCCATCTGCCGATTTGAGCGTTGGCAGGTCTAGGGTGACTGTCTTGATCATGAGAGGTCAAACCGCAGTTCGACCGGATTTGTTTCTAACCGAAGCGACCGGAAACGTAGTCTTCGGTTTGTTTCTGGGTCGGGTTGGAGAAAATCTTCTCGGTCTTGTCGTATTCGATTAGCTTTCCGGGCATGCCGGTACCGGCAATGTTGAAGAACGCGGTCATGTCGGAGATTCGTGAGGCCTGCTGCATGTTGTGAGTCACAATGACAATCGTGTACTTCTTCTTGAGTTCGAAGATCAGATCCTCAATCCGGGAGGTGGAAGCGGGATCCAGCGCGGAAGCCGGTTCATCCATCAAAAGAACTTCCGGATTCGTGGCCATGGCCCGAGCGATGCAGAGTCGCTGCTGCTGACCGCCGGACAAAGCCAGAGCCGAATCCTTCAGCCGATGGCTGACTTCGTTCCAGAGCGCAGAACGCTTCAGACAGTCTTCAACAATATCCGCAAGGACCTTACGGTTTCGCTCGCCAGCCAATCGCGGGCCGTAGGCCACGTTGTCAAAGATCGACTTGGGAAAGGGAGTCGATTTCTGAAAGACCATCCC
>JAPOHQ010000108.1 GCA_029979375.1 Microbacteriaceae bacterium
TGAGGTCCTGCGAGAAATATCCGGACTCCCCATTGACGTTTTTGTATTGCTCGTCAAACGAGGTGCCGCCTCGCTCGACAGCCTCTGCAAGAACCTCCTGGGCATGCCCTACCAGCTCGCCCAGTTTCCGTGCAGAAATAGAACTGGCTGTCTTGTCGTAGTGAAGTCTTGCCCGCCAGAGGCTCTCATCGGCATAGATGTTGCCAACCCCGCTCAGCAGGTTTTGATCAAGCAGCACGCGCTTGATGCCAGAGTTCTTGCTGCGCATCTGGGATATCACAAACTCCCTATCAAAGTTTGGGTCAAGAAGATCTCGGGCTATGTGAGATGCGCTTTGCGGAATGAGATTGTTGGGTTTTCCCTCTGGGAAGTGGCCTGCAACAGCAGAGTCACCGGTGCTTACCAAATCGTCGAGATACATCCCACCAAAAAGCCTTTGGTCAACAAAGCGCATTTCCACCGAACCAGTTCTCTTGGTGAGGTGGAGCACCACTCGGGTCAATGGGTCGGGCTGGTAGTTTGCGGATCGAATTAGCACCTGCCCGCTCATGCCCAGGTGGCAGACCAAGGCCCTTCCGCCATCCAGCTCCATCCAAATGAACTTACCGCGCCTAACGACCGAGAGCAGCGTTTGGTCCTTAAGCTCAAGCTCGAAAGCGCGATGGTCAGGTTGGTTCCGCTTCAGAGATCTATGGTCCAAAACTTCTATCTCGGAAACCTTGCTGCCAATTACGTGTTGGGCCAGACCGCGGCGAACCGTCTCGACCTCAGGTAGCTCTGGCATCAGAGATTAGTTAGTGAACGCAAAGCGCTTCTTGCTGCAGCCGTCTCCGCCTTGCGTTTGGTTGTGCCGTCACCGGAACCGAGCAGCGTTGATCCAGAGAAGCACTGAGCTGTGTAGGTGCGTTCGTGTTCGGGGCCGGCGTCAGACATCTCGTAGTGCGGCTCAGGACGATTGAGCTTCTTGAGTTTGACCACCAGCGAAGTCTTGGGGTCGGCAAATTCGCGCAACCCATCGGAATCCTCAAGAAGAGGGAGGATGTGTTTTTCCACTATGAGGCTTGCATTCTTCAAGCCGCCTGAAACAAAGGCAGCCCCGAGGACGGCCTCGAATGCGTCGGCGAGGATGTTTTCTTTGTTGCGGCCATCAGTTTGCTGTTCGCCCTTGCCAAGCTTGAGAAAAGCACCTAGGTCGATCCTGCTCGCCGCGACGGCGAGTGCTTTTGCCGATACCACACCGTTTTTGAGTTTTGTCATCTCGCCCTCGGAGAGGTCGGAGTGGGAATTGAAGATTTCGGTCGCTACGAGATATCCGAGGATTGAGTCGCCAACGAATTCGAGTCGCTCGTTATCGTCGCCACCGTTTTCATAGGCGAATGAAGAATGAGTCAGGGCGAGCTCCAGGAGCTCGGGTTTGATTTTGGCCCCGAGCCGCTCAAGCAGCTCGTCGGACATTTGTTAGCTGTCTGCTACCTTGCGGCCCTTGTATTCCATGTAGAGCTCGGTGCCAACAGAGTCAGTTACAACCTTTGCGCGGTGCGGCAGGCTGTAGACGGTCTGGCCATTCTCAACCGACTTCACAAGGGTTACTGGCTGAGCCTTCCACTGCGAGCGGCGTGCGTTGGTGTTCGCGCGGGACTTGCGTCTCTTTGGTACTGGCATTTGATGCTCCTTGGGCAACCAGGCTAGGCTGCCGAAAACTTTTGGTGGGGTGTCAAGGGACCGCCTTGAACCACAAG
>JAPOHQ010000109.1 GCA_029979375.1 Microbacteriaceae bacterium
CCCAGGCCCTCATGAGGCAGTCAATCGTTGAGACCTCAACCGGGTTCGCAATTGCCATTGCGGTGGCAGTGGTGTTGCCGGTCGTCGGAGCCCTGATTCAGGGGCGAGCGGCAAAGGTCAGGTCCTAGAGCCCCTTTGGCTTCAAATACTTCTGCGCCAGGGCGCTCAGGAAGTCAAAGACCAGGGCCAGAATCGCAACCAATACCGCGCCAATCAGGATGGCCGGACCGCGATCCAGCTTCAGACCGGAGTTGATCGTCTCGCCCAGTCCGCCGCCGCCAACCAGGAATGCGAGCGCCGACATGCCAACGTTTATGACGATCGCGGTTCTGATGCCGGCAATGATCACCTCAACCGAGAGTGGGAGCTCGATCTTTAGCAGAATCTGCCTGGTGGTGTAGCCCATGCCTCGGCCGGCATCAATCACACTCTTGTCGACCTGCTCTAAGCCAACAATCGTGTTTCGCAAGACCGGTAGAAGGGAGAATGTGGCAAGGGCGAGGATCACGGTGTTGATGCCGGCTCCCATCCAGGAGAAGAAGATCACGATCAGCCCATATGCCGGCAGTGCCTGAGCGAGACCCAGGGTGTCAACCAGAAAGTTCTTGAGCCTTGGGAAGCCCTTGCGTGTGACAAGGATCCCGAGCGGAATCGCGATGATGATCACCAGAAAGGACGATGCGAAGCCAAGCAGAATCGTCTCACCGAGCTGACGCTGAAGCTTCTCGGGAGACAGGATCGCCGCGGTGGTGTCATCAATGTCCGAGTAGAGCCAGACCGCAGTTCCAATGATCGCCAGGCCGAGCGCAAAAATCGGCGAGACGATCAGGTCGAGGCGCTCACTGAGTGTTGAGCGACCCCTAAGCTGCGGGCTAACCGTTGTCATTAGTTGCCATCGCTCATGATTAGTTTTGCCAAAGACTCGATGGTGAAGCAACCGAGGTATTTGCCCTTGCGGTCTGTTACCACCGCCATACCAACCGAGGACTGCAGCATCACGGTTAGGGCGTCCTGCAGGGTGTCCTCAGGCTGGAGGTTCACCGTCACAGGTCTTCCGCTCTTCTCGATCGGCTGTGAGGTGCGGTTTAGGGCCTTTTCATCAATCCACCTGGTTGGCTGCTCTTTCTCATCCAGCAATACCGCCACCTGGTCTGGGGAGTCCTGCAGGGTCTTGAGCGCAGCGTCTCTGGCGACAGGCTGGCTGAGCGTCGGAACCTGATAGAGCTCGATATCGCGGACCTTCTTCAAGGTGAGACCCTTGAGGATTGCTCCCGAACCCAAGAAGCTCTCGACGAACTCGTCGGCGGGGTGGGAGAGGATCGCCTCCGGGGTATCGAGCTGTGCGATCTCACTGCCCTCACGCAGAATCGCGATTCGATTGCCCATCTTGATGGCCTCATCGATGTCGTGGGTGACAAAGACGATGGTCTTCTTCAGCTCCTGTTGAAGCCTGAGAAACTCGTTCTGCAATCTGTCGCGGGTAATCGGATCGATTGCTCCAAATGGCTCATCCATCAAAAGCACATCCGGGTCCGCAGCGAGCGCCCTGGCTACGCCGATGCGCTGAGCCTGACCGCCCGAAAGCTCCTTTGGATAGCGATCGCGATAGGTCTCGGGATCCATCGAAACAAGCTCCAACATC
>JAPOHQ010000010.1 GCA_029979375.1 Microbacteriaceae bacterium
AATAACCTGACCGGAGTTGGCGCCGATCTTGTCGGCAAAGTCCTGAATCGATGCTCCGCGGCGCAGCCTCACAACCGTGCTGCCGTCACCGCGTGGAACCATTGCACCGCCTAGGCTCGGTGCCTCTCTCTGCTCGAATTCTTCGCGCTTGGTCCGCTTGGACTTGCGGGACTTGCTCTTCGAGCCACCCTTACCAAAAGCACCGGCTGTGCCGGCTCCGCGGCCACCGCGACCTCCTGGTCCCGGTCTCGCTGGGAAACCGCCTCCGGGCCTGCCACCTGGACCTCCAAAGCCACCTCCGGCACCTGGACCACCAGAAAAGCCTCCTGGCCTGCCGCCACCGGCCGGTCTTGGAGCACCGGTGCGTTGGCCCGCTCCACCCTGAGGACGCGGTCCTCCTGGGCGCTCTGGACGACCCTGTGGTCTAGGGCGTGACATGCCCTGCGCGGATGAGAATGGGTTGTTGCCAGGACGTGCCATTGGGCGTGGAATGCCCATCCCCTGGGATGACGAAAACGGATTGTTGCCAGGTCTTGGAATCCCGGTCAGTGGAGATGGCGACGCCTTTGGCTCGGCATCGGAATCTTGCTTTGGAGCCTCAGGGGCCTCGGCAGGCTTGGTCTCCTCGGCCTTTGGCTTAGCCTCCTCCTTGGGGGCTGCCTTCGGCTTCTCGGCTGGCTTCTCCTTCTTGGGGAAGGCTGCCTTTAGCTTGGCTGCAACCGGAGGAGCAATGGTGGATGAACCACCCTTTACATACTCCCCGAGCTCCTCGAGCTTCGCGAGGGCAACCTTGGTGTCAATACCAAGCTCTTTAGCTATGTCGTATACGCGTGGAAGCGCCACTTCTTTTCTCCTGTCTGGGGCCCACCCCAAACAGGGCAGGCCTTACTGCTGAGCGGATCTCATTTCGAGAGACTCATTTGTTGTCACGCATCTTCTGCCTGCTTCTTTCAAGCGGCCAAAACGGCCTTGAACTGCAGCCCATTCTAGGGCCTTAGGGCGCTATTGGCTATTCCTCTAACGAACTCTCAGGCTGGATATCGATCTTGGCTCCGGTGAGCTTTGCCGCAAGACGGGCGTTCTGCCCCTCCTTGCCGATCGCGAGCGAGAGCTGAAAGTCAGGGACCAGAACCCGCACTGCCTTGGCACCGGGATCGATCACGAAGCTTGAGGAAACCTTTGCTGGCGAGAGGGCATGGGCGACAAACTCTGCAAGATCCTCGGAAAAGTCCACGACGTCGATCTTCTCCTCGTTGAGCTCTGCGCTCACCGCACGAACCCGCTGACCCAGCTCGCCGATGCAGGCACCCTTGGCGTTAATGCCGCTTTCTTTTGACCTGACAGCGATTTTGGTGCGGTGGCCGGCCTCTCTGGCTACCGAAGCAATCTCAACCTGACCCGATGCCACCTCCGGCACCTCAAGCGCAAAGAGCTTGCGGACTAGGTTCGGGTGAGTCCTCGAAACCGTGATCATTGGACCTCTGAGACCTCGCTGCACGCTGGTGATGTAGACGCGGATGCGGCGGCCGTGAGAGTAATCCTCACCTGGAACCTGTTCCTCGGGAGGCATGATGGCCTCGATACTTCCGAGGTTTACATAGACCATGTAGGGCCTGGAACCCTGCTGAATCTGACCGGCGACGATATCGCCCTCTTTGCCCTTGAACTCTCCCAGCAGGCCCTCGTCTGCAATCTCGCGCATTCTCTGGGCGATGACCTGTTTGGCGGCGTATGCGGCGACACGTCCAAAACCCTCGGGAGTCACGTCCTCTTCGCCGACCTGCTCCTCGGCCTCGTTATAAACAGGTGCGAAGACGCTGACATGCCCGGTCTTGCGGTCTAGCTGAGCCCTCGGTCCCTTGCTGTGGTCGCCGATGTGCTTGAAATAGGCGGCCAAAATGGCAGCCTCGATGATCTGAATCAGTTCATCGAAGGGGATTTCTTTTTCGCGCTCCAGCAGGCGAAGGACGGAGAGATCGATATCCATACCTGCCTCTATTCACTTTCGCCGCGCTGTTAGTTCCGCTAGTGCAGATTCTAGCTTCACTGCGAACCGCTCGCCCGTGGCTCTTTGCCACATCTCAACCTCGCCTTGCTCGAGGCCGCGCCCACACACAATCACCCAAGGCATGCCCAATAGCTCGGCATCGGCGAACTTAACGCCCGGCGAAGCCTTCCGATCATCCAGAATCACGGTCAAGCCAAGCTCCTCGGCCTCGCTCGCAAGCTGTTCAGCGGTCTCAAAGACGCTCTCTTCCTTACCCGCGGCGATGATGTGGAGCTGGGCAGGGGCAATGGACTCGGGCCAAATCAGGCCCTTATCGTCGTGACTCTGCTCCGCTACTACCGCCACCAGTCGAGTGACACCCACGCCGTAGCTACCCATCGTCACGGTCACCAGCTTGCCGTTCTCATCCAAGACCTTGAGGTCTAGGGCCTCGGCGTATTTGCGCCCGAGTTGGAACACGTGACCGATTTCGATGCCTCTGGCAAGCTCAAGCGGCCCAGAGCCATCCGGAGCCGGATCGCCGGCACGAACCTCAGCGATATCGGCTACCCCATCCGCATCGAAGTCCCTGCCGAAGGTGAGGTTCCAAACGTGTTTCTCGTTCTCGTTTGCGCCTGTGATCCAGGCCGAACCCTTTGCCACCCTCGGGTCGACAAAGTATGGAATCTTGCTCTCGGCCTTCTCGCCCAAGAACTGCTTGGAACCCTTGGTTGGTCCGATGTAGCCCTTGACCAGTCCCTTGTGGTTGGCGAAATCTTCCTCGCTGGCCTGCTCAACATCGTTCGGTGAGAACCAAGCCTCGGCACGCTTCTGATCGACCTCACGATCACCGGGGACACCTACGATCACGAGCGAGCGCTTGCCTTCCGGGCTGACCAGGGCAAGCACAACGTTTTTCAAGGTGTCAGCTGCGCTCCAACCACCATCCCTTGGGTGCTCCTTGTTCGAGAAGTCAACCAGGGTTTGAATCGTTGGGGTCTTTGGTGAGTCATGCACCTCAGCCGCTGGCACGTCGCTGGCATCGACCTCGGGGCTGGGTTCGAATCTGACAGCCTCCACGTTTGCAGCAAAGCCTGAAGATGACCTGACAAAGGTGTCTTCGCCAATCTCTGCGGGACACAAAAACTCCTCTGATTTGCTGCCGCCCATGGCTCCGGCATCGGCCTTGACAATCACATAATCGAGACCGAGGCGCTTGAAGATGCGCTCGTAGGCATCGCGCTGTGCCTGGTAGCTGCGCTCCAAACCGGCATCGTCAATGTCGAAGCTGTAAGCATCCTTCATGACAAACTCGCGGCCTCGCAGCAGGCCCGCCCTTGGCCTAGCCTCATCGCGATACTTGATCTGAATCTGGTAGATGCTCAGCGGCAGGTCTTTGTAAGAGGTGTAGAGATCCTTCACCAGCAGGGAGAAGACCTCTTCGTGGGTAGGCGCAAGAAGGTAATCGGCCTCCTTGCGATCCTTGAGTCGGAAAATGTTGTCGCCGTATTCTTCCCAGCGCCCAGTGGCCTCATATGGCTCTTTCGGAAGCAGCGCAGGAAAGTGAACCTCTTGGCTTCCCGCAGCGGCCATCTCCTCGCGAACAATCTGCTCGATGCGATTTTTGACCATTAGTCCCAGTGGTAACCAGGAGAAAATGCCCGGTGCACTGCGGCGGATATACCCGGCGCGAACCAAGAGCTTGTGGCTATCTACCTCGGCGTCGGCAGGGTCTTCCCTAAGTGTTCTTAGAAACAGGGTGCTCAGGCGAATAGGCATGGGCACAATGTTAGCTACTCGCCGACGGTTACCTGTGCGGTTCCGAGCTCTGAAGGGTCCATTTCGCTAGCGATTCGGTTTGCCTCGTCAATTAGCGTCTGGACAATCTCGCTCTCGGGAACGGTCTTGATGACCTCACCCTTCACAAAGATTTGACCCTTTCCGTTACCAGAGGCCACGCCCAAATCGGCCTCGCGCGCCTCGCCGGGGCCGTTCACAACGCAGCCCATGACCGCAACGCGAATCGGAACCGTAAGATGCTGCAGACCCTCGGTCACCTTCTCGGCCAGGGTGTAAACATCGACCTGGGCCCGACCACAACTCGGGCAGGAGACGATCTCAAGTTTTCTGGGTCGAAGGTTTAGCGACTCCAGAATCTGCGAGCCGACCTTGATCTCCTCGACAGGAGGAGCCGAAAGCGAAACCCTAATGGTGTCGCCGATGCCCTTGCTCAGCAGAGCCCCAAAGGCCACCGATGACTTGATGGTCCCCTGGAACGCCGGACCGGCCTCCGTGACACCTAGGTGAAGCGGCCAATCGCCGCGCTCGGATAGCAGCTCGTAGGCGCGAACCATGACCACCGGGTCGTTGTGCTTTACCGAGATCTTGAAGTCGTGAAAGTCGTGCTCCTCAAACAGGCTGGCCTCCCAGACTGCCGACTCAACGAGTGCCTCGGCCGTTGGCTTGCCGTACTTCTCTAGGAGCCTGGGATCCAAAGAGCCGGCATTGACTCCAATGCGGATCGAGACACCTGCCTCTGAGGCGGCCTTCGCGATGGCTCCAACCTGGTCGTCAAACTTCTTGATATTTCCTGGATTGACTCGCACCGCGCCACAACCAGCCTCGATTGCCTGGAAGACATACCTGGGCTGGAAGTGAATGTCGGCAATAACCGGTATCTGGCTGCGCTTGGCGATAATTCGAAGCACATCCGCATCGTCCTGGCTCGGCACCGCAACGCGAACAATGTCGCAGCCCGATGCGGTCAACTCAGCTATCTGCTGCAGGGTGGCATTGATGTCGGTTGTCGGAGTGGTGGTCATCGACTGCACCGAGATTGGTGCGTCGCCACCAACCGGAACCTTGCCGACCATGATCTGGCGAGTCTTGCGCCTTGGGGCGAGGGTTGGGGGCGGTGACTTGGGCAAGCCGAGGTTTACTGCCGGCACAGATTTCCCTTCACTTTTTCTTTTCTCAACCTAGCGGATTCTCTTATTCTTCCTAACCCAAAGTGATTGGGTTTACCAGGTCAGCCAAGATCAGAACCATGCCGGTGACAATAAGCAGCAGCCAGACGATGTAGGCAATCGGCAGAGCCTTGGCGGTATCAACCGGACCCGGATCTTTTCCGGTCGTCGCCCTCACTATCCTTCGCTTAGCGCCCTCATAGAGCGCCCCGGCGACATGGCCGCCATCTAGCGGCAGCAGCGGGACCAGGTTGAAGGCGAACAGAGCGATGTTCAAAGACCCAAGCAGCATTAGAAGCGATGCGAGCTTGGCGTCAACACCGATATCAGCAGCCGTAAGCTCTCCTGCCAATTGCCCGACCCCGACGACCGAAACTGCCCCGTACGGGTCTCGCTCGGCTGTTCCAAATGTGCTTGCGAATACCTGATAGACCTGAGCGGGTAGGTCTGCGATAAAGCCGAACATGGCAGCCGTTGCACCTAGCGAGTAACCGATTGAGTCGGCAAGCGGCATCGGCTTCGTCTCCGCCTCGAGCCTGATGCCGAGTATTGGCCTCAGCTCGGTAATTGGCACGCCTGCGGAATCCAGTTGCAAGCTTCCCTGATCGTCATAGACCGCGCGCTCCATGAAGACCGGGGTGACACTCAGCGCGCTATTCGCACCGTCTCGTAGCACCACAACAGCTGAGGGAGCTTGACCCCGCTCGGCCATCAGATCGGTCACCTCGGACCAATTGGCAACGCCAACACCGTTGACGGAAACGACCCGGTCACCCGCTTGCATTCCGGCAGCCAGCGCAGGCGATTGCGGCGCCCCGACTGGACAGCTGCCATCACTAGCCGCATCCACGCAGTCATAGACCTGCTGCACGGTAAGTGAGTTTTGCAACGTGCCGATGCCGCTCAGTGCGGTCGCGATCAGCACGACCCCGAGAAAGAAGTTCATCATTGGGCCGCCGAGCATTATGGTGATCTTCTTCCAGGTGCTCAGCTGGTGAAACTGCTGCTCCAGTGCCACGGCGACCTGCTGCTCGTCAATCTCCTTGCGCGCCTCCCGGATCCAATTGGCGAAGAGGCCGCGATATGGCTTCTGGGCTGGTGGATACATGCCCTCCATGAGGATGTAGCCACCTAGGGGAAGAGCCTTGAAGCCAAACTCGGTCTCACCTCGCTGTTTGGAATACACGGTCGGACCAAATCCGATCATGAACTGGCGAACCGAAACCCCGAAGCGCTTGGCGGGGAGAAAGTGGCCGAGCTCGTGCAGCCCAATCGAAAGGGCGATTCCGACCAGCACAAAGACTATGCCGAGCACGTAAAGCAATACATCCACGCCGACAAGGCTAATTGAGCTAATCAAAAAATGCCTTGCGCCGCCGTGATCGCGGAAAACAGAGATGCTATTCGAACTTGCCGAGAGCTTGAGAAAGTAAGGGTTTTCTCAGCCAAGGGAATCTAGACTTCCAGCATGAGCCTTGAGCAAAAAAGAATTGTTGAAACAGCTATCCCAGGTCCTAAGTCGGTGGCCCTCCAGAAGCGCCGCCAAGAGGTCGTCTCCGCTGGCGTGGGGACGCTCCTGCCGGTATTTGTTGAAGAGGCATCCGGTGCAATCATCAAGGATGCCGATGGCAACCAACTCATCGACATGGGTTCGGGAATCGGCGTGGTGACCATCGGTCACACAAACGAGGGCGTGGTCGAGGCTGTCAGCAACCAGGTTGCCAAGCTCACCCACACCCTCTTTACTGTTGCGCCATACGAGCCATATGTCAGGGCAGCCGAACTGGTCTGCGCTCACGCACCTGGAGCTCACAAGAAGAAGGCAGCCTTCTTCAACTCGGGAGCTGAGGCAGTAGAGAACGCGGTGAAGATTGCCAGAAAGGCAACCGGTAGAACCGAGATAGCAGTCTTCGATCACTCCTACCACGGCCGCACAAACCTAACCATGGCGATGAACTTCAAGATGCACCCCTACGGCACCGGCTTTGGCCCGCTGGCCGGTAGCGTCCACCACGCACCAATGAGCTACCCCTTCCGGGATGCCGAGGGCATGACCGGTGAAGAGGCTGCCTCAAGGGCAATCACCTACCTGGAGAAGCGAGTTGGTGCGAGCCAGATTGCCGCGCTATTCATTGAACCTATTCAGGGCGAGGGTGGCTTTGTGGTTCCAGCTCCCGGGTTCCTCAGAACCTTGCAGGAGTGGACCAGGGCAAACGGCATCGTGCTGGTTGCCGACGAGGTGCAAAGCGGCATGGCCAGAACCGGCAAGTGGTTCGCCAGCGAATGGGAAGAGGGCTTCGAGCCTGATCTGATTACCGTCGCCAAGGGAATTGCCGGTGGACTTCCGCTATCGGGAGTGGTTGGACGCGCTGAGATTATGGACGCCGCTCACGCCGGCGGTCTGGGTGGAACCTTCGGTGGTTCCCCGGTTGCGGTAGCAGCCGGTGTGGCAGTCATGGAGCAGTACGAGTCCGGGGACTGGCTTGCCCGAGCGATTCAGATTGGCGAACTGATCGAGGGTCGCCTGGCAGCCATGAAGAACAACTACCCACTGATCGGTGATGTCAGGGGTAAGGGAGCGATGCAGGCAATCGAGCTGGTGGAACCGGGGACCAAGAATCCAAACCCACAGGCCACCGAGGCCTTGATGAAGCACTGCCACCAAAACGGTGTGCTGATTCTCAATGCCGGCACCTACAACAACGTGATTCGCTTCTTGCCACCGCTGGCCATCTCTGACGAGCTGCTCCACGATGCACTTGACGTGGTTGCCACCGGGTTGGCAAAGCTCAGCTAAACCCCTTAGGGTGAGTTTGGGGCCCGCACATGCGGGCTCTTACTGGTTTATCGAATCAAAGGTGATTCATGTCTTTTGCATATGCAGACCGCGAGCGTTTGGATGCGCTCTATCGGGAAGAGAACAACCGATATATTTCCACCCACCCGCGCTCCAGAGAGGCCCACGAGGCCGCCAGCGAGGGCCTGGTGGGCGGTGTTCCGATGATTTGGATGACCAAGTGGCCAGGACCTTTTCCGCTCTATGTCGAGAAGGCCAAGGGGGCTAGGTTCCATGATCTCGATGGCCTTGAGTATTCCGACTTCTGCCTCGGTGATACAGGTGCGATGTGCGGCCACGCTCCGGATGCCACCGTCAAGGCAATCAATAAGCAGGCCCACAAGGGCCTGACCTACATGCTCCCAACCGAGGACGCTCGGCTAAACAGCGAGCTGTTGGGAAGAAGATTTGGATTGCCCAAGTGGCAGTTCACGCTAAGTGCCACAGATGCCAACCGGCACCTGCTCCGCTACGCCAGGCACGTCACCGGTAGACCGCTGATTGCGGTTCACGACTACTGCTACCACGGCACGGTTGACGAGACCTTCGCCGTGATGGGAGACGATGGCGACACCCTGCCCCGACGAGACAACGTGGGTAAGCCGATCGATCTCCACCAGACCACCAAGGTCATCCCCTACAACGACCTGGAGGCCGCTGAGCGAGCCTTTGCCACCGGTGAAATCGCAGCCATGCTGATGGAGCCAGCCCTGACAAACATCGGAATCGTTCTTCCTGAGCCCGGCTACCTCCAAGGCATGCAGGAGCTGTGCAAGAAGTACGACGTGATTTGGATCCTGGACGAGACTCACACAATCTCCGCGGGGCCGGGAGGAATGACGGCACGCGAGGGGCTTGAGCCAGACGCAGTGGTTCTTGGTAAGACGATCGGGGGTGGCGTGCCGGTAGGTGCCTACGGACTTACCAATGAGCTGGCAATGAGAATCGCCACCTCAACCCACCTCGAGAGCATCGACGTCGGTGGGGTGGGTGGAACCCTGGCGGGTAACGCCCTGTCAATGGCCGCCGTGCGGGCAACCCTCAACAAGGTGCTCACTCCCCTGGCCTTCGAGCACATGGAGGAGCTAGCCGCGAAGTGGGTCAAGAACGTCCAGAGCGTTATCGATGAGTTCAGCCTCCCCTGGCAGGTGTCCAGGATTGGCTGCCGCGGCGAATATAGCTTCCGGCCAACCGCACCCAAGAATGGTCGCGAGGCTGCGGATGCCGATGACTTCGAATTGCAGCAGTATCTTCAGCTGCACGCCATCAACCGCGGAGTGCTGATGACCCCGTTCCACAACATTGCGCTGATGAGCCCGGAGACCTCGGAGCGCGACCTCAAGCGTCACAGCAAGCACTTCAGAGAGGCCGTGACGGCTCTATTTAGCTAGTTTGCGCTGCTTTATTGACGAGCGGATCTGCACCACCAGCACGATTGCGATGGCGACGATAAAGACAAAGGATCCAATCACGTTGGCCTCGGCAGGGATGCCTCTCGCGGCAGCGGTGTAGACGAACTTCGGGAAGGTGTCCACGGCACCGGAATTGAACTGGGTGATGATGAAGTCATCGAAACTCAGCGCAAAGGCAAGCATGGCCGCAGCCAGGATTCCCGGCAGCAAGAGCGGGAAGGTTATCTTCCAGAAGACCTGCAGCGGATTGGCGTATAGATCCCGTCCGGCCTCCTCAAGAGCCGGATCCAACGTTGCAACACGTGCCTTTACTGTCACAACGACGAAGCTCAGGGTAAACATGGTGTGGGCAATGATTACCGTGCCCATGCCCTTGGGCCAGCCGAAGTCAAGGAACTGAGCGGCAAGGCCCGCTCCCATTACGACCTCGGGGGTGGCAAGGGGCAAAAAGAGCAGCAGGTTAGTAGCACTGCGGAACTTGAAGCGGTAGCGCACCAGAGCGATCGCAATCATGGTTCCCAAAACTGTCGAGATGAAGGTCGCGGTCACCGCAACGATCACAGAGTTGGCGAAAGCGTCACACACCTCCTGCTGATTGCAAACGTCGAGCCAATTGTCAAAAGTAAAGCCGCGCCAAATGATGTTCGACTTGATTGAGTCGTTGAAGGAGAAGGCGAAGGTGTAGGCAATCGGGATTGCCAAAAACAGAAAAGTGAGTGCGACATAGGTCGGCAGCAGATACTTGCCCAGGGAGAACCTCATAGCAGGTCCTCCGTTCCACTCCTGCGCACATAGATCGAAACCAATACCACGATTGCCGCCATAAGCAAGACCGAGAGCGCCGATGCGGTCGGGTAATCCTGAATCCTCAGGAAGTTGGCCTCAACGACGTTTCCGATCATTGCCGTGTCCGGGCCTCCCAGGAAGTCTCGGCTGGCAACCACGTAGTCTCCGCTGATTGGAATGAACGTCAACAGCGTCCCCGAGATAACTCCTGGCAGCGATAGCGGGAAGGTGATCTTCCGGAAGGTAGTAAATGGATTGGCGTAGAGATCTCCCCCAGCCTCAACAAGCCTTAGATCCAGGCGATCGAGGGAGGAAAAGATTGGCAGCGTCATAAATGGAATGAAGTTGTAGACCAGTCCAAAAATGACGGCAAAGTTTGTGCCGATGATGTAGCTGTCGGAGCCGAATATCCCGATATCTTTCAAGGTATTCACGACCCACGAGTCGTTTGAGAAGATCTGCTTCCAGGCAAATGTCCTCAGTAGCATCGAGATGAAGAATGGTGCGATGACCAGAGTGAGCAGCAAGCCCTTGAGGAGCGGTTTGTTCCTTGCCTTCACCGCAATGAAATAGGCGATCGGATAGCTAATCGCCAGGGCAATGATCGTCGCTAACAGCGCGAACCCAAAGGAGCGAATAATCTGCGGCAGGTACTGGCCAACTGCGTATAGGTAGTTGCCAAACTCGGCAGCTACTTCGTATCTTCCAATCTCACCAGAGGGGCTAGGTGCCTTGAGCGAGGTGAGGATTAGCGAAAAAAGTGGAGTCAGGAAGAAAAGACCCAGGTAGAAAAGACCGGGAAGCAAAAGGTATAGGGCAACTCGACCGGTCTTAGTCGGGGTCTGAGCCTTGGCAGGTGCATTGCCGCCGAGTGCGACGAAAGCCATTACTCGATGTCTTCTTCACCGGTCGGCAGATCGGCAAGGCCAAAGCTGTGTTCGACCTTCCAGCTGACCCAGACCTCTGCTCCAAGCTCAACTACCGGAGAGCGCCCGACGTTTTGCGCAAAGACCGTGATCTCGCCAATCTCGGGAATCTCAATCTGGTACTGGTTGGAAACACCCGTGAAGCGAATGTCGGTGATCTTTCCTGGACCCAGCACGTTCTGCGTGGAACTTGCCGCTGGTTTTGACTCGTGGAATTCAGTTTTTTCGGGACGCACGCCAATGGCAACCTTGCCGCTCGACTTCTCAATTCGAGAATTGGGGGCGGTTATCTTGTTGCCGCGGAAGTTGATGGAGATGGTCTCTGAACTCTTGTCGGTCACTTCTCCGACAAACAGGTTTGACTGCCCGAGGAACTTTGCCACAAACGCCGTCTTTGGGCGGTCATAGAGCTTCTCCGGAGCACCCATCTGCTCAATGCGACCGTGGTTCATCACCGCAACGGTGTCGGCCATGTCCATGGCCTCCTCCTGGTCGTGGGTGACGTGGAGGAAGGTGAGACCCACCTCCGATTGGATGTCTTTGAGCTCGAGCTGCATCTGACGACGTAGCTTCAGGTCCAGGGCACCAAGTGGCTCATCCAGCAGCAAGAGTGCCGGCCTATTGACTAGCGCTCTAGCAAGAGCAACTCGCTGCTGCTGCCCACCAGAGAGCTGCTGTGGGCGGCGTGAGGCAAGATGATTTAGCTCGACCATCTCCAGCGCCGCTGTTGCCTTGGGAAGCGGGTCATCGACCTTGCGCTGGCGAAGACCGAAGGCAACGTTCTCCAGCACCGTCATGTGAGGAAACAGTGCGTAGTTCTGGAAAACGGTATTGACCGGCCGCTCGTGAGGCTTCTGGTCGGTAACGTCCTTGCCGCCGATGAGCACCTTTCCGGAGGTTGGGGTCTCTAGACCCGCAATCATCCGCAAGGTAGTCGTCTTACCGCAACCCGAGGGCCCGAGGAGGGCGAAGAATTCCCCGGCAGGAATCTTCAGGTCGAGCGATTCGACCGCGACAAAGCCGGGGAACTCTTTCCTAACCTCGACGAGCTCTAGGTCTTGGCCTCGAGCGACAAAGTCAGTGGCCACTAAGCGCCTAGGAGCAGGTTCTGCCAAGCAGACGCAAAGCGCTGCTCTTCCTGACCGGTCAGCGACCTGAACGCCTTGCTCTTTGCAAGGGTGTCGGCGTTCGGGAATATGAGCTGGTCTTCGGCAAGCTCTGGATCCATTTCGGCAGCTGCCTCCTGAGCGCCAACCACAGGGGTGATGTAGTTCACCCAGAGGGCGAGCTCAGCGGCGTTCATAGGGTCGTAGTAGTAGTTGATCAACTTCTCTACGTTTGCCTTGTGGGTTGCACCCATCGGGGTGACGAATACGTCGGCCCAGAGGGTGGCGCCTGACTCAGGGAAGATGAAACCGAATGGCTCTGGGTCATCATCGGTGCCGGACTCGTAGTTGATGATCGTGATGTCACCAGACCATGCGGTTGCAGCGATGATGTTGCCGGTGGATAGGTCATCCAGGTAGCTGTTTCCGCGAACGTTGTAGATCTGACCGGAGTCAATCTGCTCCTTGATGGCATCAAGTGCGGCCATGAAGGCGTCCTCGGTGAGGCTAGAAGTTGAGGTGATGTCGATTCCCTGGCTCATGAGCACAAGTCCGACAGTGTCGCGCATCTCTGAGAGCAGACCAACGCGTCCCTTCAGCTCCGCTGCCCAGAGGTCAGCCATCGAGCCTGGTGCGTCCTTGCCGGTTGCCTCCTTGTAGGCGGCCTTGTTGTAACCGATACCAGCGAATCCACCCTGCCAAGGGACCGAGTAGATGCGGTCTGGGTCATCGGCAGAACCGAGATATCCCGGTGCGATGTTGGCAACCTTGTTAGGCATGTTCGCGTTGTCGTAGGTCTGCAGGTAGCCGAGGTTCTGGAGTCTTGATGCCATCCAGCCTGTTGGGCAGGCAACGTCAGCACCGATGTCCTGGCCGAGCTCTAGCTGGTCCTTGACCTTGGCATACCAGGTGTCGTTGTCGTCGATCTCGATGCGGTAATCAACGCTGATTCCGCTCTCCGCCTGGAAGCGCTCGAGGGTCGGGTAGTTGCCGTCGTCATCCTCGTCCATGTAGGCGGGCCAGTTGTGCCAGACGATTACCGGCTCGCTGTCCGAAACGTCTGTCGCTGGGGTTAGGCCCTCTTCGGCCGAGGTGCAGGATGCCAGGGTAAGTGCAGCGGCGGTTCCACCAAAGCCTGCCAGCGCAGCGCGCCTGGACATTTGGTGCTTACGCGCCATCTGAACTAGCTCACGCATCATTGGGTCTTGAGGTAGTTCTCGCTTCATCAGTTATCTCCTAAATTCGCAAAGGATTTGCGACTTGTATCCATGAGTGGGCGCCCCGGTAAACCGAAGTTAGGGAAAGTTTGGCACAAAATGCATCCCTCACCTCTCATGAAATCTAATTTTTACTTTCAGTCTCCGATGTAGTGCATCACGTGCTTCACACGCGTGTAGTCCTCGAAGCCATAGTGGGATAGGTCCTTGCCATATCCGGAGTGCTTGAATCCACCGTGTGGCATCTCTGCCGCCAGTGGGATGTGGGTGTTTATCCAAACCGCTCCGAAGTCCAGGTGCTTGGCAAAACGCATTGCCCTGGTGTGATTGGAGGTCCAGACGGATGATGCAAGTCCATACTTGACATCGTTTGCCCACTCAAGAGCCTGCTCATCGCCCTTGAACCTCTGAACGGTGATGACTGGGCCAAAGATCTCATCCTGGATGTGCTCATCGGTCTGCTTCAGACCTGAGACCACGGTTGGCTCCAGGAAGTAACCCTTGCCGCTGAGCTTGTTACCGCCGGTCTCAACCTTGGCGTGCGATGGCACGCGGTCGATGAAGCCCTGCACTCTAGCTAGCTGGTTGGAGTTGTTGACCGGTCCGAATAGGACATCTGGGTCGCTAGGGGCACCAACCTTCGCCGAAGCCTTCACCTCAGCCAGGAGGGCCGCCATGAAGCTGTCGTAGGCCTTGTCTTCGACTAGCACCCGGGTGGCTGCGGTGCAGTCCTGACCTGCGTTGAAGAACCCGGCGGCGACAATGCCGGCAGCGGCCTTGTCCATATCTGCATCAGCAAAGACGATGACTGGAGCCTTACCACCCAGCTCTAGGTGAACTCGCTTGAGATCGTTGGCAGCTGCCTTGGCGACCTCCATGCCAGCTCGCACCGAGCCGGTGATTGAAACCATTTGCGGGATCTTGTTCTCGACCATCATGCGGCCGGTGTCGCGGTCACCTGTGATGACGTTGAATACACCTGCTGGCAGGAACTTGTTCGCAATCTCAGCAAGCAGCAGTGTCGACACTGGAGTCGTGTCGGAAGGCTTCAGAACAATGGTGTTTCCCGCGGCAATCGCTGGTGCGAACTTCCAGGTCGCCATGTTCAGCGGATAGTTCCAGGGGGTGACCTGTCCGATTACACCGATTGGTTCGCGGCGAATTGAAGAGGTGTGGTCGGCGGTGTACTCGCCGGTCGCCCTACCCTCGAGGTTTCTGGCCGCACCGGCAAAGAAGCGAATCTGATCGACAGAGGGAGCCATCTCGTAGTCCACGAGCGTTGCCCTTGGCTTACCTGTGTTTTCGCTCTCGAGATCTGCTGCTTCCTCGGCCCGGGCCTCTAGCTCATCGGCGATCCTGAAAAGTGCGAGCTGTCGCTCGGATGGGGTTGTCTGACTCCACTCCTTGAAAGCTTTGTGGGCAACCTCAAACGCATTCTGAACATCCGCCTCGTTTGAGATCGGTGCCTGGGCGTAGGTTTCCTCGGTGGATGGGTTTACGACATCGCTGTAGCTGTCGGATGCGGGCTTCACATAGCTACCGCCAACAAAGTTTTGAAGCTTCTTCAAAGCGACTCCTCATTGAGCTAATTGCTTCGATGCTAGACCTACAGAGACTTCTTCGGCATAAAAATTGGGAAATAGTGCCGATTTCGTAACTTATCTGTAAAAAAACTACGGATTAGTTTGAAAAGAGTTCAAAATGCTGTGATACTCGAGCCATGTCTCGTGTTTCAAAGCTGAACCGGCCGCAGCTCGATGAGGTTTCCAAGAAGATCATTGAGCAGCTCCAAAAGGATGGCAGAAAGTCCTACGCGGAGATTGGCAAGGTTGTTGGCCTATCCGAGGCAGCAGTAAGACAGCGCGTTCAAAAGCTCACCGAGAGCGGTGTGATGCAGATTGTTGCGGTGACCGATCCACTGCGACTTGGATTTTCCAGACAGGCCATGATCGGCATCAAGTGCACCGGAGACGTTTCGGAAATTGCCGAGGCTCTGTCCCAGATCTCCTCAATCGACTACGTGGTTCTCACCGCAGGCAGCTTTGACATCATGGTCGAAGTGGTTTGCGAGGACGACGATCACCTGATTGCGCTACTCAACCAAAGAATCAGAAACATTCCCGGGGTCGTGAGCTCCGAGACATTCGTGTACCTGAAGCTGCGCAAGCAGCTCTACAACTGGGGCACCAGATAAAGAAAATAGGCAAGTGATAATCAATGGCGATTTCGCAAGAAAGAAAAACTAACCCCTTAGCCAGGCTCATTAAGCCCAGGAAGGCCAAGGCCTCAAGTGCCGAGCTCAAGCTGTTTGAGGCAATGCAGGCAGGTAAGGCTGTCGGCGACAAGATGTGGCAGGAGGCTGCCAAGACCCACACCTGGCTGCACTTCACCAGGCACTCCCCCTACAACAAGATCGACATGACCATCATCGAGCGCGGCGAGGGTCACTACCTCATCGACAGCAAGGGTAGAAAGGTCATCGACGGACTCTCGGGGCTGTTTACCTGCAACGCAGGACATGCCAGACCGGAACTTGCAGAGGCTGCCCAAAAGCAGATGATGGAACTCGACTTCATGCCGCTGTGGTCCTACCACCACCCAAGGGCTATTGAGCTGGCAGAACGACTGCTTTCCTATGCCCCTGAGGGAATGACAAGGATCTTCTTCACCACTGGTGGAACAGAGGGTGTCGAGTCGGCTTGGAAGATTGCCAAGCAGTACTTCCGCATGACCGGTAAGCCCCAGAAACACAAGGTCATCTCGCGAATGACTGCCTACCACGGCACCAGCCACGGCGCACTGTCGATAACCGGAATCCCGGCCTTTAAGCAGATGTTCGAACCGCTGGTTCCAAGCGCATTCAGGGTTCCGAACACCAACTACTACCGTGCACCTCACGAGTTCAAGAATGAGGATGAGTTTGGCATCTGGGCAGCGAACCGTCTCGAAGAGGCCATCCTGTTCGAGGGCCCAGACACAGTCGCGGCATTCTTCGTTGAGCCAATTCAGAATGCCGGTGGCTGCTTCACCGCGCCAAAGAGCTACTTCAAGAGGGTGCGGGAGATTTGCACCAAATACGACGTGATCCTGGTCGCCGACGAAACCATCACCGGTTACGGCCGCACCGGGGAAATGTTTGGATCAATTAGATACGACATCCAACCGGACATGATGGTCACGGCCAAGGCCATCACCTCGGGAGCGCAGCCCCTTGGAGCGCTGTTCTTGAAGGAGAAGTTCTTTGAGCCCTTCAAGGAGGGCACCGCAACCCTGGCCCACGGCTACACCTTTGGTGGACACCCGGTCGCCTGCGCCGTTGCCCTCGCGAACCTCGATATCTACGATCGCGAAAAGATCGTCGACAATGTGCGAACCAACTCCCCGGTTTTCCGCAAGACGCTCGAGAAGCTCTATGACCTTCCCATCGTCGGAAATGTGCGTGGTGACGGCTACTTCTTCGCGGTCGAGCTTGTAAAGGACAAGAAGACCAAAGAGACCCTTACGGGAGTTGAGGCCGAGAAGCTACTTCGCGGATTCCTCAACACCGCCCTATTTGATGCGGGCCTCTACTGCCGTGCAGACGATCGAGGAGACCCTGTTATTCAGCTGGCTCCCCCGCTAACAATCGGGCCCAAGGAGTTTGATGAGATTGAGCAGATCCTTCGCGGAGTGCTGACGGAGGCCTGGAAGCGCCTGAACTCCTAGCCTTGGACTACTCGAGACTAAGTTTCTGGCACGAGTCCGTAGGAGACCTAGAACCATCTCCTACCCCCAAGGCTCATGGCCGCTATGACGTCATAATCCTCGGTGGGGGTTTCACTGGGCTTTGGACTGGCATATATCTGCTCAGAAAAGAGCCGAAGCTCAAGGTCGCGATAGTCGAAAAGGAGATTGCTGGCTTTGGCGCATCAGGTCGCAATGGCGGCTGGTGCTCGAGCCTGTTCCCCTGGTCAGCTTCGCAGCTCGAGCGCAAATACGGTTTCGAGCAAGCCGTTGCCCTGCGCAGGGCCATGGTCAAAACAGTTGCCGAAGTCGGAAGGATATCCAAGGAACTGGGTATCGACTGCGACTTCAGGCAGGCCGGAACCTACACCTTGATTCGCTCTGATGCCCAGGCCAAAAAGGCCCGGCACGAGCTCGAGCAGGCTGGCCGCTTTGGCGTCGACGAGCTCAAGTTGCTCCCTATAGAAAGCGCACCTCAGGCCTCGAAGAGCATGGGAGCGGTTTTCGATCCAGGTTGCGCAGCGATACATCCGGCCAAGCTCGTCAGAGGCCTTGCCCGGGTCTTCCGGAAGCTAGGTGGTCATCTTTTTGAAAAGACCGAGGTGACCGGCTTTGAAGCCGGGCAGGTGGAGACCTCGAGAGGTCTTATGTCCACATCCTGGATAGTCGAAGCGCTCGAAGGTTACCGATCTGCCCTGCCGGGGATGAAAAGAGACTCAATCCCCATCTACTCCTTAATGATCGCCACCGAGCCAATTGACCCGAAACTTCTTGATGAAATTGGCATTTTCGATGGGGCAACCTTTGCGGACTTCCGGCAGCTAATTGTTTATGGGCAGAGAACCAAGGACAATCGCATCGCATTCGGAGGCAGGGGCGCTCCCTACCACTTTGGCTCAAAGGTTTCTCAGGAGTATGAACAGGTCCCAAGAATCCACCAAAACATCGAACGCTATCTGTTTGACATGTTTCCGCAGCTAGCCGGCACTCGAATAAGCCACCGCTGGGGTGGGGCGCTTGGTGTGAAACGTGACTGGATGGCCTCGGTCCGTGTCGATCGCGCGAGCAAGATTTGTCATGCGGGTGGCTACGTCGGGGACGGGGTAGGGACTTCCAACCTCTTCGGTCGCAGCCTCGCTGATTTGATTCTTGGCATTGACTCTCCGGAAAGCAGACTCTGCTTTGTCGGCCACGAGTCCAAGAAGTGGGAGCCGGAACCACTTAGGTTTCTCGGGGCCCGTTCGGCTGTCCTGGCCGCCTCCATCGCGGACGAGATTGAAGGTGTCACTGGAAGGCAGAGTCCACTCTCCAAAGTCGTCGCCTCCCTCACTGGAAAGTGAAGAAGCCTGCCTGAAGAATAAATCGGTGCTGCTATCGCCGAATGTGACAAAACCGCCAAGTAGGTTTTGCCCACCGCCAGTTTCTCCTCCGGCATCCCCAAGTACGAGCTTCCTTCCGCTCAGGGCCACTCGAAGAGATCCCACTGACCTGAAAAATTCTGATGCCAACTGTGAATCCTTGGTTGCGACCGCAACGAAGGTCCTGTTTACCTTTCCCTCGCGCAGCACCGTTTCAATCAGACGGTTGAGAGCCTCACAATGCGAGTGCAGCTCGAGGTCGTCAATCACCAGCAGGAGCGGAAGACGAGTGGTCATGCGACGCTGAAAGTCCTGCACGAATCCTTCAACTTCCTCGCCTGGAGTCGAAAAGGACCTAAGCACATTCCGCTCTACACGAAAGCTATCCTCCTGAGCAAGGTGGATCGACCAGACTTCCCCGGGAAACGACCTGATGACCTGCCGCAAGAATGCGGTCTTACCCGAACCAGCCGGACCTGAGGCGATCAGGCTCGGATGCTCAAGGTTTGGAAGAAGATCCAGTGGCTGACCTTGAGAGTTCACAAAAGTAGCGCCAGCATCTAAGGCGGCGAGTGGGTTGGGCAAAGAAGCACCGGGACTTGAATGCCCGGGATTCTTTTTGCCTAACCGCTTTTGGCCATACCAGCCTCCTATTACAACCAGGCAAATTATCAACAGGACCCCATCGCCAAAGGCAAACAGCTCAAACAGACCCCAACAAACAAAGGGCAATAGGTATGCAGGATTCATGGGAAAAACCTGCTCCGAGAGTGGATAACTTCCTGCTTGAAAAGTGGAAACTGTGGAGAAAGTTGAATTATCCACAGCCGCCTTTAGTTGCCTGCAATGCTTGCTAGCTTGTTCCCATGCCGAATCTGACATCACTTGCCATCGACACCCCCATCGGTCCCCTGACGATCTTTGCCAGTGACAAGGCTGTCACGCGGCTCGACTTTGCTGCCGGTAAATCAATTTCGGCATCCCCTCAATCCATGGCCGTCGCAGACCAGGCGGCTTCCGAGTTGGGGCAATACTTTGCGGGGCAGCGCAAGTCATTTGACGTTGCCGTGGCGCTACTAGGTACCGACTTCCAAAAGTCTGTCTGGCGCGAGATAGAGCGAGTGAGATTTGGGGAAACCAAGACCTATGCAGAACTTGCTGGTGCGATTGGGAACCCGAAGGCCGCAAGGGCAGTGGGCGGAGCGGTAGGTGCCAACCCGGTTCCGATCATCGTCCCCTGTCACCGGATTATGGGGGCCGCGGGCAAACTTACCGGCTACTCGGGTGGGGCTGGTATCCCGACGAAGATTCAGCTGCTGAAACTCGAGGGCCTGTTGTGAGCCTGCTAAGAGAGCACGCCGACGGCAAAACTCGCTGCAGTTGGGTTACAGACGATGCTTTGTATATCGACTACCACGACGCGGAGTGGGGCCAAGACACCAAGACACAGGTGGGTCTGTTCGAGGGCATCTGTTTGGAAGGCTTTCAAGCGGGATTGAGTTGGCTCACGATTCTCAAACGCCGCGAGGGTTTTCGAGATGCATTTCGAGGCTTTGACCCCGCGGTCGTTGCAGCCTTCTCGCAATCTGATGTCGACAGACTGCTTGCCGACGAGCGCATAATCCGAAATGGAGCCAAGATTCGCTCTGCCATAAACAACGCGCAGGTTGTTGTGGAACAGGATCTGGACCTGGTCGACCTGATGTGGTCCTTTGCCCCAAGTGTTCGCCTCTCGAGCGCAGATGGTTTCAGTTGGAAGGCCACGAGCGCCGAATCGGAGGCGCTCAGCCGAGCGCTGAAGGGGCTTGGATTTAGCTTTGTGGGCCCCACCACGATGTATGCACTCATGCAGTCATCCGGCATGATCAAAGATCACGCTCCGGGCTGTTTCGTAAGGGGATGAAAAAATAACCCTCCCCGCTACATTGATATGTAGGAGCGGTTAATGACATCTGAAGAATTCAATGCCCTATTTCGGGCTCATCTTGGTGACGTCAGCCGATTCCTGTCGAGACGATTGCCCGCAGAGGCTGTAGAAGATATCGCTTCCGACCTGTTCGAAATTGCCTGGAAAAAGCGCGCGAGTATTCCTGAGGGTCTCGAGCTTCCCTGGCTTTACAAGACAGCCCGCTATCTAATAAGCAACCACCTGCGCAAACAGTCCGGCCGCCAGAGCATTTTGGATCGCTTCCTGGAGCCACAGGTTGCACCCTCCGCAGAATCCATTGCACTTGCCGACGCAGAGCTCTCTGAAGCTTGGGCAAATCTACCGTTAGCCGATGCCGAGGTCTTGTCGTTGTGGGCCATGGAAGGGTTAGAACCAGCCCAGATTGCCGCGGCACTTGGCGTCAGCGCCAATGCGGTGAATGTTCGACTCTCAAGAGCTAAGAAGAAACTAGCGGCAGAACTTGAAAAAAACCAAGAGCCCACTACATAACCAAGATATGAAAGACGAAGACCTACGAAACAGGATCGCAGCCGCGGACAGCGGTGCAGATCTCAATCTCGACCAGACCATCGTTGCCAGGGCGGCGCTTGGCAAGAAGCGCGCACCAATCGGATTCCGGGCAATGCGCCTGGTAGTTGCAGCGGGTGCTTCGGTCCTGGTAGCGGCGCTTGCCCTACCTCAGGCCTTAGCGCCGAAGCCACTTTTCTCTCTTGCCGGAAGTGGCGGCGAGAAGGCTACCTCGATGGCCGCAACCGAGGAGGTATCAGCCGATGCAGCTACCTCGATGATCTGGCCCGGTTGGTTTGAATACACCTACGTCGCAGATGGTCTTAGCACCCAAGGTGGCAGAGGAACGGTTTATGAAGTCAAGCGAGTCGGCAATCCTGAACAGATTCTCAAGCAGGTTGCGAAGGTCTTTGGGATTAGCGGTGATGTTAAGCAGGACGAATGGTCCACACCTGAATATCCGAGCTATTCGATTTCAAACGAGGAAACTAGTCTCAATATTTACTGGTCAGGCCCAGGGGGCTGGTACTTCAGCAACTGGTCTGGAGGGTTTGCCTACGGTTGCGCCGAACCGGCACCCGCAGACGATGACACCGAGATGCGCGATGAGGGATATGTGTGTGAGGAGCCCAAGCCAAGTGGCTTGGTTCCAGATGAGGCCATCCTCCGCGCTCAGGCGATTGACCTTTTTGGCCAGCTTGGGGTTGAGGTAGTCGAATCGGAGCTTCGGGTCTACCGCGACGACTGGGGCGCATCGGTTTCGATGCCTTACCTGCTGAACGGCGAGGCGATTTCACTTGAGTCTTACATTGGCTGGGGATATGACGGCAAAGTTAGCTACGCCTCCGGCTACAGCATCGAGATAGTCTCCAGGGGCGAGTTTGACACCATCTCCCCCGCCGACACGGTTGCTCGAATCAGCGACTGGCGCTGGTACGGCTCGGCACCATCGCGCTACTACGACAATTTCTACCGGACTGCTACCGACGTAGCCGTTGCGGCTGAGGAGCCGGCAATGGTGGATGAGGCGGGAGCTTCCGACCAGGACGATTCAGCGCTAGTCGACGAGGGGACCTCAACGGAAGGTGAAGAGCCCAAGATTGCACCTCAACCGGAGCAAGTGGAGCCTGAGATTGTCGAAGTCAGGGTAAACAAATCCGAGGCCGCGCTGCTCTCGGTCTGGGATGGCAGCGGCAACATGTGGCTTGTTCCCGGTTACCTGCTGTTCAATGACCAGGGCTGGTTTGACACCATCATCTCGTTGGTCGAGGGCGTAATCGAGCTGCCCGAACCAATGGAGGTTATGCCGCTTGAGGACTCGGTACTCCGCGAGGACTAGAGGAACTTCGGGACCCTGAGTGTGACCTTTCCCGGTTTGATCTCAGCCCTCATGCCAGCAGACTTGGCCACTTTGGGGAGGTCATCGATCCCGGCTAGGCCGTCTTCAAGCGCCTGGCGAACAAACAGTCCTTTTGCCTTCTTGTTGAAGTGATTCAGCGCCTTGCCATCCTGGTCGACGACCTCGACAAACCAGGACGTGCGATCGGCGGGCACCGGGTTTAGTTCGACATAGGCCTTTGATCTCATGTCGAGAACTGGTCCAACCAGGCGAGGCCAAACTGACTGATGGGCTTCCATCCACAGCTTTTTCAGATTGATGCCCTGAAGTTTGGATCCGGCGCTGAAGCGGTAATAGGGAATCTGCTCCATCGCTGGCAGCAGACCAAAGAGGGCCGATTGGATAAAGAGCAGCTCCCCCGCACGCCGCTTGGCCTCCACGCCCAGCGATTCGAAGTCGATGGCATCGTAGAGAACGCCCGTGTAGCGCCCCAGGGCCGGCATCGTGGGGACAGTCATGAGATTCAGGTTTGCGTCGATGTCGCCAAGGTTGCGCTTGCCGAGGCCAAGTGCCTTGGCGGCCGCCTCGGGCTTCTTGCAGAGCTTGGTCACGGCAGCGATCAGCTTGTCTCGCTGTGGGTCCAACGAGGCCCAGATGATTGCCTGCCTGTCGATAGATACGCCAACGCCGCCGGGACGCTTGGTCTCCGACGGCGGAAGCAGGATAAGCACTAGCTGACCAGTTGAGCGTCCCGAACAACGACGGTCACAACGTCGGACTCCATCGATAGGAAGCCGCCGTCTTGGGTCTCGACGGTCACATTGCCACCTGGACCACTAACTCTGATCTGCCCTGCAACCAGCACGGCAAGAAGGGGCTCGTGGCCGGCAAGCAAACCAATTTCACCGACAGTTGTCTTTGCGACAATCATGTCGGCCTGTCCCGACCAGATTTCCTTCTCGGCCGAGACTAGGTTTACGGTGATTTGGTTTGCCACTAACCGAGGTCCTTCTTGATCCTGTCGTAGGCCTTCATGACATCGTCAATGCCACCGCAGTTGAAGAATGCCTGCTCTGGAACGTGGTCCAGCTCACCATCGGCGATCATGCGGAAGCCCTCGACGGTGTCCTTCAGAGGCACTGTTGAACCCTCGACACCGGTGAACTTGGTCGCCATATAGGTGTTCTGGCTGAGGTACTGCTGGATCCTACGTGCACGCGACACAGTGATCTTGTCCTCTTCCGAGAGCTCCTCGACACCGAGGATGGCGATGATTTCCTGAAGCTCCTTGTTCTTCTGCAGGATGGCCTTGACACGAATTGCCGTGTCGTAGTGCTCCTGAGAGATGTAGGCGGGGTTCAGGATTCGAGAGGTGGAAGCCAGTGGGTCCACGGCTGGGTATAGACCCTTGGCGGCAATCTCACGGCTCAGCTCGGTGGTTGCATCGAGGTGGGCGAATGTGGTTGCCGGAGCAGGATCGGTGTAGTCGTCAGCCGGCACATAGATCGCCTGCAGCGAGGTGATCGAGTGACCGCGAGTCGAGGTGATGCGCTCCTGGAGGATACCCATCTCGTCCGCGAGGTTTGGCTGGTAACCCACGGCTGAAGGCATACGACCGAGCAGTGTAGAAACCTCGGAGCCGGCCTGGGTGAATCGGAAGATGTTGTCGATGAAGAGCAGCACGTCCTGGCCCTGAACATCACGGAAGTATTCCGCCATGGTCAGTGCCGAAAGCGCCACGCGAAGACGGGTTCCAGGTGGCTCATCCATCTGGCCGAAGACCAGAGCGGTCTTGTCGATAACGCCAGCTTCCTTCATCTCCTCGATCAGGTCGTTACCCTCACGAGTACGCTCACCAACACCGGCAAATACAGAAAGACCACCGTGGCCTTTTGCAATGTTATTAATCAATTCCTGGATCAATACCGTCTTACCTACACCGGCACCACCGAAAAGACCAATCTTACCACCTTT
>JAPOHQ010000110.1 GCA_029979375.1 Microbacteriaceae bacterium
ACGGCAGGGACGCGAGGCTCTCCGACTTCAGCCGGACGCACGCGAGCAGGGCGGCGACCTTCAGCGAGTTCTCAGGCGTGATGTTGATACGAGAGGCGTTCGACGTACCGAGAGCGTCAAAGTCGGTGCCCCACAGGTCATAGCCCGTCAGGGAGCGAATCTCTGGGTCTTCTGTCATATCAGTTCGATCCTAAGTTCAGTCGGGTCTACGATGTGGGAACCGCCGATTCCAAACGCCATGATGGTGGCTACGACCATGTCGACCCGCTCCGTGCTGCCGGGGCTGGGCTTCGCCACCTTGATGTTCTCGTTGATGTCGCTCTTCACCGCGGCGTTCGTGAACTGCCACCGCATCGCCTCGTTGTCGCCAGCCCGGATGTCTCGCTTCAGTATTTTAGCGTGCAACAACTTGGTTGGCGGGCTCATGCTCCCAATAGCCTGGGAATATGTCACCACGGGAAGCCCTTCGTGCTGGAGGGCGGCTATGACGCTCTGGGCGTTCCAGCGGTCAACGGCGATCCCCCTGACATCGTAGGTCTCGCAGAGAGCCATGATGTCGGCGATCACGAGGTCGTAGTCGACGACATCGCCGTCTGTCAGGCGGACCCAGCCATGCTTCGCCCAATCCCGGTACGGCACGCGGTCGGTGGCTTCCTTGCGGGCCGCTGTATCGCCAGGGATGTAGCAGGTGCAGCGGATATCGACGGTGCCGTCGTCCTGCGGCCAAATGATGGAAATCGCCGTGGTGTCCTCGATTGACGAGAGGTCAACGCCGATGTAGGCTGGGCCGGAGAGGTCCGCGGAAAGCGGCGTCATCACCGCGGGCCAGTCAGCCGCCTTGAGCCAGCGGTTTTCCGAGGAAAGCCACTGCGAAAGGTGAAGCGTCC
>JAPOHQ010000111.1 GCA_029979375.1 Microbacteriaceae bacterium
CCCCTGCAATTATAGACGACTTCAATAATAAAATACTTAATACAAATTGTTTGTCTTAGTGTCCCAATATCTGGCTTAAAAATAATTTTGTACGATCTGACTGAGGATTATTGAAAAACTGTTCAGGCTCATTTTGCTCTACGATTTGTCCGTCATCCATAAAAATTACTCGGTTAGCAACTTGACGGGCAAATCCCATTTCATGTGTAACACAAATCATTGTCATTCCATCTTCAGCTAACTCAATCATAGTATCAAGCACCTCTTTGATCATCTCAGGATCAAGTGCGGAAGTAGGCTCATCAAAAAGCATTATTCTAGGTCGCATACAAAGTGATCGAGCAATTGCAACCCGCTGCTGCTGCCCACCAGATAACTGACCAGGATATTTGTCAGCCTGCTCAGGAATCTTCACTTTCTCTAAAAAATGCATCGCTGTTTCCTCAGCTTCTTTTTTCGGAATTTTTCTTACCCATATAGGTGCTAAGGTACAGTTCTCTAGAATACTTAAGTGAGGAAATAGATTAAAGTGTTGGAAGCACATTCCAACTTCAGATCTAATTCTATCAATATTTTTTATATCGGATGTAAGCTCTGTTCCATCAACGATAATCTGGCCGCTCTGATGCTCCTCAAGCGCGTTTATACAACGAATAAGGGTTGATTTTCCAGAGCCTGAAGGACCGCAAACA
>JAPOHQ010000112.1 GCA_029979375.1 Microbacteriaceae bacterium
CATTAAATGCAATACCTGCTATTTTAGATTTTTTCATAATAATTTTTTGAGCTGATTTATAAGCCGGGTTCTGTACATCTATGATGCGATGATCATTCCTCTCTATCTTATATTTCTATAAAACTCTAGCAATCTACCCTTCCCTCAAATGATACGAGCAGCATCTCGGGTCTACGTGATCTTGCACCTAGTGGGGTTTACCAGCTAATAATGTTACCATTATTACTGGTGGTCTCTTACACCACCGTTTCACCCTTACCAATTTACTGGCGGTCTACTTTCTGCTGCACTGTCCATATTCTCACGAATCCCACCTGTTAGGTGGCACTATGCTCTTCGGTGCCCGGACTTTCCTCTCGAAAAAATCGAGTAATCATCCAATCAGCTCTTGAGGATATAATAAGGGATTGAAATTGAATTAAGAAGAAAAAAATTAATTTTCTGATTTGTTTTCTGACTTATACAAAAATCTACTACATGTACCACAGTTGACTAGTTCTTTAGATAGGGCTTCATTCACTAATTGAGGGGGGATATATGCTCCACAGCCTTCACAGTTATTATCTAAGATCTCTGAACATGCTACACCTTTTCTGG
>JAPOHQ010000113.1 GCA_029979375.1 Microbacteriaceae bacterium
TGCGACCCCCATGACCATTCCGGCGACAGAAACGATTCCGTCGTTTGCTCCCAGTACTGCGGCCCTTAGCCAGTTGAGCTTCTTCTCGAGGGCCCTTTCGTTTGCTTTGCTCATGGGGACACTATTGCCTACCTAGAGATTTTTCTCTAGCAAGGCAAGCCTTACTTGATGGCTAGACTGGGCGGGTTAGGAGCGCAGTTGGAAATAGAACTCGCGGGGAAGACTCACCAGGTAAGTGAGGGAGCCACCGGATTCGATCTCTTTGAAGATCGGTCCGTGATAGCCCTACTCGTCAATGGGGAGCAGAGGGATCTTGCCTACTCAGTTCAACAGGGTGACATCGTTCAGGGGATCTCAATTGAGAGCGACGCTGGCATGTCTATTCTCCGTCACTCAACTGCTCACCTTCTTGCTCAAGCTGTGCAGGAGCTTTTTGATGTGGCAAAGCTGGGGATCGGACCTCCGATCCAGGATGGCTTCTACTACGACTTTGATGTTCCCGAACCCTTCAACCCTGAGGACCTCAAGCGTCTAGAAAAACGCATGAAGGAGCTGGTCGGAAAGAGCCAGAAGTTTGTTCGGGTAG
>JAPOHQ010000114.1 GCA_029979375.1 Microbacteriaceae bacterium
GAGCAGTGAAGCGCCTTTGCCGTAAGTGATTCCGTCAATCAAGGACTCGCTGACATCGGTGTTGGCACACTCAGCCTCGATGTTATGGTTGGTAGCGCTGAGGTCATCAGATAACCCCCATCGCTTGTAATTGGCAAAATGGAGCCACGACTCCATCTTGAACTCCTCAACATACGGACCGCCACTCGCGCAGGCATAATAAGAGAGTGCAGTCGCAAAGCTCTCATTCAGCCAGAGATCGTTCCACCATTGCATGGTCACAAGATTTCCAAACCACATGTGAGCAAGCTCATGCTGGATAACAACACAGAAGAATGTCAGTTAGGGGATAGACATGTGTTGGGAGGAACACATGATGGAATCACTGTAAGTGATGCAGGCCACGTTTTCCATGGCACCGTATTTGTAGTCAGGACACATCACGTGGTCAACTTTTGAGAAAGGGTATCTTTGACCAAACGTCTTTTGGTAAAAATCAAGAGTGGTCTTGGTGATACCAAAAATGAGCTCATGTCTCAGGTTCTTGACTAGT
>JAPOHQ010000115.1:0-266 GCA_029979375.1 Microbacteriaceae bacterium
CATATAAGTCACTAGATAGCTTCAATGAAGTCATCAGCCGATTGCAACCCGGGATCGTCGTTTACGACCTCGATGCCGTTTTGCATCGCGGTGGCCGTGCGGGAGATGGGGCTGACCCCGGATCAGGCGCTCTGGGCTGCCACCCGAGGCGGCGCCATGGCCCTTAGGAATCAAAAGGGAAAGCTTGCGGTCGGCTCCGATGCCGACTTCGCGGTGCTGGATGCACCAAATCACATCTATCTCGCCTATCGACCTGGGGTTCAGCT
>JAPOHQ010000115.1:276-517 GCA_029979375.1 Microbacteriaceae bacterium
GCGAGAGGGTCTTCGAAAGGCGCTGAAATGCAGACTGTTGAGCTTGGAGTCTCCGGACTCAGATTGGCCGATGTCGTTGCGGTTGCAAGGCACGGAGCAAAGATTGCCATCTCCGATCAGGCAATGGCAGCCATGCAGCAGACCCGCGAGAGGGTTGAAGAGCTCGCCTCTGGCGATGATCCGGTCTATGGAATCTCCACCGGTTTTGGGGCCCTGGCCCAGCGCCACATTCCAATTGCGG
>JAPOHQ010000116.1 GCA_029979375.1 Microbacteriaceae bacterium
ACTCGCGTGTCCGGGCTCGAATCGGCCCCACCGCATCGAGGACGATCTGGGCTGTTTCGGTCTTGAGATCGCCATATCCCTTGTCCGCGTATCCGTCGACTATTCGATCCATATCGCTACCGGTGAGCGCCTGTTGCAATGTCAGAAGGTTCGACACACCCGGCTTCGCCTCCGGATCGAAGCGGATATCTCGATCGGAGTCGGTTACCGCGGACTTGATCTTCTTGGCATTGACGGCGTCTTCGTCGAGGAGAAAGACGCAGCCTGAGGGACTCGACTTGCTCATCTTGGCCGTGGGGTCCTGCAGATCGACGATCTTTGCCGTCTCTTTGACGATCATGGCCTCGGGGACAGTGAGCGTCTCGCCGAACCGCGCGTTGAAGCGCTGAGCGAGGTTGCGGGTCAGTTCTAGGTGCTGCCGTTGATCTTCACCCACGGGAACCGCATTCGCCTGGTAGATCAAGATGTCGGCTGCCTGCAGGATCGGGTAGGTGAAGAGCCC
>JAPOHQ010000011.1 GCA_029979375.1 Microbacteriaceae bacterium
CACCCTGGTCCGCAGGGGTAGTGAAGGCCGTGGTAATGGCCTGAGCAACCTCTACGGCGGTATCAAACTGTGGCTGGTCGGTGCTGCCCTGCCACTCGCGCTCAAAGCTGCGCTGGCGGAACTTGAAGTAGGCAACGGCCTTGCGTCCAACGAGGTAGTAGCTCACCTGCTGCCCACGGTCAGTCAGAGTCTTCGAGAGCTGCTCCGCCTCCTTGATGGCACCTGAGGAGAAGGCTCCGGCAAGACCACGGTCGGATGTGAAGAGCACGATGGCTGCTCGCACCGGGTTCTCAACCTGCCTGGTTAGCGGGTGATCGATATCGGTGTGGGTTGCCACGGCCGATACCGCACGGGTGACAGCTCGGGTATAGGGGTTGGAGGCAGCCACGCGCTGTTGAGCCTTCTGAATTCGAGACGCCGAAATCAGCTCCATAGCGCGCGTAATCTTCTTGGTCGTCTTGGCAGACTTAATCTTCTGCCGGTAGACCCGAAGCTGTGCTCCCATTTACCTTTTTCCTCTTACTTCTTCTGCTTGACGATCTTCTCTTGCTCGATTTCCTCGGCAGCAAGAGCCTCGACCTTGGCATCGTCTGGAACTACCAGCGGCTCGCCCTTGGTGGTCTGGAACATCTTCTTGAAGTGAGCAATCTCCTTCTCGAGCTCCTTTACCGTGTCATCCTCGAGATTGTTGGTTTCGCGAATGGTGGTTAGAACCTTGGTCTTGCGTGAGAGGTGATCTAGGAACTCGCGCTCAAACTTGAGAATGTCCTCGACTGGAACCTCGTCTAGGTAACCGTTGGTGCCGGCCCAAATCGAAACCGTCTGCTCCTCTACCGGATATGGCGAGTACTGCGGCTGCTTCAGAAGCTCGGTGAGCCTTGCGCCGCGGGCCAGCTGCTTTCTTGATGCAGCGTCAAGGTCGGATGCAAACATCGCAAACGCCTCGAGGGCACGGTACTGAGCAAGCTCAAGCTTCAGAGTTCCGGAAACCTTCTTGATTCCCTTCACCTGAGCGGCACCACCAACACGGGAAACCGAGATACCCACGTCGATAGCGGGGCGCTGGTTCGCGTTGAAGAGGTCGGACTGCAGGAAGATCTGTCCGTCAGTGATCGAGATCACGTTGGTTGGAATGAAGGCTGAGACGTCGTTTGCCTTGGTCTCGATGATTGGCAGACCAGTCATCGAACCGGCACCCATCTCATCCGAGAGCTTGGCACAACGCTCTAGCAGGCGGGAGTGGAGGTAGAAGACGTCTCCCGGGTATGCCTCGCGGCCCGGTGGGCGACGCAGCAGCAGCGACACGGCGCGGTAGGCCTCGGCCTGCTTGCTGAGGTCGTCAAAAATAATCAGGACGTGCTTACCGCCATACATCCAGTGCTGGCCAATTGCGCTGCCGGTGTAGGGGGCAAGGTACTTGAAGCCTGCTGGGTCAGACGCGGGGGAAGCCACGATGGTGGTGTACTCCATCGCACCGGCCTCCTCGAGAGCGGCCTTGACACCAGCAATCGTAGAACCCTTCTGACCGATCGCAACGTAGATGCAGCGAACCTGCTTGTTTGGGTCACCACTTGCCCAGTTCTCGCGCTGATTGATGATGGTGTCAACCGCGATCGCGGTCTTTCCGGTCTGGCGGTCGCCAATGATCAGCTGGCGCTGCCCGCGACCAACAGGAATCATGGCGTCAATCGCCTTGATACCGGTCTGCAATGGTTCGTGAACGCTCTTTCTTGCCATCACGCCTGGAGCCTGCAGCTCGAGCGCACGCGATCCCTCGGCCTTGATGTCACCGAGACCATCGATGGCATTGCCCAGCGGGTCGACCACGCGACCCATGAAGCCATCGCCCACTGGAACCGATAGAACCTCTCCGGTGCGGTAGACCTCCATGCCTTCCTCGATCGATGAGAACTCACCGAGGATAACGACACCGATCTCGCGCTCATCCAGGTTCAGCGCAAGACCGATGGTGCCATCGGCGAAGCGCAGCAGCTCATTGGCCATGGCGCTTGGGAGACCCTCGACGTGTGCGATACCGTCCGCGGCATCGATCACGTATCCGACCTCCTTCTTGTCTGAGCCCTTCGGCTCATAGCTAGATACGAAGTCCTTCAGGGCATCCCGAATCTCATTCGGGCTGATCTTTAGCTCTGACATTGCTTCCTCTTATTTCTCTTGTTCTCTCAACTCAACCGAGTTGCAATCTTGCGTTTATAAGTTTTGTTAGCACGGTGCCGTCGATGACCTCACCGTTCACGGTGACGTGGACGCCACCGATGATTTCCTCGTCGACCTCGACGTTGAGCTGCAGCTCTCGGCCGAATGCCTTGGCTAGCGCGGCACCAAGCCTTTGAAGCTGCGATGCATCGAGAGCCTTAGCCACTCGAATGTGAGCCACCGACTCCCCCGCAAACTCAGCGATCCATAGCCCGTACTGCTCGAGAACCTGGGCGAATCGCTTGAAGCTCCTGGAATACACGGCCTGACGAGCCAGAACCTCGGCAGCCTCGCTCACCTTTCCGGAGACCAGCTTGCCGACAAGCGACTCCTTGCCTTCGGCGCTTGCGCGCGTCGAAGACAACGCGAGCTCGAGCTCTGGGTCGGTGCCACTGAGCTGCTGAAGCTCAAAGAGCTGTGTCTGGAGCTGGTCTAGGTCTTTACTCTGTGAGGCTAGGGCCCTAACGCCCAGAACCTCGAAGGTGCTGGCGAGGTCCCTGGTGGCTGAGAAGCGCATTGCACTGGCAGTCTTCAGAAGGTCTTTTGCCTTTGCATCAGACTTCCCGAATACGGCGTCGATTGCCTTTTCCTTGCCTGCCTGCTCGGCGGAAGGATCCGATAGCAGGGAGCGCAGCTGTGCGCTCTGCTGCAGCGAGTTTGCGATTGCAAACAGCTGCTTGGCAAGGGTTAGGTCGACGCCCTGCAGGGAATCTAGTTTCTCCTGTAGGGCCTGCCTCGACTGCCTAGTGCTTGACGCCATTACTTAGTCTTCTTCCCCTCGAGCTCAGAGATGAAGTCGTCGACGACCTTGTTAGCAACCTTGTCGTCCTTCAGTTTCTCTCCAACGATTCGGGATGCCAGCTCGATTGCAAGCGCTCCAATTTCTGCCTGGAGGGACCTCGCGGCCGCATCCCGCTCTGCTACGAGCGATGACTTGGTGGATTCCGCGAGGCGCTCGGCATCCTTGGATGCCTGCTCCTTCAGCTCCGCGAGGATTTGGGCACCCTCGCTGCGCGCCTCCTCACGAATGCTTGAAGCTTCTGCTCGCAGCTGCTCTTGCTCCGCCATAACTGCTGCGGTTCGGTGCTCGGCTGCTCGCTGGGCCTCTTCGGCCTCGGCCAGTCGACCCTCGATGGCTTTGGCTCGCTCGTCAAGCATGTTTTTGAAGCCGGGCAGAACCTTGAACCAGAAGAAGGTCAAAAGGATCACGAAGATCACTGCTGACCAGATGATGTCGTAGTCGGCAGGAAGCAGCGGGTTGGGTGTCTCACCACCCTCCGGTGCCGTCGCGGTGAAAATTCTCTCTAGCATTTTTGGTCTGTTAGCCGAAGATGAACGGGGTGGCCAGACCGATCAGGGCAAGAGCCTCGGTGAAAGCGATACCGAGCCACATGGTGACCTGTAGGCGGCCAGCAAGCTCTGGCTGACGGGCGATGGACTCGATTGTCTTAGAGACAACCAGACCTACACCAATACCTGGACCGATTGCGGCGAGACCGTAGCCCACGACCGCGATGTTGCCGGATAGTTCGGCGATGTTTACTGCGTCCACTTGATTTCCTTCCGTGGTTGTTTAGTGTTCGTCTGCCAATGCCAACTGGATGTAGACAGTGGTCAGAAGTGTGAAAACGTAGGCCTGAAGCACGGCCACCAAAATCTCAAAGAGGGTGAAAGCAAACCCAAAGAGCAGGGTTCCCGCACCAAATAGCTGGAAGATGCCCTCTGCCTGGAAAAAGAAGAAGTGGGTTGCGGAGAAGCAGAGCACCAGCAGAAGGTGGCCGGCAATCATGTTCATCAAAAGTCGAAGAGCCAGGGTGACCGGCCTCAAAATGAAGGTCGAGAGGAACTCGATTGGTGTTACCAGGGTGTAGAAGTAAACCGGAACACCGGATGGGAACAGCGAGTTCTTGAAGAACTTCACGCCATGACGCCTAACTCCGGCGTAGATGAAGGTCACATAAGCCGCGAGCGCCAAGACCAGCGGGATTCCAATCACAGATGTGCCCGCAATGTTTGCAAACGGAATGATTCCGGTGATGTTCATTCCCAGCACCATGAAGAAGATCGTGGTCAGCAGGGGAAGGAATCGATCGCCGTCCTTCTCACCGAGCTGATCGTGGGCAATCGACTTGCGCACAAAGTTCAGGGCCATCTCGCCAAGCAGCTGGAAACGTCCCGGCACGAGCTGACCGGTCTTCACCGACTGCTGGAACTTACGCGTCCAGAGCCAGAAGAGAACAAGCAAAACCCCAAGCACGATGAGTCTGATCATCATGATTCGGTTTATTGCAAACGGGGTGCCCTCAAATAGAACAATTTCGGGGTAGAACTCGTAAATCGACGGCGGATGGAATTCGCCATCTTCGGCCGTGAATAGACTCAAAGCACTTAGCAGATTAGTTCTCCCGTTATAGCGACCCTGAGCCGCGATTCCTTGAGGATTTACCCACGAGTTTACAAGACTAACTGGCCCAGCTGGAGCCCAATTCCCAAAAAAGCCAGGCTAATTTTCAACGACGGGAAGTTTGGCGCTGAGTACCAGGTAGGAGTCAATCCCAAGTCCTCCCAATACCGAGGCAACGACCGCGAAAAAGAACATCGGACCGGAGATGAAGGCAGCACCCTGAAGCGCTCCCAGCAGCAGCGCGAACAGCAAGATTTTGATCAGCCAGCCACCCAAAACAATCGCATAGAAACCGTTTAGACCCAGCTTCGATCCGAACTTGATGCTCAGAATGGTGAGGGTGCCAAAAATGGCAGCGATGGCCGCGCCAAGCAGCGCGGAAACCAGTCCCGGGGTTGCGTAAACGAGAAACCCGATGGCACCACCGACAATCGCAATCGCCGCCGCTAGCAGCCCAGAAAGCTTCAGGGCCCGGGCAAACAGTGCCTCAGCGTTTGTTGGCAAGTTTCCTCCTGTGTCGAGCCCTTCTGACAAAGACCGGCCAGTAAGTGTGGACCAAGGCGAGGATTTGCCAGAAGCCAAAGATTATCAAGACCTGCCCCAGCTCAAGCCAAAAGAAGAGCAGCAGGGAGGTGGCTACCAGTGCCGTCCAGTGATAGAACACCAGCACCGCACCGGCGTGCGAATGACCGATGTCCTGCAGCTGATTGTGCAGGTGCTCCCGATCTGGCGCGAACGGCGACTTTCCTCTCCTGATGCGCCTGACCACCGCAAGCAGCAGATCCAGCAGCGGCAGGATCAGGATAAACACCGGCAGCGCAAGAGGAATCAAGGCTGGAAGCAGGTCATTTCTGGTGACGGTCGCCGGGTCAATCGAGCCTGTAACGGCAATTGCGCCGGTTGCCATCAGCAGCCCGAGCAGCATGGCCCCCGAGTCCCCCATAAAGATCTTTGCGGGGCGCCAGTTATGGGGTAAGAAGCCGGCAACCAGACCCAGCACTATTGCGGCCAAGAGACCTGCGGTCGAGAAGTAGTTAGTGGGCGAAGTTTGCTGGGCAAGCAGGTAGGTGTAGACGAAGAATGCGAATGTGCCGATGCCAACTACGCCTGCGGCGAGACCATCCAGACCATCAATGAAGTTGACCGCGTTCATCACCAAGACAACCGCAAAGACCGTTATGGCCAGCGATACCCCAAAGCTTCCAACGGTCAGGCCGCCGATGGGCAGCGAGACTATTTGGACGCCTGAGGATGCCAATATCCACGCGGCAGCCATCTGTCCGCCCATCTTGGCGGTCCAGTCGAGTTCGATTAGGTCATCGAGCAGGCCGATGATCACAATCAAGCCTGCCGCGCCAACAATTGCCCAGATTGGTCCAGGATTCAAAAAGATGCTCTCGAACCAGCCAAAGCTGCCAGCCGCATAAAAACCCGCAAAGAGACCGAAGAGCATTCCGAGGCCACCGATTCTCGGGGTTGGGGACTTGTGGACGTCGCGGTCTCGAATTGCAGGGTGAATGTTGTAACGCTTTGCGAAATACCTGACTCCCCAGGTTGAAGCGAAGGTAACCAGTGCGGTTATCAGTGCAACCAGGAGGTAGGCGCGCACTACTCGACCTCTAGCTCAACATTCCCGATCACTGATCGGATGCGATCTAGCGAGATTGCCCCCTTGCGAAGCACCCTGATTGGCTCCCCGTCTCTAACCTGAGTCAGGTCAAGAATCGTTGAGGCCTCACCCTTTGGTGACGCACCACCGTCTAGGTAAACAGATACCTTTTCGCCGAAGTAATCGACCGCCTGTTGCGCATTAACGGCAGCTGGCTGGCCGGTCAGGTTGGCGCTCGACACCGCAAGCGGTCCGACGTCCTCCAGGAGGGCAAGGGTGATCTTGTGGTCCGGCACACGCAGTGCGACCGTGCCTCGCGTTTCACCCAGGTCCCACTCGAGTGATCTCTGAGCCTTGAGCACCATGGTTAGGGCGCCTGGCCAGAAGGCCGCTGCGAGCTGGTTTGCCACCAGCGGCAAATCGGCTGCCAAAGCGGAAAGAGTTTCAACCTTCGGGATGAGCACTGGAGGTGGTGCGGTGCGATCGCGCCCTTTGGCCTCAAGAAGTGCCTCGACGGCCTTTGGGCTGAACGCGTTGGCTGCAATGCCATAGACCGTGTCGGTTGGCAGGACGACAAGCTCGTTGCGATCCAAAGAGACCTTAGCGAGGCGGAATCCGGTGAGCAGGTCGGTATCAACCGCGCAGTCATAGACGCTTGCCATTTCCCTACTTCCTCATGGCCGTGACCGCCCTCAGGCGGCCTGTTGGATCTGGGTGGACGCTAACTGCTCGCCACGTTTCATCCAATAGTAATTCACAGACCGCATCCGATTGCCCGTCGGCGTGCTCAAGAACCAGAAGCCCGCCGCTTCGCAGGGCAAGGGGTGCAATCTCGACAATCTCCCGGATCGCATCCAGGCCGTCCTCACCCGAGTAGAGCGCAGCGCTCGGGTCGTAAAGGTGCACCTCCGGGTCAATCGGAGTTGCCGCGGCGGGGATGTATGGCGGATTGGAAATCACGACGTCGAGATCATTCAGCCGAAGCAGTGCCGTCTCGAATTCTTCTGCAAGCAGCTCCACCTCGGGAGCGAGCATTTCAAGGTTTGACCTGAGCCAGCTCAGGGCCTCGGGAGAGCTCTCGATGGCGCTAACGTGGGCACTAGTCTCGAGCGACAACGCAATCGCAATGATTCCGGAACCGGACCCCACGTCTACCGCTCTCCCTGGGTGTGGCAGAGCTCGCAGGAAGTCGATAGCCAGTTGCACAACCTGCTCGGTTTCGAATCTCGGAACGAAGACGCCAGGGCCAACGGCAACCTCAAAGCCGCGAAATGGTGCCTTGCCGGTTATGTGCTGCAGCGGCTCTCTGGCTTCTCTGCGCCTAACCAGCTCCTCATAACCTTCCGCGGAAACCTCTTTGCCCGCCAGAGCGCTGGTAATCAGTTCCCCGCGAGATATTCCCAGAGAGTGAGCGATGATTAGCTCGGCGTCGGTCTGGTGAGAGACGATGCCAGCGGCCAAGAGCCTCGAGGAGACCTCTTCGATGGCCTCTTTGAGTTGCATTAGGCGTTGCCGAGAGCGGCCAGTCGGGCCTCTTCGTCCATCTTGATGGCCGATTGCACAATTGGCTCCAGAGCGCCATCCATGACCTGATCGAGGTTGTATGCCTTGTAGCCGGTGCGGTGATCTGCAATTCGGTTCTCTGGGAAGTTATAGGTGCGGATGCGCTCGGAGCGGTCCACGGTTCTGACCTGGCTCTTCCTCGCAGCGGACTGCTCGGCCTCAATGGCTTCCTGCTGTGCTGCAAGAAGCCGGGCCCGAAGAACTCGCATGGCTGCTTCACGGTTCTGCAGCTGAGACTTCTCGTTCTGCATGGAAACAACGATTCCGGTGGGAATGTGGGTGATTCTCACGGCAGAGTCTGTGGTGTTCACCGACTGACCACCCGGTCCCGAAGAACGAAAGACATCGACTCGAATCTCATTGGCTGGAATCTCAACCTCTTCGGGCTCATCCACCTCAGGGAACACGAGCACTCCGGCGGCAGAGGTGTGAATGCGGCCCTGAGTCTCAGTAACAGGTACGCGTTGCACGCGGTGCACGCCACCCTCATACTTCAGGTGGGCCCAAACTCCAGCTGCGGGATCCGAGGAGGAGCCCTTGATTGCAACCTGGCAATCCTTGATTCCACCCAGATCGCTTTCGGTGCGATCAAGTACCTCGGCTTTCCAGCCCTTTGATGATGCGTAGTGGAGATACATCCTCAGCAGATCGCCTGCAAATAGGGCAGGCTCGGCGCCACCTTCTCCGGCCTTGATCTCAAGAATCACGTCACGGCCGTCATCAGGATCGCGCGGAATCAGCAATCGCCGAAGCTTCTCGGATGCCTCGGCAAGCTGCTCCTCGAGAACCGGAACCTCGGAGGCAAAGGACTCGTCTTCGGCAGCGAGCTCCTTTGATGCCTCCAGGTCGGCCTCGAGCTTTGAAACCTGCTCGTCGGCAGCCAGGATCGCACTTAGCTCTGAATAGCGTCTATTCAGCTTCTTTGACAGGGCCGGGTTCGAGTGAACCGCCGAGTCGCTGAGCTGCTCCTGCAGACTCGCGTGCTCGGCTCTTAGACCAGCAAGCGAATCAGCCAAAGCTACTCCGAGTCGGTTTCGGTTGGAACCGGCATGGACTTCTCAAGCTTGAGCAGGAACTCAACGTTGCTTGCGGTGTCCTTCAACCTGTTGAGCACAAGCTCGAGTGCCTGCTGCTGCTCCAGTCCGGCCAGAGCGCGACGCAGCTTCCAAATGATCTTGGTCTCCTGTGGGCTCATCAGCATCTCTTCGCGCCTAGTGCCCGAAGCGTTGATGTCAACCGCAGGGAAGATGCGCTTGTCGGCTAGCTGACGCGAGAGCCTGAGCTCCATGTTTCCGGTGCCCTTGAACTCCTCGAAAATAACCTCGTCCATCTTCGATCCGGTCTCGACCAGAGCGGTTGCCAGGATGGTGAGCGATCCACCGTTTTCGATGTTTCGAGCTGCACCAAAGAAGCGCTTTGGTGGGTAGAGAGCAGAGGAGTCAACACCACCGGAGAGGATTCTTCCGCTGGCAGGTGCGCTTAGGTTGTAAGCGCGTCCCAGCCTGGTGATCGAGTCAAGCAGCACGACAACATCGTGTCCGAGCTCAACGAGGCGCTTGGCGCGCTCGATAGCTAGCTCGGCAACGGTGGTGTGATCGTCTGCCGGCCTGTCGAAGGTGGAGGCAATAACCTCGCCCTTCACCGTGCGCTGCATGTCAGTGACCTCTTCGGGGCGCTCGTCAACGAGCACGACCATTAGGTGAACCTCAGGGTTGTTTGCAGTAATTGCGTTGGCAATTGCCTGCAGCACGAGTGTCTTTCCAGCCTTAGGTGGCGAAACAATCAGACCGCGCTGGCCCTTACCAATCGGAGCAACAAGGTCGATGATTCGAGTCGAAAGCTTCTTGGCATCGGTCTCGAGACGAAGCCTGGTGTCTGGGTAGAGCGGAGTCAGCTTGCCAAACTCAACGCGGTTGGCGCTCTCCTCCTGGGTCTGACCGTTGATGCTTTCGATGCGAACCAACGCATTGAACTTCTGGCGCTGGTTCTCACCCTCGCGTGGCTGGCGAATCGAACCAACCACAGCATCACCCTTGCGCAGGCCATACTTCTTGACCTGACCAAGCGAAACGTAGATGTCATTTGGGCCGGGAAGGTAACCGGAGGTGCGCAGGAAGGCGTAGTTGTCTAGGACATCTAGGATTCCAGCGACCGGCAGGAGGACATCGTCCTCGGAAATCTCTGGCTCAACCTCATCCTGGTTGCGTCTGCGGTCACGATCGCGGTAGCGACCACGGCGGTTGCGTCCTCCGCGGCGATCGTCATCGCGGTCGCGGGAGTTCTCGCGATCGGCATTGCGGGTCTCGCGATCCTCGTTGCGCTCTGACTTCTCTTCGCTTGCGGCCGGCTTCTCTTCCTTGGCCTGGTTGCTAGGAGCCTCGGCTGCCTTATCCCCCTCGCCCTCTTTAGGCTTGCGGGTGCGGGCCTTTGGTGCCTCAGCCTTCGCTGAATCCTTCTCAGTGGCCTCTGGCTTTTCAGAGGCGGTGGCCGAGCTCACTCTGCGAGTGCGCTTTACCGGCTTCTCTTCTTGGATTTCATCCATTGTGTTTATTTCTCATTTCCTTGCGGCATACGACCGCGATTCAGAATTTGAATGGAGATGCAGTGGGGCGGATTTAGCTGCCTGATCCAGACTGCCCTTCAAGACTAGCACCTTTGAAATCAACCGCAAGCGCCAATGGCGTCCATGTGGAGAATTTCTTGGAAACCATTTCCATCGCCTTGAGACGCTTTTTTGGATCATCCTCAAGCACCAAGACCGATGGACCCGCTCCGGAAACAACTGCAGGGTGGCCGCTTGCACGCAGCGCGGAGATTAACTCGGAGGTCTCCGGCATCGCCGCTGCTCGGTAACTCTGATGGAGCTTGTCCTCGGTTGCAGCCATCATCAACTCGGGTGACTGAGTTAGAGCAGCGACCAATAGGGCCGACCTGGAAACGTTGAATACGGCATCCGTGTGGGGCACCGAATCAGGCTGCAGGCTCCGGGCAAGCTTCGTCGACATCTGATTCGAGGGAACCAAGACCAGTGGCGAGATGCCCCTGTGAACCGTGAGCTTCTTGTGGTGAGGCCCTTTGTCATCTACCCAGGCAATTGTCAATCCACCAAATAGCGCAGGCGCCACATTGTCTGGATGTCCCTCAAGCTCGGTGGCAAATTCCAACAGCTGCTGTTCAGTTAGCTGATGCTTTGGCGCCAACAACCCTGCTGCCAACATGACACCACCCGCGACTGCAGCTCCCGATGAGCCCATGCCGCGGCCGTGGGGAATGTTGTTCTCGCAACTAATTTTGAGACCGGGAACCTTTTCGCCTAGTGAGTCGAAGACGAGCTTGAGGGCCTTGAAAACAAGGTTGTTCTCATCGCGCGGGGCATCCTTTTCACCTTCGCCGCGAATCTCGATCTGCAGCGCGCTTCCTGTCACCTCGGCCGAGTAGTGGTCGTAGTGAGATAGCGCCATGCCTAGGGTGTCAAAGCCAGGCCCAAGGTTTGCACTGGTTGCCGGAACGCTTACCGTGATTCTCACTTGCGCTCCAATCCCAAGAGATCTGCGACCGCTCCCGCAGTTGCACTCACTCTCTTTGGCTTAATCTTTCTGCCGCTCTGGTCCTTGAGGGCCCAGTCGGGATCCTTGAGTCCATGTCCGGTCACAGTAATGACGACGGTGTCTGCCTTAGGCAACTCCCCCTGCTGGGAGAGTTTGTAGAGGCCAGCAGCGCCAGTAGCACTCGATGGCTCGACAAAGACTCCGGCTTCCTGTGAGAGGAAGCGATGCATCCAGAGAATCTCTCTGTCGCTCACCGCGCCGAATCCACCTTGGGTCTCGGCCTTAGCAGCCTGGGCAAGATCCCAGCTTGCCGGGTTACCAATTCGGATTGCAGTTGCGATGGTTTCGGGCTTTTCGACGGGCGAGCCCTTGATAAACGGCGCGCTGCCCTCGGCCTGGATACCAAATAGCCTTGGCATCGCCTTGATCCGGCCCTCCGCGAGTTCTTCCTTGTAGCCGAGGTGGTAGGCGGAGATGTTGCCGGCATTGCCAAGCGGCATGGCATGCAGATCAGGTGCCTGACCTAACACGTCAACCACCTCAAAGCTGGCGGTCTTTTGCCCCTGGAGACGGTCGGGGTTTACCGAGTTGACCAGAAATACCGGATAGTTCTCGCTCAGATCGCGTGCAATTCTCAGGCAGTCATCGAAGTTACCCTTGACCTGAAGAATCTGAGCCTTGTGGGCAACTGCCTGGGACAGCTTTCCCCAAGAAATCTTTCCGGCTGGAACCAAGACAACAGACTGCATTCCCGCCTTTACGGCGTAGGCAGCCGCCGAAGCCGAGGTGTTTCCGGTCGAGGCGGCGATGACCGCCTGTGCACCCTTGGCCTTAGCCTTGGAGACTGCGGTGGTCATGCCCCTGTCTTTGAAACTTCCGGTCGGGTTCATACCCTCGAACTTGAGGTGGACGCTTCCCACCCCGAGGAGCTTGGCCAAAGCCGGAGCCTCGATCAGCGGAGTGCCACCCTCACCGAGCGTTACAACTGGATCGCTGGCTTCAAAAGGCAGACGATCAAGGTATTCGCGGATCACACCGCGCCACTGATGAGCCATTAGATTCCCTCCACCCGGATCACCGAGTTGACTCTCAGGACCGAAGCATTCTTCTCGAGTTTTGCGACCAATTCCTCCAGGTCCCCCTCATTTGCCATGTGGGTCATGATCGTGAGCAACGCAGCGTTGTTGCCATCGGAGGATGCGCTCTGAGCCACGGTTTCTACGCTCACCCCGTGAGAGGCAAACTCCTTGGCAATTGAGGCCAGGACGCCTGGTTGGTCGTCAACCTCCAGGGTGATCTGGAATCTGGTATTCACGCGCTGGACCGGCAAGGCTTCTAGGTTGGCGTGGGTGGAATCCGAGATGCCGGGTCCACCGGCAAGGTGGCGCTTGGCGGCACTCACAAGGTCGCCCAGAACGGCGGAGGCCGTCTCCGGGCCACCGGCTCCCGCACCATAGAACATGAGCCTTCCGGCGCTCTCTGCCTCCACGAATACCGCGTTGTAGGCGCCGCGAACCGCAGCCAAAGGATGGCTGAGCGGAATCAGGGTTGGGTGAACTCTTGCAACCAGGCCATCCCCCACTCGCTCGCAAATGGCCAATAGCTTGACCGTGTAGCCGGCCTGGCGGGCAGTCTCAATTTGCAAAGCATTGACCGAGGTGATGCCTTCGCGGTGAACCTTTTCCACCGCCACCTCCGAGTGAAATGCCAGGGAGGCCAGAATTGCAGCCTTGCTTGCAGCATCGAAACCCTCGACGTCTGCGGTCGGGTCCGCCTCCGCGTAACCAAGCTCCTGAGCCTCGCTCAAGGCGTCCTGGAAGTCGGCACCCGTCGATTCCATCTGATCGAGGATGTAGTTGGTGGTTCCGTTGACGATGCCCATCACGCGGTTGATTCGATCTCCGGCTAGTGACTCGCGAAGCGGCCTGATGATTGGGATCGCCCCACCGACCGCAGCCTCGTAGTAGAGCTGCGCACCCAACTGCTCAGCCAATTCGAGAAGTTCTGGGCCGTGGGCGGCGATTAGAGCCTTGTTGGCTGTAATCACGTCCGCGCCGGAGTTCAGCGCCAGGGTGATCCAGCTGCGAGCTGGTTCGATGCCACCGATGAGTTCGATGACGATGTCGGAGGACAGAATCAGACTCTCGGCATCGTCGGTAAAGAGCTTGGCTGGAAGATCGGCGCTGCGCTTAGCCTTGGTGTCCCGCACTGCAATGCCGGAGAGTTCTAGCTCGGCACCAACACGTTTTGCCAGCTCTTCCGAGTTCTCGAGGAGGAGACGTGCCACCTGTGCGCCGACAGAGCCTGCCCCGAGCAGGGCAACCCTGATTGGTCGGTATGCACTCTGCATTAGCGCTCGCCTCCAGATTCGTAGCCGGTGTCCCGTGCAAGAAGATCCTGCTCGGTCTCGGCGCGAACTAGCAGCCTCGCCTCACCCGACTTGACGGCAACCATTGCCGGTCTTGGAACAAAGTTGTAGTTAGAAGATAGCGAAAAGCAATAGGCGCCTGTTGCTGGAACCGCCAGTAAGTCGTTTACGCCGACATCCTGCGGCAGCAAACCGTGTCGAACCACAATGTCGCCGGACTCGCAGTGCTTGCCGACAATCCTCACCAGCTGCTGCGACTTATCCGAGTTCCGCGAGGCAAGCGCGACGGAATACTCGGCCTCGTATAGGGCGGGGCGGGCGTTATCACTCATTCCACCATCCACGCTCACATAGAGCCGGTTGGCCCCGGCCTCCTCGAGCTTCACCTGCTTGGTGGTTCCGACGGTGTAAACGGTCATTCCAGCAGGCCCGGCAATAACCCTGCCCGGTTCGAATGCAAGCTTGGGAATAGCAATCTGCAGAGCCTGGCACTTCGCGGCAACGGCCGAGACTATGCGTTCTGCCATCTCCTTGATCGCCAGCGGCTTGTCGGCCTGCGTATAGGCAATTCCGAATCCGCCACCGAGGTTCAGCTCGGGAACATCGCCATCGGAGAGCAGCCGGGCATGCAATTCGAGCAGCCGATTTGCGGACTCTACAAAGCCATCGGGGCTGAAGATCTGCGATCCGATGTGGGCGTGGAGACCCAAGAACTTCAGGTGATTGTGCTCGCGAATCTTTGCAACCAAGGACTCGACCTCGATGATTGGAACACCGAATTTCTGGTCCTCGCTGGCGGTGGCCAGATACTCGTGCGTATGCGCGTGGACTCCGGTGTTTACCCTCAGACGCACCGGCTGCACCTTGTCTTGGGCGCCGGCAACCGAGGCGATGCGCTCGATCTCGATTTCGGAGTCGATCACTATCGTCGAAACGTCTGCTGAAACCGCGCGTCCTATCTCAACCAGTGATTTGTTGTTGCCGTGCAGGCCAATTTGCTCGCCCGTGGCGCCAGCGGCCAGGGTCACTGCCAGCTCGCCTCCGGTCGAGACATCCACCGCATAGCCGGCATCAATCACCCAGCGAATGACCTCGGTCGTCAGAAGCGCCTTTGACGCGTAGTAGAGCTTGACCTGGGTGCCGTGCTTGCTGGCCGCCTCCGCAAAGGCTTTCTTCACCGCGGTCAGGCGGAGTCCAAAGTCTTCCTCATCGACCACATACAGCGGAGAACCAAACTTGCGAACCAGTTCTGCGACCGGAACCGAACCAACTTCAAGGGCCCCTGCCTTATTGCGCCGGGCAGTCTTTGACCAAATCTTGGCGTCCAAGTCCTTCTGGGCCACCAGCCAGTCCGGTTGGAGTGGATTCTTCATCACTACATCCTCTCCGGAGCGCTCACGCCAAGCAGCTCAAGGCCATTTGCCAAGACGACTCCCGCTGCATCGTTGAGCCAGAGCCTGGTGCGGTGGACGGTCTCAATCTCCCTGGCGGGGAGCGGAAGAATCCTGCAGCTGTCATAGAAGCGGTGGTAGTGCCCAGCCAGCTCCTCAAGGTAGCGGGCAACACGGTGTGGTTCTCTGAACTCTGCCGCCTGGGCCATAACCCTTGGGAACTCGGCAAGCGATGCGACCAGCTCCTCTTCGGCAGGCTCGGTTAGCAGCTCGGGAGCAAACTCACTGCGGTCTACCTCGAGCGATATCGCGTTTCGATCGACCTGCTTGGTGCGGGCGTGGGCGTACTGAACGTAGAACACGGGGTTGTCGTTGGTTCGCCTTGCCAAAAGCTCCAAATCAATATCGAGGCTCGAGTTTATGGACGAGCGAGTTAGCGCATAGCGAGCTGCATCGACACCGACCGCATCCACCAGGTCCTCCATGGTTACCACGTTGCCGGCACGCTTGCTCATCTTCACGACCGTGCCACCCTTCACCAGGTTCACGAGCTGCCCGATCAGAACCTCCATGTTCTCCCCCGGGACATCGCCAAATGCCTGGCAGAGAGCCATGAGCCTTGGAACATAACCGTGATGGTCAGCTCCGAGCATGTAGATGGCTCGATCAAAGCCGCGATCACGCTTGTCGAGGTAGTAGGCAAGATCGGCCGCCACGTATGCCGCATCTCCGTCGCTCTTGATGACTACGCGATCGCGATCGTCACCAAAACTCGATGACCTAAGCCAAACGGCTCCGTCTTCTTCGAAGATGTGGCCCAGCTCCCTAAGCCGCGCGATAGCCCTGTCGACAGCGCCAGACTCATAAAGCGAGTTCTCGTGGAAGAAGACGTCGAAGCTAACGCCGAAGTTTGTAAGCGAAGCCTTAATCTCCTCGAACATCAGCTCGACTCCGAGCGCCCGGAAGGCCTCAGCCTGAGCATCGCCCTCGAGAGAAAGTATGTCGGGGTCTCTCCTGAGCACCTCCTGGGCGATCTCACTGATGTATTCGCCAGAGTAGCCATCCTCTGGGGTAGCCTCATTCTTGGCAGCCGCAATCAGTGACTGCGTAAATCGATCAATCTGTGCGCCGTGGTCGTTGAAGTAGTACTCGCGAGTGACACTCGCACCCTGGGACTGCAGAATTCTCGCGAGCGAGTCACCAACCGCCGCCCAGCGAGTTCCGCCGAGGTGAATTGGTCCTGTCGGGTTAGCGGAAACGAACTCAAGATTGAGATTTTGTCCACCCAGCGCCTGTGAAAGCCCATAGTTGGCACCAGCCTCCACGATGTCCTTGACCAAGGCGCCTGCGGCCGCGGACGATACAAAAAGGTTGATAAATCCCGGTCCTGCAACAGATACCGACTCAACCCCATCGGTCGACTCCAGTTCGCCGGCAATCGCCTCCGCAAGGGAGCGCGGGTTTTGCTGCAGCTTACCGGCAAGCTGCATTGCAACGTTTGTCGCCCAGTCTCCGTGTTCGCGGTTTTTTGGACGTTCGACAACAACAGAACCGGGGAGCTCGGACTCGGGCAGCACTGACCTACTCGCAAGCCGCGCAAGGGCCTCGAGAATTGCCTGGTTGAGCTGTTCTGGAGTCAAGAATTCCTGCTTTTTTGGCGCAAATGCGCCTCAATAGGGGTTCGTCGGTGAACCTAAATCATACCTTCTGGAACGCTTTGAGCTAAAGGGCTCGGAGCCAGACCGTGCTGTTTGGCGCAAGCTGCGATTCGTCACCAGAGGACGAGAGGATGACCTCACCAGTTGGCAGTTCTGCGGGTTTGTCGGAGAAATTGGTTGCAACAATCCAATTGCCACGCCTAAAAACTGTCGTGCCATGGGGGGAATCTATCCAACTCAAGTCATCAGAGGTTCCGAGCTCTTTGCGCAATGCAATTGCCTTGCGGTAGAGATTCAACGTCGAGCTAGATTCCTGTTCCTGGGCCTCAACCGATGAGTCTCCATACCAACTTGGTTGCGGCAGGTGTGAGCCACCCGGGCCAAATCCAAACGAACTACCCGCTTTAGCCCAGGGCAACGGCACCCTGCAGCCGTCCCTGGACTTGAGCTTGCCCTCACCGCGGAACCATGATGGATCCTGCATCTGATCCGAAGGGATATCCAGAACATCGTGAAGACCGAGCTCCTCGCCCTGGTAAATGTAAGTCGACCCAGGCAAACCCAGGATTAGCAGAGTTGCCGCCTTGGCCCTGGCAAGGCCGAGTTCCAGGTCGAGGTCATGGTCCATGCGGTGGGTTACATACCAGTTGTTTTCGTCTGAGAAACCATCTGGCGAAGAGCCATACCCAGGAATCACGAGCCTTGTGGCATGGCGGATGACATCGTGATTGCTCATGACCCAGGTGGAGGAAGATCCCGTTTCCTTTGCACTCTGGAGGTTGTCCTCGATGATCTCTCGGAAACTTTCGGCATCCCAGGCCGAGGCCAGCAGATCGAAGTTGAAGGCCTGACCTAGACCCGCTTCGGAGGCGTAGGGGGCCCTGCGATTGGGATGCACCCAGGCCTCGGCAACCGCCACTCGCGGTGGGTCGTAGTCATTGAAGACCTCGCGCCACTGTGCGTAGACCTCCTGAACCTCATCGCGGTCAAAGAGCGGATCGGTGCCATCATCCTTCATCACGGCCAGCGAATAGGAGGCTCGATCGGGAAGTGGTTCCAGGTTCTTCTTTAGGGCGTGGGCTACATCGATGCGGTAGCCATCGACACCTCTGTCGGACCAAAAACGCAAGACATCCAAGAAATACTGATTTACCTCTGGGTTGTCCCAGTTGAAGTCTGGCTGCTCCTTGGTGAACAGGTGCATGTACCACTGGCCATCGGGGACCCTGGTCCACCCCTCGGGGCCAAAGTGGCTGGCTAGGTCTGATGGTGGAAGCTCGACCCTTTTCACCCCTGCCGTCGCGGAAGATGAACCTCTCTCGCTCGGGCGATCCGGGTCCAGCGGCGAGCGCCGCCTGGAACCAAGCGTGCTGATCGGAGCAGTGGTTTGGAACGATGTCGACAAAGACCCTGATTCCATGTCCATGAAGCTTTTCGACCATCTCGTCAAACTGCTCGAGCGTTCCGATCCTTGGGTCGATGTCCATGTAATCGGCAACGTCGTAGCCACCATCAGCTAGTTCGGAGGGGTAGAAGGGACTCAGCCAGATCGCGTCAATGCCGAGCGATGCCAGGTAATTGATTCGCGAGATGATGCCGCGCAGGTCACCGATTCCATCGCCATTAGCGTCTGCGAAACTCCTCGGGTAGATCTGATAAACGACCGCGTTGCGCCACCAGTGAGCATCTCCTGAGAGCTGGTTCTTTCTTGCCAAATTGCCTCCGATAACGCCGCTTAGCCTAGCTGGCGATGAGGCCGAAACCGAAGTCGAAACCTAAGCTAAACTCACCTCGAGCCCCCATAGCTCAGGGGATAGAGCGCCGCTCTCCGGAGGCGGGTGCGCAGGTTCGAATCCTGCTGGGGGCGCTAGGTCAAGTATTGCGCCAGCTGTTGCAAAGCCAGAGCTCGATGGCTGATCTGATTCTTGAGGTCAGCGGGAATCTCGGCAGCAGTGAGCTCGAAGTCTGCTGGGATGAACACCGGGTCGTAGCCAAAGCCACCTTCTCCCCTAGCTTCCGTTGCAATGCTTCCTGGCCAAACACCGGTGAAACTCTTTAGTCCGGAGGCATCCACCAGCGCAATCGTGCAGACGAAACTGGCCTGCCGGTGCTCAGGGGCAATGTCCTCCAGTTGGCTCAACAGGAGATTTCGGTTGGTTGCGTCGTCTCTGGTTCCGGACCAAATTGCAGAGAAGATCCCCGGCGAACCTCCCATGATGTCGACGCAAAGCCCCGAGTCATCAGCAAATGAGGCCACTCCCGTTGCCTCGAAGGCTGCCCGGGCCTTGATTGCGGCATTTTCCAGAAAGCTAACCCCGGTCTCCTTCGGCGAAGGACCTTGGTAACCGGCAATTCTGAGGTTTGAACCAAGTGCCGAGAGGATCCCCTGAACCTCCGCGACTTTGTGAGGGTTGCCGGTAGCAAAAACCAGTTCCATTACTTCGAGCTAAACCTGTCCCCGAGGCTCTCGCGCTGCAGCCCGGCCAGCTCCTCTGTGGCAGCGAGAGCCAGATCGAGCAACTGATTTAGCTCCTCGCGATCGAATGGTTCGGCCTCGGCGGTGCCTTGAACCTCAACAAAATTGCCGCTGCCGGTGACTACAACATTCATGTCGGTCTCGGCTCTAACGTCCTCGGAATATGCAAGATCGGTAAGTGGCGTTCCGTCCACTATGCCAACCGAAACTGCTGCAACAGAGTCCAAGAGCGGCTGGGCGTCTTTCTTGATGTGGCCCTGCTGCTTAGCCCAAAAAATGGCATCGGCTAGGGCAACAAAGGCTCCCGTGATAGCCGCTGTTCTTGTGCCGCCGTCGGCCTGAATAACATCGCAGTCCAGAACAATGGTGTTTTCCCCGAGCGCCTTGAAATCAACCACGGCGCGCAGCGCACGCCCGATGAGCCTTGAGATCTCGTGAGTGCGACCGCCGATTTTTCCGCGCACCGCTTCCCGATCAGATCGGTCATGGGTAGCACGCGGTAGCATCGCGTATTCGGCGGTGACCCAGCCCTCCCCGGAGTCTTTCTTGAAGCGCGGAACACCGGGAGTGAAGGAGGCGTTGCAGAGCACTTTGGTGTGGCCGAACGAGACTAGGACGGAGCCCTCGGCGTATTTTGTGTAGCTCCGCTCCAACGTCACCGGACGTAATTGCGATGCTGACCGCGAGTCTTCTCTCATTCTGACTTCCTATCCATGTGTTTCACACCCGCAACCTCTGGACCGAGGAACCTTCTTGCAAGCTTTTCAAACTCGCGCTCATCGCCTGTCGCCAGGAAGGTGTGGCTTGCCCGATTCGACTCCGGCGCCGAGAGATCGTGTTCTGCTAGAACTCGAAAAACATCTTTGGCGGTCTCATCGGCCGAGGAGACCAGATTTACACCATCCCCCATGACATAGGCCAACGCTGCCTGGAGCAGTGGGTAGTGGGTGCAACCGAGGACCAGGGTGTCAACACCGGCCGCTTTGATCGGCTTTAGGTATTCCTCGGCGACACCCAGCAGCTCGTCGCCTGAGGTAACGCCGCGTTCGACATACTCGACGAACTTTGGGCACGCTGCCGATGCGATCTCAAAGTCCACCGCTGCGGCAAAGGCATCGTCGTAGGCACGGGATGAAATGGTTGCCTGGGTTCCAATCACACCGACTCGGTTGTTTCTGGATGTGGCAACTGCGGTGCGCACCGCCGGTTGGATTACCTCGACAACTGGGACTCCAAGGCCCTCGGTGTAGCGCTCTCGGGCATCTCTCAGAACGGCTGCGGATGCCGAGTTGCAGGCAATGACCAGGAGTTTGACCCCGGAGGCAACCAGTTCGTCCATCACCTCGAGCGCAAGTCTCCTGACTTCGGAGATGGATTTTGTGCCGTAGGGAGAATTTGCGGTATCGCCGACGTAGACAATCGACTCGTGCGGCAGCTGATCGATTATTGCCCTGGCAACGGTTAGACCACCGACCCCAGAGTCGAAAATGCCGATTGGCCTTGCATCCACCCTGCAAGTCTAGGGCGGTGGCCCTGCGCTCAGTAGGCTGATGGCGTGACTTTTGCCCTCTACACCGACCGCTATGAGCTAACGATGCTCCAGGCCGCACTGCGTTCGGGAAAGGCTCAGCGCCAGACCGTATTCGAGGTTTTTGCGCGCCACCTCCCTCCCGGTAGGAGATTTGGCGTGGTTGCAGGAACCGGGAGGGTTCTCGAGGCCATAACCCAGTTCAAATTTGGTGAGGCGGAGCTCGATTACCTTCGTACCGCCGAGATTGTCGACGAACCGACCCTCGATTACCTAGCCGACTATCGGTTTCAAGGCCAGATCGAGGGTTATCGGGAGGGCGAGCTCTATTTCGCCGACTCACCGGTCCTCAGCGTCACCGGCAGCTTTGCAGACTCGGTGATTCTTGAGACTCTCATCCTCTCAATATTGAATTACGACTCGGCGATCGCCTCCGCGGCAGCTCGGATGCACGCTGCAGCGGGTGAGCGAGTGCTTGTGGAGATGGGTGCTAGAAGAGCCCACGAAGAGGCTGCGGTGGCAGCGGCTCGAGCGGCATACATTGCAGGCTTCAGTGCAACCAGCGACCTCGAGGCTGGCCGAAAGTGGGGCGTTCCGACCATGGGCACCTCCGCACATTCATTTACTCTCCTGCACGACTCGGAGAAAGAGGCTTTCACGGCACAAATCGAATCCCAGGGTGAACGAACCACCTTGCTCGTCGATACCTACGACATTTCGGCAGCGGTTGCCCTGGCGGTCGAAATCACCGGAGGAAAGGTTGCCGCCGTCCGGATCGACTCTGGAGACCTTGGACAGGTTGCAATTGCGGTTAGGAAACAGCTCGATGAGCTCGGAGCAAAAGACACCAAGATTGTGGTCACGAGCGATCTGGATGAGTACACGATTGCGGCTCTGGCTGCCGCGCCGGTGGATCGCTACGGTGTTGGCACCTCTCTGGTGACCGGCTCGGGTCACCCCACTGCCGGTTTTGTCTACAAACTCGTTGCCCACTCAGATGGTGGCGAATGGGTGGATGTGGCCAAGAAGTCCAAGGACAAGGCCAGCCGCGGAGGCAAGAAGCAGGCGGCCCGAGAGCTGGAAGGTGGCATCGCCATTGCAGAGCAGGTTGGAGCCCAACCTGCGGGAAGGGTTCTGCAGACATTGCTTTGGGATGGGAATCTGCCGATTGAAACTCATCTTGGAAAAAGCGGTGTTGAGACCGCCCGCGAGCATCACCGCGAAGCTATCTCCGAGCTGCCAGCATCTGCACTTCGCCTTTCAAAGGGCGAACCCGCGATTCCAACCCTCTTTGTCTAGTCTTTGAGCTTCTCGTAAATCTCTTTGCAGGTTGGACAAACGGGAAACTTCTCCGGAGACCGATTTGGGATCCAAACCTTTCCGCAAAGCGCAACGACAGCGTTGCCCATGACGGCGGACTCGACGATCTTGTCTTTCTTGACGTAGTGCGAGTAGCGCTCATGATCGCCATCTTCAACGAGCTGTTCTTCAATTAGCTCTGTTTCACGCGAGGTCATGGAGTTAGTTTAGGTCGGCTGCATCGCCCAGAGTGACCTTGAAGCTGAGCCGTTCGCCATCACGCAGCACCTTGACCTCAACCTCAGCTCCAGCCGGTTCTGCCCTAACCAGAGCAGTCAGGTCAGAGGAGCTTGCAACGCGCTTGCCGGCAAATTCGACAACCACATCCCCAGACTGAATGCCAGCGGCGGCGGCGGCGCCATCCTCGGTTACCTGCTCAACGTATGCGCCGGTGGAGAAACTTGATTCGTCATCGGAGTTATTGCGCACCAGGGCACCTAGCAAGCCGTGGGTCGCCTCGCCGGTCTCCATGATTTCCTGTGCAATGCGATAGGCGGTATTCGACGGAATCGCAAAACCAACACCGATGGAACCGGCCTCACCGCCACCGGCGGTCGCGATTGCCACATTCACACCAATCAGGCGGCCATTCTCATCCACCAGCGCCCCACCGGAATTACCGGGGTTAATTGCTGCATCGGTCTGGATCACCTGAATCGAAATTGACTCCCCCACACCTGTCCAAAAACGAAGTCCCGGCTCGTCCGTCACCTCCGAGCTTGCAACCTGAATCGTTCGGCTGAGTGCCGAGATGATGCCCTGGGTAACGGTGGAGGAAAGCCCAAGAGGAGCTCCAATTGCGACTACGTTTTGGCCGACGTTGAGTCCGTTTGAATCACTGAAGGTAATCGGCTTTAGGCCCTCCGCCTCAACCTTGATGACGGCTAGGTCATAGACCGAGTCGTAGCCAATGAGTTCCGCGGGCAAGACGCTGCCATCCCAGAGCTGAACCGAAACCGCGGCATCGTCGGTGGTCCCGCCAAGGGTGACGACGTGAGCATTGGTGAGGATGTAGCCATCAGCTGTCAACAGCACGCCCGATCCCGAGCCACCAGAGCTGGACGAATTCACCGAAAGCGTTACTACCGATGGTCCCGCCTCGGAGGCGGCCCCGGTTACCCAATTGACCTCATCGACATTGTTCACCACCACCGGAAGCGGCTGAGAGGAATTGATGTATGAGACTGAAAAGGCGCTGGAACCGATGATTCCCCCAACGAGAGCGCTGGACATGGCCAGAGCGGCAATCCCTAAGGCTCCAACCCGAGGCTTCTGCTTCTTAGGCTCAGGCTGCGGCGGGGCGGCATATGGAGAGGAGAAGACAAACTGGCTGTCGCCAGATCGGTTCCACTGAGACATGGTCTAACCCTTTCGTTGTCGACAGCGATTATGTTCAACAACTCTGGGGATTCTATGAGTCCCAGCTGGGTAATTTCTGACTAGTTCTGGACCAGCAGCGTCCTCCTGGGCTTCTCGATAACCTCAACGACGAGCGAATTTGATTGAATCGTGGCGAAATGGGCAGCGTTTACCCAGCCCTCGCCTGCGTAGCGGTAGTCAATCTGCACCCGCACGCTCGCACGAATCTCAAAGGTTCCAATCTCCGAGAAGCTGCGCATTACATCAAAACCCTGCAGCAGCCTGCCATCTGGAAAGCTCCAAGTGGCCATT
>JAPOHQ010000012.1 GCA_029979375.1 Microbacteriaceae bacterium
GGCAAGCTGATCCCACCGTCAGGACGGGAACGCGCCGAGGTCCGCTGACTCGATCACCGACCAGGCCGCCATTTTGGGCGAGAAGGTTGAGCTGCGCCGAGTCTCGGCGGTTGAGGCCGCTGGCGTTGATGCCTACCTGCACCGCACCAGCCGTGACCTACCACCACAGGTGGGCGTGCTACTCGGCTTCGAGGGTTCTGACAGCGACACCGCACACGACATCGCAGTTCACATCGCGGCCTTCAGCCCGCAGTATCTGACCAGGGATGAGATCCCTGCCGACGTTGTGGCGAAGGAGCGCGAGATCGCTGAGGAAACCGCTCGCAATGAGGGCAAGCCTGAGGTCGCGCTGCCAAAGATCGTGGAGGGCCGCGTAAACGGCTTCTTCAAGGAGACCTGCCTTGTTGACCAGGATTTCGCCAAGGACAACAAGCAAACCGTTGGAAAGGTTGCAGAGGCTGCCGGCATCAAGCTGACGGGCTTTGTCCGCTTCCGCGTGGGCGCTTAGACCAAAAAGACAGCTCAGGGCTCGGCATTTGCCGGGCCCTGCTGCTTTTTGAGCCCTAGTATTGTCTGAGGCTTTATCTGGAGGTTGTATGGCAAAAAAGCGCAGAGTGCTCCTAAAGATCTCCGGTGAGGCCTTTGGTGGGGGTTCGCTGGGGGTAAACCCAGACGTGGTAGCTGACATCGCTAAGGACATCGCCAAGGCTGCAAAAGACGTCGAGATCGCCATCGTCGTCGGTGGCGGAAACTTCTTCCGCGGGGCAGAGTTATCCAACCGCGGCATGGATCGCGGACGTGCCGACTACATGGGCATGCTGGGCACGGTTATGAATGCCCTCGCACTTCAAGACTTCATCGAGCAGGCGGGTGCTGCGGTGCGCGTTCAGACCGCAATCTCGATGGCACAGGTTGCTGAACCATACCTACCGCTGAGGGCCATCAGGCACCTCGAGAAGGGACGGGTAGTTGTATTTGGTGCCGGAGCAGGGCTTCCCTACTTTTCCACCGACACGGTGGCCGCGCAGCGCGCCCTAGAGATTCATGCCGACGAGGTTCTCGTCGCAAAGAATGGCGTGGATGGCGTCTACTCCGCCGATCCAAAGAAGGACCCCAGCGCTAAGAAACTTTCAGAGATCAGCTACCAGCAGGCATTGATTCAGGGCCTGAAAGTGGTAGATGCAACAGCTTTCTCGCTCTGCATGGACAACAAGATGCCGATGCGGGTATTCGGTATGCCAGAGATCAGCTCAGCACTGCTGGGCAAAAACGTCGGCACCAGCGTGAAGCCATAGCCCAAAGGAAACAAGATGATTCAGGAAACCCTTGCCGAAGCCAAAGACAAGATGGACAAGGCGGTTGAGGCAACCAAGGAAGAATTCGCACAGATCCGAACCGGCAGGGCAAACCCGGCAATGTTTCAAAAGGTGATGATCGACTACTACGGCACTCCAACCCCACTCTCGCAGCTGGCTGGCATCCAAAACCCAGAGGCGCGATCAATTTTGATCACCCCATATGACAAGGCCGCCCTAGGGGACATCGAACGAGCCCTGCTCGCAATGCCGAATCTTGGAGCTCAGCCCAACAGTGATGGCAACCTGATTCGCATCAACCTGCCCGAGCTGACCGAGGAGCGTCGCAAGGAATATGTGAAGCTAACCCGTGATAAGGCAGAGCACGGAAGGGTCTCGGTTCGCAACATCAGGCGCAAGGCCAAGGAAGATCTTGAGACGATCAAAAAAGATGGCGATGCTGGCGAGGATGACATCGAGCGCGCCGAGAAGGAGCTTGAGGCAATCACCAAGGCCCACGTCGACAAGATTGACGATGCCCTGAAGAACAAAGAGGCCGAGCTGCTTGAGGTCTAGTTGGATAGCGCGAAGACTCGGACACTAGGCCCAAGGCTGGCCGTTGGCTTCAGCCTCGGGGGAGTGTTTCTGCTATCGCTTCTCCACCCCTTCGCCTTCACGACGTTTACCGCCGTCTCCTGCGCAATTGCGACCAAAGAGCTTGGTGATGTGCTTCGCCATGGCGGTTGGCACGTCCCAAGGGCAATTCCCGTTTTTGCCGCCGGCATCGTTTACTCGACATTCCTTTTTGGTGCCAGTGGACACTGGTTAGCTCTACTCGCCTCGGTCTCGGCCCTGGTCGCATGGCGAATTGGGCTGCTGCTTGCCGGCAAGGCTTCACGGCAACCGAAGCAGACGTTGCGGGACTTTGGGGCGACGGGCTTCGCCCTGGTTTATGTCCCGCTGCTCATCAGCTACGCCGTCCTCCTGATTCGCCGGGATGATGGAGTTGCCTGGGTGCTCGGTTTGGTGCTTACCGTGGTCATGATTGACACCTTCGGCTACCTCGTTGGCCGTTTCTTTGGAAAGACCAAGCTGATTCCAACCATCAGCCCCAAGAAGACCTGGGAGGGCTTTCTCGCAAGCGCGCTTGGGGCCCTGCTCGGTGGATTGATTCTTGGTTGGTTAACCCAGACTTCACTCGGCTTTGCTTTGATATTTGCCGTGGCAATCCTAATCAGCTCCGTGCTCGGTGATCTCTCCGAGTCGCTGATCAAGCGCGACCTCGAAGTCAAGGACATGGGCGATGCACTGCCGGGTCACGGCGGTTTCATGGATCGGATCGACTCGCTGCTACCTTCCGCCTTCGTTGCCTTTCTGCTGGCCCAGGTCGCCTTCTGATGGCACTCGAGAAGGTCTTGCCTAGAGTGTCCGGCTACAACCCGGAACAGGTCGATGCACTCATGGATCGGATCAGGCGGCAATACGAGAACCCAGGTAGCAGAATCATCATCCCCTCCATGCTTGCGGCCGTGAGATTTGATTTTTCACCGGGGGGATATCGAATCGAACAGGTCGATGAGGCAATTGCTCAGGTGGCGGAGGACTTTGATAAGCGGGAGATTGAAAGACGCTTGGAGAGAATCGGCATCCAGGCCATGGCAAGAGAGGTCAAGAGCCAGCTCAAGGCCATCAATGATCGGCTCAGCAAACCGGCCGGGGAGCGTTTCAGTCCGGCACGCAACGGCTATAGCGGCAAGGTGGTAAACCGCTTGTTGTCGGAGTTGCTGATTGAGGCCGATCAACTAAAGGGACCTCCAACCATGGATATTCGAACCCGCCCACTGGGGACCAGTAGGGGTGGACCCAGCCGCCTCGAGGTGAACGAGTTTCTCGCCCTGGTGGTTGGAGTTATTCACCGGCAACAGCTGATTGCCTCGAAATAGGCTTCACCAATAGGCTTAAAGCTTCCTATCCAGGAGATTCGTGGCAAAACACGCTAAGAGAAGAGCACGCCCAAGGCGACACCTATTCGCTCTGGGCTACTTTTTTGCTGCCTCCTTGGTGATGGTTTCGGCGGTCGACCCCTATTCGGGAACCATGGCTTCGGCTAACACCGTGCAGACCTACGAGGAACCGATCGTCGAATATCAGACCCTCAGGCTGCTGCCACTCGGAGGGGCGAGCTTCGTGCGCGGTGATTTCGAGGTTCTCACTGGTGAGGACGCAAGGCCGATTACCGTCCGCCGGGCCCCTATGCCCGAACCGGGGACCGTGAAGGCTTTTGCACTTGTCCAGGTGGAGGAGCGGGGCTGGGATTACAACCAGTTCTCCTGCCTCGTAAAGCTCTGGGAGCGAGAGAGCAACTGGCGCTGGAATGCGACAAACAAGTCCTCCGGAGCCTATGGAATTCCGCAGTCGCTGCCAGCATCCAAGATGGCTAAGGCGGGAGCCGACTGGAGAACCAACCCCGAAACGCAGGTCAGATGGGGGATTGGCTACATCGACGGCCGCTATGGCTCGCCGTGTGCAGCGCTAGTCCACTCCGATGAATACAACTGGTACTGATGGCTCGGGGAAAGCGAAGACGCGGAACACCCAAGCGGGAATACGAAGAGCTCGATGTTTCTAGGCTGAGGCTCTCCATTCCTCATGTTGAGCTAAAGCGGGGCATCGAGTTTCAGGTCCAGCAGACCATGGGCACCAACGCCGAGGAGGGCAAGACCTGGATCTGTCCGATGTGCGTCGTGGTTATCGAGCAGGGAGTAGTTCACACGGTTGCCTGGGATGTTCACCGCGGAGTGCAGTCGCGCCGCCACTTCCACAACAACTGCTGGAAACTCTTTGATGGGCTGCTGCCCTAATGGAGATCAGGTCAAACACCGAGCTTCCATCCGTTCGCGAAGATATCGAACTTCAAACCGAAGATGGTCAAACCCTTGTCGGTGAGCTAGCAACCCCTGTCAGTGGCTCGCCAACCTGCACGCTGATCACGCTGCACCCGCTGCCCACTCACGGCGGCTTCATGGACTCGCACCTTCTGCGAAAGGCGGCAAACCGGCTTCCCCACATGATTGGTGCGGCAGTCCTTCGGTTCAATACCCGTGGCACCGAATCCCCTCGTGGAAAGTCGACTGGCGACTTTGATGGCGGGAGTGCCGAGCGCCACGATGTTGCCGCTGCCGTTAAATTTGTAAAGCAGCGCAATCTACCCAAACCTTGGCTCGTGGGCTGGTCGTTTGGAACCGAACTTGCCATCAAGTACGGCCCCGACCATGACATTGCCGGTGCAATCCTGCTTTCCCCACCGCTCCACCGCGCCACGAGTGAAGATCTAATGCGCTGGAATGAATTCGCCAGGCCCTTGATCGCCCTGGTCCCAGAGCTTGACGAGTTTCTTGCTCCTGCAGAGGCTGCGCAGAAGTTTGCTGTCGTGCCTGCCGCGCACGTGCTGGCTTTTGATGGTGAGAAACACCTTTGGGTTGGCGAAGGTGCCACGAGAAGAGTTCTAAACCAGATTGCCGAGACGGTTAGACCAGGCAGCTCACCGCTGCCAACCGAGGCTTAGCGAAGCTGCTGGAGCGGCATCCACACTTCGCGAATGATTAGAAGCACCGATGCCGCGACTGGAATGGCAATCAAAGCGCCAAGCACGCCTCCCAGAGTTCCGCCCAAGAGGGCTGCAATCACGACGATTGAGGCGGGAATCGAGACCGCCTTTTTCATAACCCTGGGGCTAATCAGGTAGGCCTCGACCTGCAAGTAAATCAGGTAGTAGACAAGAACCCATAGGGCGTAAGGAGCTCCAGATAGGTAGCTAACACCCACAACCACTACACCTGCCGAGGCTGGTCCCACGAGCGGAATCAGGGCCAAAATAAAGGCGCTCAGGCTCAATAGCAGTGCAAATTGTGACCCCATGATGGTGAGGAAGGCAAACAGCACTGTCGCGTGCAGGGCTGCAACCGAGCTCTGACCCATGACCCAGCGACCAACCGATAGCGCAACCTGGTCTGTTAGCTTCCGGAAACGCTCGCGCTTGCTGGCCGAAGTCAGTTTTGCCAGGTAGTCCTTCATGCTCTCAAGAGATGCCATGAAGTAGATGCTGAGAATAACGACGATGATGAAACCAACCACACCGCTGAGGACCCCGATTCCCACCTGAAGCACACCACCGAGCAGTTCAGGCCAGTTGTCGGCATTGGTCACAAATGCAAGAAAGTTGTCGGCAGCGTGAGAGATGTTGCCGCCTAGTTGAGCATCCCAACTAGCAACCAAATCGTTGCTAATCACGTTGTTTGCAATGGTGGGGATGCGATTGATCAGCTTGCCGGCCTCGCTGACTGCCGTAGGGATGATCGCCCACAAAAGCAGCGCCACGAGACCCAAAAATCCCAAGATCACAATGATTACGGCGAGCGGTCGCGGAAGCCTCCAGCGGACCAAAGACCTAACAATTGGGTCCATGCCGAGCGCGATAAACAGGGCAATTCCTACGTAGGTGAGGATGGTGATCGACTGGCTGATGGCGGCGCCCAGTGCAATTGCAACCAGCACCCCCAGGCCTCCGGTCAGGCCAAGCTGGAAGGCGTTGGTAATCCTCGCGCGCTCCATTTAGTCCTCCAAGTCGGCTACGTCAGCTACCACGCTACGCAGGTTTCGCAAATAAGTCTTGCTTGACTGGACCGCATTCTCAAGGTTTCGAAGCTCTTCCTTGGCTGCCTTCACTAGTTCGGCTGCCGCTTTTTGGGCATCCGCGCTTGTAGCAACCGCCTCGAGCTCGGCCGCGTGAAGCATGGCCTCCGCCTTTGCTCGGGCCTCCTGCAAGAGCTTTGACTGGACCTTTGCGGTTTCCATCTCCAAAGACTGAACCTCGGTGCGGAGGGTGCGGGCTGCAAGTTTGAGATCTGTGATGTCGCGCTGGGCGGCTTCCAAGTATTCCTGAGTTTGACGCACAGCCTCACTGTGCTTGGCGAGGTATTCCTCTTCGGCCTCCTTGCGGCGTCTCTCAATTTGAGACTCAAGCTTGCTCAGCGCATGTTCCTTGGCCTTCTGGTCGATCTTGGCATCCTCGGCAAGCAAAAATCGCTTTGCTGCGAGGTCGGACTCGAGTTCAGCTCGCCTTGCCTCGAGCTCCCGTTTGGCGGTGGTGCGCATGGCAGCTATCTCGGTGGCCACCTGACCCCTGGTTCGCGCAGCCTCGGCTTCCGCTTCAAGGATTAGCTGTCGGGCACGGTCCTCAGCGGACTTGAGGGTGCCTTGGGCCTCGATATTGGCCTCTGCGATTCTTGCCGCGCTTCGCCTCTCGGCCGTCTCAAGTTGGTCGCGGTAGAGTCCCTCGATTTCCTCCCGCTGTCTGTCCAGCTCAGTCTCGGTGGCGGCGACTAGATTGTCGGCCTCAAGCTGGGCGTCGCGCTTGAGTTGAATCGCGATCTCCTCGGCTTCGCTGAGCAAGCGAGATGCCTTTGAGCCAAGTGCCGAGTAGGAAGGTTGATCCCGAAGGCTGAGCTCGGTCTCGAGCTCTTCGACCCTTAGATTGAGCCGCTTCACGGTCTCGGCAAGGTCATCGTTTGTCTCGCGAAGTCTGACAACCTCTGCGGTTAGGGACCTAAGCTCACGGTCGACTGCATTGGTTTCATATCCCCTGCGGACGAGCTCAAACTTTTCGGCCAAGTTGGCACCCCCGAGTCTGCGAGTAAACTTTTGCGAGCTAGCAAAGTCTACTCGGAGCAATAAACATGCGTTTTTGGCTTGCATTCCTGATGTTCGTGGCCGGATTGGTCACTGGCAGCATCGGTTTGGTAAACCAATTTGAAAACGTCCCGATCACCGAGATAGTGGCCGACAAGACTCTGAATCAACCGACCACCTACCTTTTCGTTCCAAACTCGCTAGTTAGCTCCTATGACGCCCCAGCCACCATGGAGATTCGAGGCAGAAACGTTTTCGTTGGCGAGGCGAGAGAGTCTGACATTCTCGCCTGGTTGGGCGAGAGCCCCTATGTTGAGCTAAAACTCCGACTCGATGTTGCATCAGAAACTATTGATCTAGCGGAGATAGCGCGGCCGGGATCAGGCTCTCTAGCAGATCCATTCGGGGGCGACATTTGGCGCGCAGAGACGAAACAGTCGGGCCTGATTACCCTTCCAGTCGTTCAGGACGGCGAAACTGGCTATCTGATTGCCACCGATGGACTCGAGCAGGCACCAAGGGAAATTCGAATTGCGTGGGATCTTCCGGACGAGCCGGCACCCGTAGCCCCCATCACCTACGTTGGCCTCGCACTAATCAGCCTGGGAGGCCTAATGGGGGCGTGGGCGGCCTTCAGTTCGATTAGGCGCAACCGCGCAATGCGCTCTAGAAATGGACCTCGCCCACCACGCCGCAGGACCCCGCGGAGGGCAAGTTCGCAAGCTGGAAAGAATCCAAGATCAGGCAGGCGTGCGCTGCGTCCCTCGGCGATGGTCGCTGCCATTACGGGAATCTCGCTGCTGACGGGTTGCGTGGCCGAGTATGAGAACCCGATTCTTACGCCAACATCTGTCGCAGCACCCCAGGTCATAACTCCCGCGATAACTCGTGATCAGGTAGAAGAGATCCTCGCCGATATCGCGCTGGTTGTCGCCCAAGCCGACGAGAACCTTGACCGTGAGTCCCTCGAGGTTCGAGTTGCCGGTCCGGCGCTCGACATGCGGCGATTTGCCTATAACCTCGCCCGTCGCATCGAGAATGAGGATCGCAGGCCTGAACCCATCGAGGCTGGCCCAATACAGCTGTTCTTGCCTCCGGCAACCGACACCTGGCCACGGAACGTAATGGTGGTCACCGGTGAAGAGAACCTCCAGATGCTTGTGCTTCGCCAGGAGGATCCGCGCGATAGCTACAAGCTCTTCGAATACATGGCGCTGCTGCCGGGAGTTGATTTTCCAGAGGTGGCATCTGAGCAAACGGGAGCGAGTGCGCTAAAGGTCGACAATAAGTTCTTGATGGTCTCACCGCTATCACTCGGCGAGGCTGTGGGAGATCTCCTCAATAGCGGCGGCGACTCCAGCTGGATTGGGATTGTCGAGCGCAACAACGACTACTTCCTAGACATTTCGGCTGTGCAGATCGGACTGGCTCAGCGACTTGCAAATGCGAACCTGAACTTCCAGCACGCCCAGTCGGAGTATCCGATTCCGCTCCTGTCGACAATCGATGGTGGTGCGCTGGCTGCCATCTACATGATCGATACCTACACCATCATCCCCAAGGAGCCAGGAGATGCGGTTGCCATCTCGGGAGATGAGGCAATTCTGCTTGGAACTCAGGGGAGTGCCACGGGCCTAGAGACGCGATACGGGGCAATGCTGCTGTTCCATATCCCAGCATCAGGCTCTGAGGCGCGGGTTCGGCTCCTTGGCGCCACACAGCAGCTCCTGACGGCTGTAGCCTTGGGGGCGCAATGACAAACTTCGGCAGCGCTTTTGATCTCTCCTCGCTCAATCCTCAGCAGGGCGATGAACTGACCGTAACCGGCTGGCTTGTCAAAGCAGATCAGGAAGTGCTGAAGCGCTATCTCCAGTTGAGCGAGAAGGTGCCGGTGCTGATGTTGATCAGCGACGAGTCGCAGGACTCAGGAAACCTCAGGCAGCTACTAACCAAAGTCTTGGAGTCAAGCGAGGGCAGGTTTGCCGGCATCGAGGTCAGCATGACCACATCTCCCCAATTGGCCCAGGCCGTTGGAGTGAGCATGGCTCCAGCTATGCTGGCTTTTCTCTCAGGCCAGCCTGCACCGCTCTTTCAGGGTGCTATAGCCCAGGAGCAGCTGCTGCAAGTTCTTTCTCAGGTTCTGCACCTAGCCAGTCAGAACGGCATCACCGGTCGTGTGAAGCTTGGAAAAGCAGAGGCGCCGAAGGAAGAGAAGCCCCTTAGCCCAGAACACGAGGCAGCCTTCGCTGCCATTGAGAGCGGGGACCTCGAAGGCGCGAGAGCTCAATACCAAAAGATCATCACCGAGTATCCAAATGACAAAGAGGCTGCCGCCGGCTTGGCCCAGGTCGAACTCATGATTCGACTGCAAGGCGGCGCAACCGATGAGCTGGGAAAGCAGATGCTCGGCGCCGACCAACTATTGGCCTCAAACAACCCGGAGGGCGCATTCGCGCTGCTCCTGGATCTCTTTTCTCAGCGCGTTGAGGATCAAGAGCAGATTCGCGAGAGGCTGCTGAGCCTCTTTGCTTTGGTTGGGGACTCCCACCCCGCCGTCTTGGAGGCGCGCAGAAGGCTCGCCTCGCTGATGTTCTAATACCGCTTCAGGATCAGTGCGCCAAGCGGCGGTACATCGAGTCTGAGAGAGTGTGGTTGGCCGTGCGAGGAGAAATCCTCGGTCTGCCGCTGACCAAAGTTACCAACCCCGCTGCCGCCATAAACCGCAGCATCTGTATTCAACAGCTCACTGTAGTTTCCGGGCTTAGCTACTCCAAAGACCGCTCCTGAGTGGGGATTGCCGGCAAAGTTCACCACAACGATCAGCTCATTGCCCGCAGAGTCCTCCCGGACAAAGCTCAGCATGTTCTGATCGGCATTTCCACCATCTATCCATCGGAAGCCGGCTGGTTCGTGGTCGAGCTCCCAGAGGGCCGGGTGCTCTTTGTAAAGCTTGTTTAGATCCGCCACCAATCGCTGGATGCCCTGGTGGGGAGGGTGTTCGGTGAGCCACCAGTCGAGCTCCCTGGCCTCGCTCCACTCGGACGGCTGGGCAAACTCCTGGCCCATGAACAAAAGCTTCTTGCCCGGGTGCGTCCACATGAACGAGAGATAGGCCCTGAGGTTGGCAAGCTTCTGCCAGTGGTCTCCCGGCATCTTTGCCAGTAGTGAGCCCTTGCCGTGGACGACCTCGTCGTGACTTATTGGGAGCACAAACTTTTCGTCGTAGGCATAGAGCATCGAGAAGGTTATTTCACCATGGTGGTGCTTCCGATACATCGGATCCCGCTGGATGTATTCGAGGGAGTCGTGCATCCATCCCATGTTCCACTTGAAACCAAAGCCCAGCCCAGAGGCATCGGTTGGAGAGCTGACGCCAGCGAAGGCCGTCGACTCCTCGGCAATCATCATGATGCCTGGGTTGCGCCGATATGCGGTGGCGTTTGTCTCCTGCAGGAAGCGGATTGCGTCCAGATTCTCGCGGCCTCCATAGACATTCGGAAGCCACTGGCCATCCTCGCGGGAATAGTCCAGGTAAAGCATCGAGGCAACAGCGTCCACCCGCAGACCATCGATGTGGAACTCCTCGAGCCAGTAGAGGGCATTTGCGACCAGGAAGTTGCGGACCTCGGTGCGACCGAAGTTGAAGACGTGGGTTCCCCAGTCTGGATGATCGCCTCGCCGTGGATCGGCATCCTCATATAGAGCCTCGCCGTCAAAGCGCGCCAGCGCCCAGTCATCCTTGGGGAAGTGCGCCGGAACCCAGTCCATGATCACTCCGATGCCGGCGTTGTGAAGCTCATCCACCAGATACCTGAAGTCATCAGGTGTGCCGAAGCGGGAGGTGGGTGCGTAGTAGCCGGTGACCTGGTAGCCCCAGCTACCTCCAAAGGGATGCTCCGCCAGCGGCATGAACTCAACGTGGGTAAATCCCAGATACTTCACATGACCAATCAAATCCTGTGCGATGTCTCGATAATTCTTGGCACCACGCCAACTGCCCAGGTGAAGCTCATAAATGCTCATTGGGCTTTTTAGTGCATCGCGCTTTGCCCGCGCGCTCATCCAGGAGCTATCCCGCCAGGTGTACGTCGATTTCTCGACAACCGAGGAAGTGGCAGGAGGTGTCTCAAAGCTTCGACCCATCGGGTCGATTTTCGTCAGCCAGTGACCGTGCCTGGTCCTGATTTGAAACTTATACAGCGCTCCAACGCCAATGCCTGGGATGAATAACTCCCAGACCCCGCTGCCACCCATCGAGCGCATGGCATGCGCAGTGCCGTCCCAGGAGTTGAAATCACCCACAACCCTCACAGCCGAAGCGTTTGGTGCCCAAACCTTGAAGCTCACTCCGGGAATCCTGCCGAGAGAGTCGCTCAGTTCTGTTTCGTGCGCGCCAAGAACTCTCCAAAGCTCCTCGTGGCGCCCCTCGGTGATCAGGTAGAGATCCAGCTCACCGATCTGCGGCTCCATCCGGTAGCTATCTGCCGTCACCCACTCGGCCTCCGAATAGCTGGCGACCAGGCGATAGTCAAAGAGCTTGCCTGTCTTGGAGTATGCCTCCCAGATACCGCGGTGCAGGTGCGTTAGTTCAATCTTCTTCGATTTAGTCTTTGCAACCACGCTCTCGGCCATCGGACGAAAGGCCCGGAGCACCCAGCCCTTACCCTCAGGATGCAGCCCAAGAATGGAGTGAGGGGAGTGGTGTCTCCCCTCAGCAATTGCGTCAAGCTCGCTAATTTCTATGCTCACCGCACCACCCTGAGAATGTGTGCCGGCTCTGTAAAGGCATCGAGTCTGACGAAGTTGTGCTCCGACCAGCTGAATTTCTTGCCAGTGATTAGATCTTCAACCTCAAACTCGGCGGGCAGCTCCAATGCCTTTAGGTTGAGATGGGTCATGGTCTCGCGGACTGAGTGTGGATCTGTGTTCACAACCACTATCACCGTGTTGTCCTTGCCACCATTGAAGTTCGGTTCGAGTCGCTTAGAAAAAACCAAGACGGAATCGTCATCGCTCCAGTGAGTTTCAAGGTTCCTTAGCTGCTGGAGCGCTGGATTTTCATCTCGAATCTTGTTCAGCAGTCGAATTCGAGGGGCTAGTGAGGCGTTCTTTGCCAGCGCGCCATCGAAGTCACGAGCCTTGTACTCGTATTTTTCGTTATCGATGTTCTCTTCGCTGCCCGGTCTTGCAACTGCCTCATAAAGCTCATACCCCGCATACATGCCCCAGCTTGCCCCGGCCATCGCGGCAATCGTGGCGCGAATCTTGAATGCGGGCTTACCTCCAAACTGGAGGTATTGGGTCAGGATGTCTGGGGTGTTTACCCAGAGGTTGGGCCGGAAGTAGTCGGCACTTTGGTGGGCAAGCTCATTGAGGTAGCTGACAAGCTCCGCCTTGGTGTTGCGCCAGGTGAAGTAGTTGTAGGACTGCTGGAAGCCAATCTTGCCTAAGGTCGCCATCATTGCGGGCCTCGTGAATGCCTCGGCCAGGAAGATCACATCGGGATGCTTTGCATTTACGCTTGCGATCAGTTCCTGCCAGAACTCCAAGGTCTTGGTGTGTGGGTTGTCGACCCGGAAGATCCTCACGCCAAACGACACCCACTTCTCGATGATTCGCTCCACCTCAGCAAGCAGCCCTGGCAGATCGTTATCAAAGTTGATGGGGTAGATGTCCTGATACTTCTTCGGAGGATTCTCTGCGTAGGCAATGCTGCCGTCGGCCCTTGTGGTGAACCACTCGGGGTGGGAGGCGACCCAGGGGTGGTCGGGAGAGGCCTGCAGAGCTAGGTCCATGGCGACCTCGATACCCAGCTTGTTTGCCGCCTTCACAAAGCTCTTGAAATCTGCCTCGGTTCCAAGCTCGGGGTGGATGGTGTCGTGGCCACCTTCTAGCGAGCCAATTGCCCAGGGAGAACCCGGATCGCCGGGTTGGGGATCCAAGGTGTTGTTCTTGCCTTTGCGGTGCGAGGTGCCTATCGGGTGGATTGGCGGTAGGTAGAGAACATCGAACCCCATCTCGCTGACCCGCTCCAGAGAGGCCTTGGCGGTCTTGAAATTACCCGAGGTCCAGCTGCCATCCTTGTTGAGCTTCGCTCCTTCACTACGTGGAAAGAACTCGTACCACTTCCCGGATCCGGCCAGCTTACGTTCACACTTGATGGTCGCAGGTTCTGACAGGCTTTCCCGTGATCGCAAGGGATGCTTGTTTGCTAGCTCCCTGGCGTTCTCCACCACGGCCAAGAAGCGCTCGTTTGGGGTCTGCTTCTTGGCTAGGAGCTCCTTGGCGAAAGCCGAAAACTTGGCTGCTGCGGCCTTTGGAGCACTGGCGGCAAACTCATCGAGCAGCTTTGAACCCTCGAGCATCATGAGCTCCTGGTCAACACCGGCCTCGAGTTTGACGTTGGTGTTGTAAGCCCAGGTCTCAAAGAGATCATCCCAGGCAGAAATTTGATAGCTGTATTCTCCGACCTCTTCGAGCTTTGCCTTTGTCTGCCAAAGGTCGAGTCCCGGGTTGCTCAGGTCCATCAGGTGTCTTGTGGTCTTGCCGCTTGGAGCGGTCAGAACGAGTTCAACGGCCAGTTTGTCGTGACCTTCGCGAAAGGCAGTCGCCTGAAAAAGGATTACCTCGCCTTCAAAGGCCTTTGCGGGAAACTTGCCGCCGTCTACCAGTGGGGAGGTGGCAACTATGGGAAAGCGGCCAATTTTCGCGTTTGTCACAGGCCCAATCTACCGAAGAGCTGGGCTTGAGGGATAGGGCTAAAGCTGCACGGCGAAAAGCTGCATGCTGGTTTCCACCATTCTCAGCTTGGCCCCGGCGGCCATGGTTAGACCAGGTCTTGGCGGGAGCTCAAGGGCAGAGTCCCAAAGCAACTCGAAGCCTCGAACACCGTTCGGGCGAGGCAGGGTGACGTTCTTTACCGCCTCGGTGCCGTTGATGGTTAGCAGGACTCCCTGCTTGGAGCCGTCGTTCATGCGGTGGTAGGTAAGTCGCTGAATGGTTCGCCGCGCTCGCTGTTGTGCCAGTCTTCTATCATCATCTCGTCCCCGCGAACCGAGAACCAGAGCATCTGGTCGTGCTCCAGGGTTGCCTCATCAAGCTTCGTGAAAGTCCTCGGCCTGAGAGCAGGACGCGCCTTTCTGAGCGCAATCAGGTGAGAGACGGATCTATAGAAGTCGTCCCGGTGAGAATCCTCTTCCCAGTTCAGCCACGAGATCACGTTGTCCTGGCAGTAGGCATTGTTGTTGCCGTCCTGGGTCTTCAATCGCTCGTCACCGGCTGTGATCATCGGTACCCCTGCGCTCAATAGCAGCGTCCCCATCAGATTTCTCGCCGCCTTGCGTCTTGAGTAGTTCACCGAGGGATTCGGTGTAGGGCCTTCGTGACCATGGTTGAAACTCAGATTGTTGTCGCTGCCGTCACGATTTGACTCGCCATTGGCGCTGTTGTGTTTGGCGTTGTAGGAGACCAAATCCCAGAGGGAGAAGCCATCGTGGGCGGTGATGAAGTTCACGGTGCCCAGCGGTGAACCTTCGCTAACGACGTCCTGAGATCCCGAGATTCTGCTGGCTAGCTCCTGCACGCCATTGTGATGCGAAGCCGAGTGTCTGAAGTTTGCAACATCCTGGAGCCAGAACTTTCGCACGGAGTCGCGGAAGCGGTCGTTCCACTCTGGAAAACCAGGTGGGAAGTTCCCAGTTTGCCAACCACCCATCCCCACGTCCCAGGGTTCAACTATTAGCTTGGCCTGTGAGATGACGGAGTCTTCGCGCATTGCCCTGAGCGCTGGATGGTTGGGGTCAAAGTGGTTGTTTTCGTCTCTGGCAAGGGTTGCTGCTAGGTCAAACCGGAAGCCATCGATGTGGAGCTCTTCGACCCAGTAGCGAAGGCTGTCCAGCATTAGCCGCTGAACCATGGGTTTGCCGAAGTTCAGTGAGTTTCCGCAACCAGTTGTGTCCTGATAGTTCCCGGCATCGTCCTGACGGTAATAGCTCGAGTTGTCAATGCCTCGGTAGCTGTAGGTGAGACCCTTGTGGCCTCCCTCAGCGGTGTGGTTGTAAACCACGTCCAAAATCACTTCGATGCCGGCTCGGTGGAGCTCACGGATCGCCGTCTTGAGCTCAAACAGCATGGCCTCTGGCCCACGGGCCCTTGTGGCCTCTGCCGCATAGCGCATGTGCGGGATGAAGAAGTTGATCGTGTTGTAGCCCCAGTAGTTGATCAGCCCCAAGTTCACGAGCCTCGGCTCGGAGATGAACGCCTGAATTGGCAAGAGCTCAACCGCCGTAATGCCGAGTTTCACGAGGTAATCAATCGTGGCCGGATGCCCCAGGGCCGCGTAGGAACCGCGAATCTCCTCTGGGATGTTCGGATTGACTCTGGTCAATCCTCGAACGTGTGCCTCGTAGATAACCGACTCCGATAGTGCGGTTCCGGGTTTCTCGACCCCCTGCCAATCGAAATCGCGCTCAATAGCAACGCAATGGTAATCCTTGGGACTCTCGCGAACCAGGCCTTTGGCGTAGGGGTCTAGCAGGTTTCGCTGAGGCTGAAAGGCGTGGCGCGGCCCCTCAGGCCCGGATGCCCGAAGTGTGTAGCTGATTCCTCGCTGCAGGCGATCGTCCCCGCAGGTCCAGATTCCGCCGTCACCCCGCTCAAGGGGAATCTCGTGGAGCGATTGCGATGAATCCTCTGGGTCGAGAATGTGAAGTGAAATTGCCTCCGCAGAGTCGGACCAAACACCAAATACTCCGCCCCCATCTAGGAGGGTCATCCCCAGTGGTGCAGTTTGCTGTTTTAGTTCCGCCAACATCTCGCCTTTTCCAACCAAGGCTAGCGATGGAAGCATTCCAGCTTGCGGATTAGGCTGAAACCAATATGTCGGTTTTCCTCGATCACGCCTCAACCTCGCCGCTTCGCGCGGTTGCCAGGGAGGCACTCGATAGCGCCTTGGCGACTCTGGGCAACCCATCATCAGTGCATGCCCACGGCCAGCGCACCCGCGAGATTCTGGAGGATGCCAGGGACCAGGTGGCGGCAGCCTGCGGGGCCAATCGCTCAGAAGTCGTCTTCCTTTCCGGTGGCACCGAAGCAAACAATCAGGCAATCAAGGGCATCTACTGGCGGCGTAATCAAGCAGATCCAAATCGCAAGGTCATTGTCTCTGCCGGAACCGAACACCACGCACTAATTGACCCGATCATCTGGTTGGTGCAGCACGAGGGTGCCGAGCTGGTGGAGCTACCGGCTGCCCGAAACGGCGAGATAGATCTCGGAGCCCTCGCGGCACTAATCGAGTCCCGTGGAGACGAGATTGCCCTGATTAGCCTCATGTGGCTCAACAACGAGACCGGCGTCATCACTGATATCGCCAAAGTGACTCAGCTTGCAGCCACTAAGGACATTCCAGTGCACAGCGATGCGGTCGCTGCCCTGGGTCACATCCCGATCGACTTCGTTGCCTCCGGACTTACCGCCATGAGCATCTCAGGCCACAAAGTCGGCAGCCCAATTGGGATCGGAGCTCTTGTGGTCCGTAGGGACTTCAACCCAGTCAGCCTCCTCCATGGTGGCGGGCAGGAGCGGGGCCTGCGCTCCGGCACCATGAACTATGCATTGGCCGCGGCTTTCGGTGCGGCGGCCAAGGAGGCTGTTGCTGAACTGGAAGAGCGCCAGGCAAGAATGCGGCTTTATCGAGACAAGCTAGAGTCCGAAATCTTGGCCGCCATCCCAGAGGCGATTGTGACTGCCGCCGGCACAACCAGGGCGGAGCACAATGCGCACATCATCTTCCCCGGGGTAGGAAGCGACTCAATGCTCTTTCTGCTCGATCAACGCGGCATTAGCGTCTCTGCGGGCAGTGCCTGCCAGGCGGGGGTGCTGGGCCCATCACACGTGCTTTTGGCCATGGGGCACAGCCCCGAGGATGCTTCCTCCTGCCTCCGGATGACTCTCGGTCACACCACCACGGAATCAGACATTGAGGCACTTATCTCGGCGGTCAAAGAGGTTCATCCCCAGGCTCTGGCGGCCTCGAGAATCTAGCTGGCAAGCGTTTTAGACTTGTCTCATGCGAGTTTTGGCTGCCATGAGCGGAGGCGTGGACTCGGCTGTTGCCGCGGCAAGGGCCGTCGATGCCGGCCATGAGGTGGTCGGAGTACACCTTGCCCTCTCCCGCATGCCCGGAACGCTACGAACTGGTTCGCGCGGTTGCTGCACCATTGAGGACTCGATGGATGCCCAGCGAGCTGCCAAGAAGCTAGACATCCCCTTTTACGTTTGGGACTTTTCCGAGCGCTTCAAACAGGAAGTCGTTGACGACTTTGTCAGCGAGTATCGGGCAGGTAGAACCCCGAACCCCTGCATGCGCTGCAACGAGCGAATAAAGTTTGCGGCACTGCTGGAGCGCGGGCTCGCCCTGGGTTTTGATGCGGTCTGCACGGGCCATTACGCGTCGATTGTGAAGGACAGCCAAGGTCAGCTGGAGCTCCATCGCTCGCTGGACATGGCAAAAGATCAGAGCTATGTATTGGGTGTTCTGACTCAAGATCAGCTCAGGCACTCGATGTTTCCGCTCGGCGCTGCTGCCTCTAAGGAGCTGGTTCGCAAGGAGGCGCAGGACAGGGGTCTGAGCGTTGCAAATAAGCCTGATTCCTATGACATCTGCTTCATTCCAGAGGGTGACACCAGAGAGTGGCTTCGCGACTTCATCCCAACCGAGCCCGGCGCGATTGTCGATGAGAGCGGGGCAAAACTCGGGGAGCACGACGGTCATGTCGGCTTCACGATTGGTCAGCGAAAGGGTCTCCGCATCGGAAGACCAGCAGCCGACGGCAAGCCTCGCTACGTTCTAGAGATCAGACCAAAGACCTCCGAGGTCGTGGTTGGTCCCGAGGCCTCGCTAGAGGTCGAAGAGATCGCCGGGTCGCGGTTTTCGTGGTGTGGCTCTAAGCCTCAAGGGATAGAGGATGGTCTGGAGTGCGAGGTCCAGGTGAGGGCCCATGGCGAAAGCCTGCCCGCAACGGCCACCCTCAAGGACAAAGAGCTCGTCATTCGCCTGAATGCACCGCTCTTTGGAGTCGCCCCCGGCCAGACCGCAGTCATCTATGAGGGCACCAGGGTGCTGGGCCAAACGACAATCGATAGAACCGAGCGCAAGTCGGTGGCAAGTGTCGGATAGCGCCAGAATTCAGGAGCTACGGGAACTGATTGAGACCTATCGCACCGCCTACTATCAGGACAATCAGCTTCTCATCTCAGACGCCGAATACGACGCCCTAGAGCGCGAGCTCAAGGCCCTAGAGGCGGATGCCGGCGAGGATACCGAGAGCCCCACGTCTCGCGTCGGAGGCCAGGCAAGCGAACTGTTTTCTCCGCACAAGCATCTCGAGCGGATGCTCAGTCTCGACAATGCTTTCGGTGCCGAGGACTTCGAGGCTTGGTCGGAGCGCGTTGGCGGGGGACCTTTTCTGCTTGAACCAAAGATTGATGGTCTAGCAGTCTCCCTCACCTACCAATCAGGTCGACTGGTCAAAGCCGCCACCAGAGGAGATGGCGAGACCGGTGAGGACGTGACTGCAAACGTCGCGACCATAAAGTCCATTCCGCGTCAACTCGCCGGCTCCAACCATCCCGAGATTGTCGAGGTCAGGGGAGAGGTCTTTTTCGCGCTCGATGACTTTGCCAAGCTGAACGCCTCCATCGTGGAGGCCGGGGGCAAGCCGTTTGCTAACCCCAGGAACAGCGCATCTGGGTCACTTAGGCAGAAGGATCCAGCAGTTAGCGCCTCTAGGCCGCTGAAAATGCTGGTGCACGGCTTTGGGGCCTGGCCGACCAGTTTCTCCTCCCAAAGCGAGGTCTATGCCCAGCTTGCGAAGTGGGGATTGCCCACAACATCCAACTTCAAGGTGGTGCAGGGTGCTCAAGAAGCACTGTCGTTCATCGCCGAGCTGGAAAAGGGACGCCACTCACTGGAACACGAGATTGATGGCGTGGTTGCCAAGGTCGACGATCTGGCCAGGCAGCGCGAACTTGGTGCAACCTCACGCGCTCCACGCTGGGCAATCGCCTACAAGTACCCGCCGGAACAGGTGAACACCAAGCTGATCGACATAAGAATCTCAATTGGTCGAACTGGCCGAGCCACACCATTTGCCGTGCTATCGCCGGTGCGCGTTGCAGGTAGCGAGGTGGAGTTTGCCACCCTCCATAACCAAGACCAGGTGAGGCAAAAGGGCATTCTGATAGGCGACACGGTCGTTCTCCGAAAAGCGGGAGACGTGATACCCGAGATCCTTGGACCGGTAGCCGAGCTCCGGTCAGGCTCCGAACGTGAGTTCGTAATGCCAACCACTTGCCCCGAGTGCGGTTCAGAATTGGCTCCTGCGAGCGAGGGCGATGTCGATTTGCGCTGCCCCAATGCTCGCTCCTGCCCTGCGCAGCTTCGAGAGCGCATCGCATACATCGGCTCGCGAGCCGCCTTGGACATCGAGGCCTTGGGTTACGTGTCCGCAGCAGCCCTGACCCAACCTCTCGAACCATCTGCCGCGCCAATTCAGTCTGAAGCCGATCTATTTGACCTGAAGCTTGAGCAGCTGCTCCCGATTAGGGCAATGGTTCTGGATCCCGACACCGGCCTTCCCAAGCATGACGCCGATGGAAACCCAAAGGTTGTGGAGTTTTTCCGCAAAAAGGATGGCACTCCAGGCGAGACCGCATTGAAGCTGCTTGTAAACCTCGAACAGGCAAAAACAAGAGATCTTTGGAGAGTTTTGGTGTCGCTGTCGATTCGGCACGTTGGTCCGGTGGCGGCTAGAGCGCTCTGTGATCACTTTGGCTCGCTGGGAGCAATATTCGATGCGAGCGAGGATGAACTGAGTGAGGTGGAAGGGGTTGGCCCAACCCTTGCCGCTTCAATCAAGGGCTGGTGGGAAGAGGATTGGCACCAAGAGATAGTTAGCCGCTGGAGCGCTGCCGGTGTCACATCGGCCATCCCAAATCACCAAGGACCAGGCAGCATGCCGCGAGGTGGTTTCTTTGCCGGGATGAGCATCGTTGTAACCGGCACGATGACATCGATGTCCCGAGACGAGGCCGAAGCAAAGATAATCTCCGAAGGTGGCAAGGCCGCCTCATCGGTCTCAAAGAAGACCAGTTTTGTGGTCGCCGGACCGGGAGCTGGTTCCAAGCTCGCCAAGGCCGAGGAGCTCGGAGTCGAGGTCATCGGGGAAGAGGAATTTCTCGCCCGGCTTCAAGCCTCGGCAAACTAGACTGATAGCCTCCAGCAAACCCCGAATTGAGCAGTTTCATGTCTGAGATAACACCGGATCTCGTCCGCCACCTCGCCTCGCTGGCAAGAATCCTGGTCACCGATGAAGAAGTAGAAAAACTCGCCGGCGAACTGGGCGTCATCGTTGACTCAGTTGCCAAGGTGAATGAGGCCACAAGCGGTGACGTACTACCAACCTCCCACCCGATTCCCATGACCAATGTGATGCGTGATGATGAGATAAGGCCTTCCCTCACCCAGGAGCAGGCGCTGAGTGGCGCTCCTGACAGCGAAGAGGGACGCTTCAAGGTCGCGGCGATTTTGGATGAGGAGTAAGAGTTGAGCGAGCTGGTAACCAAGAGCGCGAGCGAACTCGCAGAGCTCATCAAAAGCAAAGAGGTCAGCTCTAAAGAGGTGACCGAGACTTTCTTCGATCGTGCAACGGATCTTAACCACCTCACGCTGAGCTACCTTCACCTTAACCGAGAGACCGCTCTAGCAGCTGCCGAGGCTGCGGATAAGGCACAGTCCGAGGGCAAGAGCCTCTCGCCACTGCACGGCGTTCCAATCGCCATGAAGGATGTGCTGGCAACCCAGGATGCACCTTCGACTGCCGGCAGCAAGATTCTTGAGGGCTGGATCCCTCCCTACGATGCGACCGTCACAAAGAAGGTTCGCGCCGCAGGAATGCCAATCATCGGCAAGACCAACATGGACGAGTTTGCAATGGGTTCTTCCACCGAGTTCTCGGCTTATGGACCCTCTAAGAACCCGTGGGATCTAACCAGGATTCCGGGCGGCAGCGGCGGGGGATCCTCGTCCGCCGTCTCTGGACACCTTGCTCCGCTGGCTACGGGAAGCGATACCGGTGGTTCGATTCGCTATCCGGCCGCCGTTACCGGATCCGTTGGTGCTAAGCCCACCTACGGAGCGGTATCAAGATATGGCGTGATCGCTCTGGCCTCTTCGCTCGATCAAATTGGTCCGGTTGCCAACACCGTGCTGGATGCCGCACTTCTGCAGGATGTGATCGCAGGTTATGACCCGATGGACTCAACTTCGATTGTCGAGTCCCTTGGCTCGATGGCGGATGCGGTCAGAACGGCAGACATAACAGGGCTCAAGGTCGGTGTCGTAAAGCAGCTAAGTTCCGATGGTTTCCAGCCGGGCGTAAAAGCCTGCTTTGACGACACTGTTGCCAAGCTGAGCGCCGCCGGCGCTGAGGTTGTCGAGGTTGATTGCCCAAGTTTCGAATACGCAGTTGCTGCCTACTACCTCATCCTGCCTGCCGAGGCGAGTTCCAATCTCGCTCGCTATGATTCGGTCCGCTTTGGAATGCGGGTCATGCCCGAGGGCAATCCGACTATCGAGCGCGTGATGGCAGCAACTCGAGAGGCAGGTTTCGGCCCGGAGGTCAAGCGAAGAATAATCTTGGGCACCTACGCACTCTCCTCTGGTTACTACGACGCCTACTACGGCTCAGCCCAAAAGGTGAGGACTTTGATCCAGCAGGATCTGGCGGCCGCTTTTTCAAAGGCAGATGTCTTAGTGACTCCAACCGCACCAACCACGGCTTTCAAGCTGGGGGAGAAGCTGGACGATCCTCTGGCGATGTATCTCAACGACATTGCGACCATTCCTGCAAACCTGGCCGGCATTCCAGGCATCTCGGTTCCAAATGGCCTTGCCCATGAGGACTCGCTGCCCAGCGGTGTTCAGATTCTGGCTCCTGCCAAGCAGGATGCGCAGATGTATCGAGTCGCATCTCTGATTGAGCAGATGTATGTCGGCGAGTGGGGAGCACCGCTGATTTCGAAGGTTCCAGTTCTGGAGGCTCAGAATGGCTAAAGACCAGCTAATGCCTTATGAAGAGGCCATTGAGAAGTTTGAGGTGGTCATCGGACTTGAGGTCCACGTCGAACTCAACACCAAGAGCAAGATGTTCTGCGGCTGCGCCAATGAGTTTGGCAGCGAGCCAAACACCAATGTTTGCCCAACCTGCATCGGCCTTCCAGGCTCTCTGCCAAGCGTAAACCGCAAGGCAGTTGAGTCATCAATCGCCATCGGGCTCGCGCTTGGTTGCCAGATCGCTCCCTCTGGGAGATTTGCCCGCAAGAACTATTTCTATCCAGACCTTGCAAAGAACTTCCAAACTTCGCAGTATGACGAACCGATCGCCTTTGACGGGGCGCTGAATGTTGAGCTCGCCGACGGCGAGAGCTTCAAGGTTCTAATTGAGCGTGCTCACATGGAAGAGGATGCGGGCAAGCTAACTCACGTTGGTGGTGCGACGGGGCGCATCCAGGGAGCGGAATACTCTCTTGTTGATTACAACCGCGCTGGTGTTCCACTAGTCGAGATCGTGACTAAGCTGGTGTTTGGTGCTGGCGCTAGAGCTCCGGAGCTTGCGGCTGCCTATGTTAGATCAATCCGAGACATCGTCAAGGCGATGAACGTCTCCGATGCCCGCATGGAGCGAGGTAATGTTCGCTGCGATGCAAACGTTTCGCTTCGGCCAAAGGGTCAGGAAAAGCTAGGGACCAGGACCGAGACCAAGAATGTGAACTCCATCAGAAGCGTTGAGAACGCCGTTCGCTACGAGATTCAACGCCAAGCCCACATCCTTGCCTCCGGGGGCGAGATCGTTCAGGAGACTCGCCACTGGCATGAGGACCGCGGCCACACCTCGGCGGGTCGACCTAAGTCTGATGCCGATGACTATCGCTACTTCCCTGAGCCTGATCTGTTGCCAATAGAGCCCGCAGCCAGCTGGATCGAGGAGATTCGCTCTACTCTTCCCGAAAACCCCCAGGAGCGCCGCAAACGTCTTGCTTCGCAGTGGGGATTCTCGGAGCTTGAGTTCCGGGACGTTGTGAATGCCGACCTACTGGATCTAGTGGAGGAGACCGTAGAGGCGGGCTGCTCACCGCAGGCTGCGCGCAAGTGGTGGTCTGGAGAGCTCTCCCGTCTGGCAAATGCTCAGGAGATGAGCCCCGGTGATCTTTCGATTACCCCAGTTCAGGTCGCCAAGATTCAGGTTCTCATTGACTCAGGAGACCTCACAGACCGTCTAGCCAGGGATGTCGTATGGG
>JAPOHQ010000013.1 GCA_029979375.1 Microbacteriaceae bacterium
AGATAATCTCTGCGGCACTCGCCTGAGGCTTGGCCGGAATAGCACTGCAAGGGCCAATCTCGGTTGGTTCGGTTGCCGGAGTCTCGGGGATGTCGACCCTGATGTTTTTCAAACAGTCGATCGCAGGGTCCTCGGCTCGACAGTTCTCCACCCTCGAGTCCAAGAAGGCTTGAATTTGTTCGAGGGTCATTGAGCCAAAGTCAAAGAAGACACTGTCGCTGATGATCAGGCCTGGGTCGAATGCGCTGCCCGGAGGTGCGGCCTGGGCCGGTTGGCTCAGGCTCACTAGGCCGACCAGAGCCATGACGGCGCTGGTCAAGACAGCAATTGCGCGTTTGATCACGGAATGACCACCGAACTGGCAGGGGAGGTGCCGAAGTGTCGCTCGGACTCGTATTTCACCGTGACAATACCGTTGCCGCTGGGAAGTTCACTCAGCGGATATTCGATAGGAAAACACTGGGTGTAGTCGCTAGATGGCTCGGCCTTCACCTCGAGCTCGGCCTCGGTGTCGCCACCAAGGAATCTCAATGTGCAGGTACCTCCGGTCTCACTGATGCCCGGTACCTGCGCGACCACGGTCAGCACCCCGAAGTCTTCCTCGACCACGGCCATGATGATTGTGACCTCAGTCTGCACGGCCTCGATGGTTGGCTCTTCGCTCGGTTCCTCGGAGGGCTCGGCGGTTGGCTCGGCGCTTTGGCTCTCAGTCGGCTCGGGGTCGGCTGTGACCGTCACGGTCTCAGTCGGCGATGGCTCTAGAGAAGGCTCCTCCGGGAGGCCCGTGGCACCCCAATTTGGGTAAAAAACGCTGCACCCCGTCAGAGTCAGGAGGGTAGCGCAGGCTAGCGCGAGTGCGCGAAAACTAGGCATGGCTCACCTCCAGCTACCTTCAACCTTAGGTTTAGATTCTTAAAAAACCCTGATGGCTGGGGCGTTTTGAACTAATGAGAGAAGCCTGAAAATACGCTGATTAGAGGCTGGACTTGAGGTTTTCGTTCTTCTTGGCGACAGCTTCGGCGAGCTCGGCGCGATAGGCGTCGAGTTTGGCAAGAAGCTCTGTGTCGGAGGTGGCCAATATCTTGGCCGCCAACAATCCTGCGTTCTTTGCCCCATCAATGCTCACGGTTGCCACCGGAACACCGGCCGGCATCTGCACGATTGAAAGCAGCGAGTCCATGCCATCGAGATTGCCCAGCGCCACTGGGACTCCGATAACCGGCAGTGAGGTCACCGACGCAATCATTCCAGGAAGATGAGCGGCCCCGCCTGCTCCCGCAATGATTACCTTGACTCCCCCGCTGGCAGCCGCCTTACCCCACTCGATCATGCGTTCGGGGGTGCGGTGGGCGCTTAGAACCTCGACATCGCTCTCAACTCCAAGCGAGTCCAGGGCAACCTTGGCATCCTGCATGACTCGCCAATCGGAGTCCGAACCCATGACAATTGCGACTTTGGCCATGTGACTAGTCTAGGGAGGCCTCGCCGTAGAGGGCTGATCTGGCCGCCCTACCGCGTTCAAGCAGCTGGTCCGCGTCTTCCCCGAGCAGGGTGATGTGGCCCATCTTTCGCCCCTTGCGAGCAGTCTTGCCGTAGGTGTGGAACTTGGCTTCGGGAAACTCGGCCATCGCCGTCTGGTAGTTGCCGAGGAAGTCGTTGTCATCATCCACTCCGAGCAGATTTACCATCACCGCCGCCGGCGCTCGAAGCTCGGTGCTTCCCAAGGGAAGGTCGAGGACCGCCCTTAGATGCTGCTCAAACTGCGAGGTGACAGCGGCCTCAATAGAGAAGTGCCCGGAGTTATGGGGACGCATAGCAAGCTCATTGACCAACAGCTTGCCGCCTTGGTCTTCAAACATTTCGACGGCCAAGACGCCAGTTACACCAAGACCCTCAGCAACTGCCTTTCCGATCTCCAGCGCTGGGCCGGCATCGAGGTTTGGTGCCGGGGCAATCACCTCGGAGCAGACACCACCGCTCTGGATCGTCTGCACCGTGGGCCATGAAGCAATCTGACCACTGGGACGCCTTGCCACCAGCTGGGCAAGCTCGCGCTTGAACTCCACCTTCTCTTCTGCCAGCAGTGCTCCGCCGAGATCCGGAAGCCTGTCGAACCAATCGGCAACCTCGGCCGCGCTTTTCACCACTCGAACACCCTTGCCGTCATAGCCACCGATGGGCGTCTTTACGACGACTTCCCCGCGGGGGGTAAGAAACTCCTCCAGTTCGCCTGGGGTCTGAACCTCTTTCCACTGCGGTTGAGGCAACCCGAGCTCGGCCAGTCGCTTTCGCATGACCAGCTTGTTCTGGGCGTGTGCCAGGGCATTCGGTCCCGGATGCACCCGCACTCCCGCCTCCACGAGCCCAAGGAGAACCTGCTGCGGCACGTGTTCGTGATCGAAGGTAATGACGTCGAGGCCGCTGGCAAAGCTGGCGACCTGGGAGAGGTCGGTGTAATCACCAACCTTGGTGGTTGCCGCCACTGCCGAGGAGCCTTCGCTCTCCGCAAAGACCCGGAGTTCAACTCCGAGTGCAATTGCCGCAGGGTACATCATTCGGGCAAGTTGCCCACCTCCGATAACGCCTACCCGCATTTCTCTCCCTGCATCGCCTCTAGTTTCGCAGATGCCAAACGTCCGCGGCACTGAGCTCATGCCTTTTATCTGACTGAACAACCAGATGGCCAGTCGCATTAATGCCGGTGGCTAGACCGACGATCTCGCCACCTCCTGGCAGCTGAGCCCTAACCCTGCTGTTCAGTGTCGAGCAGTTCTTGGAGTATTCCTCAACGAGCTCGATCGCGATGTCTGCTGGACTTTGAGCCATCCTGGCTCGCAACTGCCCAAGCTCCATCAATAGTCCGGAGAGGACATCGTCAAAGCTTGCTGCACCAAACTCGCTGAGGGCACAAGCTGTTTCCGGTGCACCGCGTTGGATAGCAATGTTCACCCCGATTCCAGCAATCACCCCTCCCGGGGCAACCTGAAGCAGAAGACCGGAGACCTTGCGACCGGAGATCAAGATGTCATTCGGCCACTTGATGCTCACCTCAGGGGCGTGCAAGGAAACAACCCGCGCTGCCGCAACGGCCAAAACAACGGGCATAAGCTCTGGCAACTCTGGTGCTGCAAAGAAGACCGAGAGCGAGAGTGAGCTGCCGGGCTCAGATACCCACTCGCGTCCAAGCCTTCCCTGGCCTTTGGTCTGGGAGGCGGCGGCAAGGGCATAGAGATCGGGAAGTGCAGCTTGATCGAGCCTCCGGGCCAGCTCAAGGTTTGTGGAATCAACCGACTCAAGAAAATGCAGGTTCTTGCTTGCCAGCTGCGACTTCTCGAGATTCACGCTTTAAAGATAGAGCAGGCCTAACTTTTGTAGCTTTCCGAGATGCTTTGCGAATCTCTTTGTCGTTTACATGCAACTCAAAGGTGTCCTCTCGCAATAAAGTAGGAGGGCTAGTTAGGAGTCAATTGGCAAAGAAACCAGACCTCAGCACCACTAGTGGCAAGCTCGAGAACCTCAAGCAGCGCTATCACGAGGCGGTCTTTGCTGCCGGTGAGGCAGCAATCGAGAAGCAGCACGCCAAGGGCAAGAAGACCGCTCGCGAGCGCATTGCAATGCTGCTCGACGAGGGTTCTTTTACCGAGGTAGATGAGTTTGTCCGGCACCGATCAAATGCCTTCGGAATGGAGTCAAAGCGTCCATACGGCGACTCAGTGGTCACCGGGTTCGGCACCATTCACGGCAGGCAGGTCGCCGTCTACTCCCAAGATTTCACAATTTTTGGTGGATCACTTGGTGAAGCCGCCGGAAACAAAATCATCAAGGTTATGGAACTGGCAATCAAGACCGGAGTTCCAATCATCGGCATCCTGGACTCTGGCGGCGCCAGGATCCAAGAGGGCGTGATTGCGCTCGGTAAGTACGGAGAGATCTTCCGGCTAAACACCCACGCCTCCGGAGTGATTCCTCAAATTTCTCTGATCATGGGTCCGGCAGCTGGTGGTGCGGTCTACTCCCCCGCGCTTACCGACTTTGTCGTCATGGTGGACAAGACCTCCAACATGTTTGTCACAGGCCCCGATGTGATCAAGACGGTCACCGGTGAAGATGTCGGGATGGAGGAGCTTGGCGGAGCCAGAGCTCACAACGAAACTTCGGGGGTCGCCCACTACCTCGCCTCGGACGAGGAGGATGCGATCGACTACGTCAAGTCGCTGGTCGGCTTCCTGCCCGAAAACAACCTCTCCGAGACCCTGACCTATCAGGCGGAAACCGAGCTCGAGATCACCGAGTCGGATCGCAAGCTGGACACCTTGATACCCGACTCACCCAATCAGCCATACGACATGCACACCGTCATCGAGACTGTCGTGGATGAGGGCGAGTTCCTCGAGGTTCAGCCGCTGTTTGCACCAAACATCATCATTGGTTTCGCGAGGGTGGATGGCGAGTCGGTAGGGATTGTCGCAAATCAACCGTTGCAAATGGCTGGCACGCTCAACATTGATGCCGGCGAGAAGGCAGCCAGATTCGTTAGGTTCTGTGACTCATTCTCGATACCGATCCTGACCCTTGTCGACGTTCCCGGTTACCTGCCGGGCACCGATCAGGAGTGGGCTGGTGTAATCCGGCGCGGTGCGAAGCTGCTTTATGCCTATGCCGAGGCGACGGTGCCGCTGGTGACTGTGATCACCCGTAAGGCCTACGGAGGCGCCTACATCGTCATGGGCTCCAAACAACTCGGTGCGGACATCAACCTCGCGTGGCCAACCGCAGAGATCGCAGTGATGGGTGGCCAGGGGGCGGTAAACATCCTGTTCCGCGAAGAGATTAGGAAGGCCCAAGAGGAGGGCAAGGACATTGCAAAGGTAAGGGACCAGCTGGCCCAGGAATACACCTACAACGTCGCCAGTCCCTTCCTTGCGGCAGAGCGCGGCGAGCTCGATGGAATCATCGAACCGGCTGCAACCAGGACCGCAATTGTCAAGTCGCTGCGCGCTCTCAAGACCAAGCGCTCGAGCCTGCCGCCCAAGAAGCACGGAAACATCCCACTCTGATGTGCGTCTACACAGCCCAGGGAATCCAGGCCGAACTCGAGGTTCGCGGTGGCACACCTGAAGAGCAGGCGGCTGCTCTTGCGGTCGTTGAGTCAGCAATTCTGGAATCACGCAGGCTCGGCCGGATCGCAATCAAGAAGCCGAGGACCAGCTGGGCTAATTCGGCATCAAACCTGCGCGGCCCGCTCGAACAGTCCTGGCACTCCAAGGCAAGAAGCTAATCTGTCCCCCAAAGAGGGGCAGGAAAAAGCAGAATTTCTGTTTCACTCAGCCCGCCGTTGTTTTACCTTGGTAGCAGCTATTCCAAACGCAAAGAAGGGTTGCGGGATTGGCTTCCGGGGAACCGGGGGGTTCGGGGCGACTAGGGTCGCCCCTTGAACTGTTAAAGCCGAATGAATAAATCCGGGCGGTCGGCTTCCTTGCGAATGGCCGCCATCGTGACTCGCCAGCCATCGCCCTGCGAGGCTCTCACCACCACCTTGCCGGCCTTGATTTTCGCCAGTCGCTGCGCGACCTCTTGGAGGTAGGGAAGCCGGCCCCGGGCATCGAGGTCATCGAGGCCGCCATCGTCAAGCAGCTGGACCTCAACCCCTCGCCTTCGAGCTGCACGTGTTGCTTTCACGACATCTTCGGTCAGCAGGTTGCGACCCCGAATCTGATCTCTTAGTTCAGACTCCTTTAGGAGTGCTGCCACGCGATCTTTCTCCGATAGCTCCCCGGCCGATCGAACAATCTTCCTCATTAGCGGCAAGACCTCAGAGAGCGTTTCTCTGAGTCGCTGGGTGCGCTCGGCTCGGGCGGCAGATGAGGCTGCGGCTGCTGTGTCTAGTGAAAAGGCGCGGTTACGGAACTCCGCTGCGCTGCGCTCACTGTTCTGCAAGGCAATCGATGCGGCGTGGCCTACAGAGACCAGGACCCAGGTTCCAATGAGTCCTGAATTGAAGATCACATCGGTACCACCCCATTGCAAAACCTCCAGGGTCACGACTACCGTGCCCATCCAGGCCGCCTTCGGAAACTGTCGAATGGCAACAATCGCCAGAACAGTGCCGACAGCCGCGATATGCCAGGTGGCATAGCTCGATTGTCTAACCTCGCCGAGAGCGTCAAATACCAAAAGCGGGATCACCAGAGCGATTGCCACCGCGATGAAGGTGGTGAGCGGTCTGAGCTTCAATCCCGGCTTGTCAATCAGGATGGCAATCAAAGTAAGAAGGTAGAGAAGGAGTGCCCAGTAGACCAACATCGGTTCGCGATATTCCCCGAGGCTTACCAGTCCAAGGAAGGCGTGATAGAGGCCATAGCCCATTGCCATTGCACCCAACTGCCAGCGCGAGAGCCTAAGCATTGCGCCACCTCAGTGAAACCTTGACCCCCATCCCGGGAGCAGATTCAATCTCCGCCTGGCCCCCTACCGACTCAACTCGGGCTTGGATTGAGGTTCGGATGCCAATGCGATCTCTGGTCGCGCGATCGAGCCGGAAGCCGATGCCATCATCCACGATCTCGAAAACCAAGGAGTATTCCTCTGGGGAATCCAGCAGGAGCTCTATTGTCTTGGCCTGAGAGTGCTGAATTGCATTGTCCAAAGCCTGCAGGGTTGCCTCCGTCAAGGCCTGTGCAACCTCCGGATCCAGGTTTTCAGACCCCCCACCTCGCGAAGTGACCGCCACCCTCGGATCAAGATCAAGGGCCGCCTTTTCAATTGCCTTGAATAATCCCAATGGGGTAACGCTGCCGATCGCAGCTACCTCATCCTCAGCTCGCTGGAGTGACTCGATGGCGACCGTTGCACTCCTTACCGCCGCCTGCTTTTCAACTGCACTTTGAGCCCTAGCCGCGAGCAGGAGGGTGTGTAGTACCTGATCGTGAACCAGGGCATCTAGCCTGGAGCGCTCTCTCTCGATCGCGTCGAGGCTTGCCTTGTCAATGGCGCTCTGGATTGCAGCGGTGTTGGCAACATCAACATCTGTCGCGCCATCCCTGACGAGCTGAACTAGGCCCGCGATGGCAAAGCCAAAGACCAGAATGTATGCCGAATCCAGCAGGGCATCGAGGTATCTCCCTCCATCAAAAAGGACTTGCTTTGAAAGAAACCAGCTCGCCGAGAGTATTGGGATGTAGGCAACCCACACCCTAGGTGGGCTGCTAACTCCGATTACCACCGCTGCCACCCCAAGGGCCCACCAGGCCCAGGGTTTGTTATCTGGAGAGAAGGCGCTTGGGTCAGCAATCAGGGCGAGGATCCAAACGAGTCCGAGCACGATGGCGCCATGGACTCGGAAGACAACTCGCCATTCGAAATTGAACCAACTGCTCAGCACAGAGAGAACGGCGCTGACCACAAACACTCCGAGCAGAAAGCCCCCGATGGTCGGATATGCGTCCAGCTGGAAGAGGCCATTGATGATCACCTCGATGCTGCTAACCAATATGACGACTGCTGCGATGCGGCGGATTGAGACCTCAAGACGGTTGGTCGCAATAGACGCCAGCTGTTGCATTACAGCAGGTCTCCCGAGATGATTCCGTCCTCGACGGCCCGCTTGAAGAGATCAACCTTGGTTGCGGCCTCGCGCCCGAGCTTGGCGTATTTCACCCTCACCCGGTCGATATGCTCCTTGGCGCTGCTGGGTTTGATGTTCAGCTGGAATGCAACCTGCTTGAGGCTCATGCCCGAGGCGTAAAGGGAGAGCACCTCTTGCTCCCTGGCTGAGAGCGATGCGTCCTTAAAGAGCTTGTCGGCATCGATGGTCGCGCTGGTCTCGGCGTTGTTGATGATCGCGCCTTCGGCGGCCAGGGCAATTGCTTCAAAGAGCGACTCGATTGATTGAGACTTCGGCACAATGGCCGTTGCTCCTGCCCTAACGGCAGCGCGCATCAGGTTTGGCTTGTCAGCAATCGAGTAGATCAATACGGCCATACCGGCTGCTACCAAGCGCTCGATGTTCTCTGCAACGAGCGAGCCATCGGCAAGGGACAGGTCCGCAACCGCCACCTGACACTGCCTGTTTCCAAGACTTTCGAGAAGTTCGTCGACCGTGGCGGCTGATGCCATGAGCTCGACACCCTTTTCGGCGCAGGCTGCCGAGAACCCGAGGCGAACTGCCTCGTGATCGTCAACGATCGCAACCGATGTCTTCCCCACGTTCATAGGTTACTTACTCAAGGTGGCGATGGTTTCGAAATGGTGAGTCTGGGGAAATATGTCCAAGCCGCTGATTTTCTCGATGTTGTAGCCGGCTGCAACAAGAGTCCCTAGATCCCTCGCGAGAGCTACCGGGTCACAGGCCACATAGACCACTCTCTTAGCCTCCAAGCGAACTAGCTCCGCAATTACCTTGCCGCTTGCTCCCGAGCGGGGCGGATCTAGGACAACGAGCTCGAGCTGGTCTGACCTAGCCCGCAGATACTTCAAGACGTCAGCTGTCACAAAACGAAGGTTTGCCAAATCGGCTGCCGAGGCTGTGCCGGCCCCGGTCGCATCCGCACTGCCCTCCACTGCCAACACCGAGGTCTCGGGGTGATGCTGCGCGATATTGGCGGCAAACAATCCCGCCCCAGAATAAAGATCCAATACCTCCGGGCCAACTTCGCCAAGCTCAGCCAAGACATGCTCGAGTAATAGCTCGGGTGCGGCAAAGTGTGCCTGCCAGAAGACCTGCGGAGCGATGCGAAACTTGCGCTTGCCTGCCCGCTGGGTAAGCAGCGAATCGTCGGAGCCGGTCAGAACCTGTCCGTCGGAGTCGCAAGCAATTAGCACTCGGGACCCAGGAGCATAGCGCTCCTTTAGAACGGATGAGGAGTTGATTGCGTCAACGGCAAGGGGGTGGGAATCAATCCTCACGTGGTCATGGCTGCGGGGAACTCGGACGCCTAGCCTGCCCTTGGAGTCGGCGTGCAATTGGACTCGGGTGCGATAACCCAGACCGGTCTCGTCGGCAGGAAGAATCTCACCGTTCCATTCAATTCTTGATGTCCGTGAAAGCGCCTCCTGCAGGACCTCCGACTTCAACTGGCGCTGGTAGTCCAACTTGGCATGGCCGAAGTCAATCGAGCTGGCTGCCCTGCCAAGTTGCGCGCCGGGGCTAACGACTCGTTGACTTGAGGGTTCCAATATCTTCGTGACCGACGAGAGCGAATAACTCTTCTTCTGTTCCACCAGTTCGGCCTCAACCAGCTCTCCAGGTAGAGCGCCAGAAACCAGGACCACTTTCCCCTCGTCACGCGCCAAGAACAGGCCGCCGTGGACGACCTTTTCGATTCGAAGCTTTAGCACCACGCAGCTAGTGTTCCACAGCTACCCTTGTCGCATGCCAACTCTTACTCTCGCCTCGACATCTCCTGCCCGCAAGAAGTTATTGACCGAGGCCGGGATCGCATTTCGAGATGTCCCTCCGGGCGTTGATGAGGAGTTGCTGACCGCACAGCGTCAACCTCAGACCGCCTGCGAGCTAACCAGCTTGCTTGCCAGAGCCAAGGCGGTTGCGGTGGCCTCGAAGATAGCTAAGGGACTTGTCCTCGGTTGCGATTCAGCCCTGGAACTGGACGGCAACATTCTTGGTAAGCCACTCGAGCCGCAGGTCGCAATTGATCGCTGGAAGGACATGAGGGGTAGGTGGGGAACGCTGCACTCTGGGCACCACCTCATCGATACTGTCAGCGGCGAAGAAACTACCCTCTGCACCGAGACCAGGGTGCTCTTCGCGGAGCTCAGCGATGAGGAGATTGAGCGCTACGTGGCAACAGGGGAACCGCTGCAGGTAGCTGGTGGCTTTACCATCGACTCAATCGGGGGCGGCTTCATCGAGAGAATTGATGGCGACTACCACACCGTGGTTGGTCTCAGCCTCTTTGGGCTCAGGTCAATGTGCCAGCGTCTAGGTGTCGACTACCAAGACCTCTGGAGATAGTCTCAACAAAACCTGGGTTTTTTTGTGGCTTGCTTATAAATCTGAGCCAGCAAAGGCCAATAAGCTATCGGATTATGACAAAGCGCCGCATCTCAAAGCTGCTCATAGCGAATAGAGGCGAGATAGCGGTTCGCATCATTCGCGCCGCGAAAGACAGCCAAATCCAGACCGTTGCGGTTTACGCCGACTCGGATCGGAATGCTCAACACGTTCGGCTCGCGGATGAGGCCTATGCTCTCGGAGGCGACACCGCGGCAGAGACCTATCTGGTCATTGAGAAACTGATATCGGTTGCCAAGCGCTCGGGTGCAAATGCGGTTCACCCGGGCTATGGGTTCCTCTCCGAGAATGCGGACTTCGCAGCTGCAGTTGAGGACGCGGGTTTGGTCTGGATCGGACCTCCGCCGAGCGCCATCAACCAGCTCGGTGACAAGGTTTCGGCCCGCAAGGTGGCTGAGAAGGTCGGCGCTCCCCTGGCTCCGGGAACTATCAATCCGGTCGCCGATGTCAAAGAGGTTGAAGCCTTTGTCAAGAAACATGGACTTCCGGTTGCGATCAAGGCGGCCTACGGAGGTGGTGGTCGCGGCATCAAGATCGTTCGTGACAAGGCCGAAATCGCCGAGCAATTCGAGTCGGCGACCAGGGAGGCCGTTGCGGCTTTTGGTCGCGGTGAGTGCTTCATCGAGAAGTACCTCGACAAGCCGCGGCACGTAGAAACTCAGTGCTTGGCCGATCAGCATGGCAACGTCGTGGTCGTTTCGACGCGTGACTGCTCGCTACAGCGTCGCCACCAGAAGCTCGTGGAAGAGGCTCCAGCCCCCTTCCTGTCCGAAGCTCAAGTGACCGAGCTTTACGAATCCTCAAAGGCAATCCTGAAAGAGGTTGGCTACGTCGGTGCCGGAACCTGTGAGTTCCTTGTCGCCCAGGATGGAACGATGTCCTTCTTGGAGGTCAACACCCGACTGCAGGTTGAGCACCCGGTCTCCGAAGAGGTCACTGGGATCGACCTGGTTCGCGAACAGTTCAGGATTGCCCAGGGTGAGAAGCTCGATTATCCAGACCCCAAGGTTTCTGGACACTCGATTGAATTTCGAATCAACGGTGAAGACCCGGGCAGAAACTTCTTGCCCGCCCCTGGTCCAATTCACCTCTTCCAGGCTCCCTCAGGCCCAGGAGTTAGGGTCGACTCCGGTGTCGTTTCTGGAGATGTAATCTCTGGAAACTTTGACTCGATGGTTGCCAAGCTGATTGTCACCGGCAAGGACCGAACCCAGGCGTTGCAGAGATCGAGAAGGGCGCTAGCGGAGATGCAGGTACTGGGGCTTCCAACCGTTTTACCTTTTCACAGGCTGATCGTCGAACACCCGGCGTTTGTGGCGGAGGATGGAAACTTCGAGGTCTTTACCCGCTGGATCGAAACCGATTGGGAGAACACCTTGGAGCCCTGGAGTGGTCAAGCCGACCAGCTACCAGAGCCTGAACCACGCCGCGAGATCGTGGTGGAGGTTGCCGGCAAGAGGCTTGAGGTCAGTGTGCCAAAGCGACTATTGGTAGGCGAGGTCGGCTCGGCCCAGGGTCGAGCTCCGAAGCGTGCCAAGGGTCAGCAGGCTCAAACTCACACCGGCGCCAAGGGCAACTCTCTGCTTGCACCAATGCAGGCAACCGTAGTGAAGCTGGCCGTTTCGGAGGGTCAAGAGGTTCAGGAGGGTGAGCTAGTGGTGGTTCTTGAGGCCATGAAGATGGAACAACCGCTGACGGCTCACAAGAATGGCAAAATCTCAAAGATTGGGGTCGAGGTTGGGGCAACTATCTCCTCCGGAACCCGCATCCTGGATATCGACTAGTCGATTGGCTGGTGCAGAGCGCTAGCCGCCTCGGCAATTGAGCCAGAGAGCGACGGATAGACCGTGTAGGTTCTAGCCAACTGGTCGACAGTCAAGCGATTTTCAATGGCAACGGCAATCGGGTAAATCAGATCCGATGCCCCAGGGGCAACCACCACTCCACCAATGACCGTCCCCGAACCCACCGAGGCGAAGAGCTTGATGAAGCCCTCTCGAATGCCCTGCATCTTGGCTCTTGGGTTGGTTTCGAGCATCATCTTTTCGATTTCTCCGCGAACCAGACCCTGCTCGATTTCCTCTTGGGACCAACCGACCTGGGCAATCTCTGGGGTGGTGAAGACGTTTGATGCGACGTTACGCAACCTTGTTGGCGAGGCCACATCTCCAAGCGTGTGATACACAGCAGTCCGACCCATCATCGAGGAAACTGAGGCAAGCGGTATCGCAGTTGAGCAGTCACCGACCGCGTAAACATTGGCTCGAGAGGTTCGTGCAACCTTGTTCACGATTACGCGACCGTCTTCGGCAAGGCGGATGCCAGCCTCTTCAAGTCCCAGACCGTGGGTATTGGGCGTAGCACCAACTGCCATGAGGCAGTGGGAGCCCTCAATCTTTTTGCCATCGGAGAGCTCAACGACAACGGAGGATTCGGTGGCGGTTACCTTCTTCGCCCTTACCCGCTTGAGCAAGTTCATTCCTCTGCGGGTGAAGACTTCTTCGATCAGGGTTGCCGCATCGGCGTCATTACCCGGGAGCACGGTGTCGCGCGATGAAACCAGGGTTACCTTGCTACCTAGCTGCAGGTATGCGGAGGCAAATTCAGCTCCGGTGACACCGGAACCCACCACGATCATGTGCTCGGGAAGTTCGTCTAGGTCGTAGAGCTGCTTCCAGTTCAAGATTCTCTTGCCGTCGGTTCTCGCCTCAGGAAGCTCTCTTGGCGATGCCCCGACCGCGACGATTATTGTCTTGGCTTCGATTCTCTCTGGCTCACCACCGGTGGCGTGCTCGATAACCACATGGTGGTTGCCGTCCAGACGCCCGCGTCCATTTACAACCCTTACACCCTCTTTCTTGAGAGTGGTGAGCATGTCGTCAGACTGGCTCTTGGCGAGCTTAATCAATCGCTTGTTTACGGATTTGACATCGAGCTGAACCTTGGGATCAATCTTCTTCCCGTCGTGAGAAAACTCGATACCAAGCGATTGAGCAAGCAGGACTCGCTGGGCCGCCTCCGCGGTTGCGATAAGGGTCTTGGAGGGGACAACGTCAGTTAGCACGGCGTTGCCACCAATGCCGTTTTCCTCGATCAACACGACCTCGGCTTCGAGCTGCCTTGCAGCTCTTGCGGCCTCATATCCACCCGGTCCCCCGCCGATGATTACGACGCGGTGGACTGGAGGGTTGTTTGTTGGCACCCGACCATTCTTCCTTACAACGAGCAACTTTGCTTTAGAACTAGACTTGAAATTTATGGTTCATCCACTCAATGAAGAGGGCGTAGACCCGTTTGATTTTGCCGAAAAGGCTGCTCAGAAAATAGCCGAAATCTCAGGCATCGAAAAGCACGACATTGCCCTAACCCTCGGAAGTGGTTGGTCGAAGGCGGCCGACCTGATTGGCGAAACGGTCAGTGAAATCCCTGCCGATCAGATTCCTGGTTTCCACAAACCGGCCGTTGTTGGGCACGTCGGCACGCTGCGTTCGGTAAGGCTGCCGAATGGAAAACATGCCCTGGTAATCGGAGCCAGAACACACTTCTACGAAAACCACGGTGTCAGGGCAGTGGTTCATTCTGTCCGCACGGCCGCCAAAGCCGGAGTAAAAACCATGGTTCTTACCAACGGCGCAGGCGGCATCAAGCCGGAATGGGAGGGTGGCACTGCCGTCCTGATTTCGGACCACATCAATCTCACCGCCAGCTCTCCGCTCGAGGGGGCCAACTTTGTTGATCTGACTGATCTCTACTCCTCGAGACTGCGAGCTATCGCCAAAGAGGTTGACCCTGCTCTCGATGAGGGTGTCTACGTTCAGTTCCGCGGACCCCACTACGAGACACCGGCTGAGGTGCAGATGGCGAAGCATCTCGGTGGTCACATAGTGGGTATGTCAACGGCCCTCGAGGCAATCGCTGCAAGGGAATCTGGCATGGAGATTCTCGGGATGTCGCTCATCACCAACCTGGCAGCCGGAATACAAAGCACCCCCCTGAGTCACGAGGAAGTCATTGCGGCCGGAAAGGCCGCCGAGGCCAAGATTTCCCAGCTGCTGGCCGAAATCGTTCAAAGGCTCTAGTTGGACTACCGGACAGAAGCCAAGCTTTGGCTCGAGCAGGATCCCGACCCTGTTACCAGGGCCGAGCTGGAGGGACTTCTTGCCGCGGCAAATGACGAAGAGCTAGCGGATCGTTTCTCACAAAGCCTGCAGTTCGGTACCGCCGGACTTCGAGGCGAATTGGGTGCGGGGCCAAACCGGATGAACCGCATTGTTGTCGCGCAAGCTGCCAGGGCCATTGGCATGTTCCTGCAGGCCAACAGCGCCGAGTACTCGCAAGCCGGCGGTGAGCTTAGAGTGGTAATCGGGTATGACGGTCGACACAATTCCGATGTCTTTGCCCTTGACTCGGCTCGAGTGCTGGCGGGATTAGGGCTGAAACCCATGCTCTTTGACCGAATGGTCCCCACGCCGGTCGCAGCGTTCACCGGCAGAAGACTGGGGGCTGCAGCAACAATCATGGTCACCGCCAGCCACAACCCACCGCGTGACAATGGCTACAAGGTTTACCTCGGCGGAAAGTTTGGTGGATCACAACTGATCCCACCGCAAGATTCCGAGATTGCTCAGCTGATTGCCCAGACCGCCAAGTCGAAGACCTTCGCCCAGATCGAGCAGTCTGACAGCTTCGAATCGCTGGGCAAGAATGAGATCGATACCTATGTTGCAAGGGCAAAGCAGCTGGTACAGGCTGACCTGTTCTCACAGTCGTCGATAAAAATCACCCACACCGCCCTGCACGGGGTTGGTTGGTCAGTCATCGATGAGATCTTCCGGGGTATTGGACTGAAGCTGCTCCCGACCATTGAACAGCAGGAACCAAACGGTGATTTTCCAACGGTTAGCTTTCCTAATCCCGAGGAAAAAGGCGCCATGGATCTTGCAATGGCGACGGCAAAGGCAAATGGCAGCGACCTGATTTTGGCCAACGACCCGGATGCAGATCGACTTGCGGTTGCGGTTTCAGATGGCGAAAGTTTCCGAATGCTGACCGGCGATGAAGTTGGTCTCCTGCTAGCTGACCGCTGTGCCAGCGCATCAAGCGAAGGCTCGCTGGCAAACTCGCTGGTGTCGGCCGACATCTCAGCGGTCGCAAAGAAACATGGCTTGAAATATGAACAAACCCTCACTGGCTTCAAGTGGATTTCGAAGGTGCCAAACCTGATCTATGGTTACGAGGAGGCTCTGGGCTACTGCGTTGATCCCGAGCACACCCCTGACAAGGACGGCATTACGGCCGCGCTCCTGATAGCGGAGCTCGCGGCAAAGCTCAAGCTCGAGAACCTAACCCTGTTGGATCACCTCACCAATCTCGAAAGGGAGTATGGCAAGCTCGCAACGGGGCAGGTGTCAATCAGAGTCAGTGACCTTTCGGTGATCTCCAAGGTTATGAGCGCTGTGCGAAGCAATCCCCCAGCGGCCTTTGGTGATGAGGAACTGGTGTTTGAAGACCTGCTTGTGTCCAAGACCCACCGAACAGACGCGGTTGTCCTGAGCGGTGAGCGAACCAGGATGATCTTCCGCCCAAGTGGAACCGAGCCAAAGCTCAAGTGCTATTTGCAATACCGGGGCAGCAAGGCAGAACTTGAGGCCCTAGAGAGCTTTGCCAGCGAACTTATCGCCGGCTATCAATAAATCTTTGAACGCTGGGTGGCACGGGTAGCTCCTTCGACTCCTGGTCTGCAGGAATTACCTCTCCGGCACGCTCCCGGAAGGGGATGATCCCCGCCCAATAGCCCTTGTTGAGATCCTCTTCGGGGTCATCGACTTCGTTCACCGATATCTTCACAGAGGTCTCCGAGAGGTCGACGGCAACGATAATCGTCGCGGCAAGCTCCTTCTTGGTGGTGGGCCTAGCCTCCTCGTTGCGGCCAGGCAGCAAGCCCTCGCTGAGGGCGTTCAGGGCCTCCAACTTATCCTCATCAGAGACCAACCTCGCCTTTCCGAAGATAACCACGGACCGGTAGTGCATGCCTGAGTTGAATGTGCTTCTGGCCACCTTAAGACCGCGTAGTTCCGTGATGCTGACACAGATATCTGGCTCGGCTGCCAAGAGTCTCATCAGTCGCGAGCCGGTCGAACCATGCAGGAATAGCGTGTCACCGGAGCGCCCGTAGGTCATCGGGATTACCAGCGGGGAACCGTCCTGCACGACACCGACATGTGCCACCAGGTTGTCGTCGATCACGGAATAGAGGTCTGCCTGCTCGCCAGAAGACTTATATGCAAGACGTTTGAGCTCGGTGCGGGGAGAACTTCCAGGTTTCATTTCTGAATGCTAGCCCAGCGCCGACTCGAGTTTCTCGCGCAGAACCTGAAGGTCGTGGATGTTCTCGATCACCACGACCTCGCTTCGGACCGTCGTGATGTGGCTCAGAACCTCTGGGGTGGCAAGAACAAGCTGGGCGGGAAGCTCCTCGGACTCGACTTTCGCCACCGAGACGGCTTGGACGTCGGCCTCGATGCCAAGATCCAAAAGGACCCTGTCAACGTTGGACTTCAGGATCACACTGGTGCCGATTCCAGCGCCACAGACCGTATAAATGAGCATGTCTAACTAAACCAGGGAAATGCAAACAGCAGGTTACGTTTACTGCGCTCTCGCGAAGCCGATTTCGATCATGTCCATGAGCTCTTCGCGCTCTGGGAGACCTTGGAAGCAGGCCGCCGCCGCGTTGAGCTGGAACTGCTCGAGATCGGCCACCGAATAACCGAAAGTGTCGACCAGGATCTCTAGCTCCCGCGTCAGCGAGGTTCCGCTCATCAGCCGGTTGTCGGTGTTCACAGTCACCTTGAATCCGAGGTCATAGAGGACATCGAAGGGGTGGTCCGCCATGGTGTCTCCCATCATGGCGAAGGCGCCGGTCTGCAGGTTCGAGCTCGGCGAGGTCTCTAGCACGATCTCGCGATCGTGTACCCACTGGGCAACCGGTCCGAGCACAACCAGATCGGTGTCACCGTCGGTGCGGGAAAACATGATGTCCTCGATGATTCTCACACCGTGACCGAGTCGAAGGGCCCTGCCCGAGACGATTGCATCCTTAATCGATTCCACGCCATCGGCCTCACCGGCGTGCACTGTTACCGGGAAGAGCTCAGAAGCCAAATAGTCGAAGGCGACCTTGTGGCGTGAGGGTAAGAAGCCCTGCTCAGCACCGGCGATGTCAAAGCCCACCACGCCGTTGTTGCGATGCCTGACCGCGAGCTCGGCAATCTCGAGGCCACGATCTGCATGACGCATCGCGGTAACGAGTTGGCCGGTCTTGATGAAGCCACCGCGATCGGCAACCTCATCCATGCCGCGCTCCAGGCCATCCTGGACAGCCTCTACCGTCTCATCCAAGCTCAAGCCGCCAGCCAGGTGCTGCTCTGGGGCCCAGCGCAGCTCGCCGTAAATAACACCGTCTTCAGCAAGATCCATCACTGCCTCATAGGCGACCCTGGCTAGACCCTCCTTGGTCTGCATGACGGCGACCGTGTGATCAAAGGCCTCGAGATACTTGACCAAAGAGCCCGAGTTGCAAACCTCGCTGAACCAGTTCGCGAGGTCAACCGCATTGTCTCTAGGGAGCTTGTGGCCGACGGCATCGGAGAGTTCGATGATCGTCTGTGGGCGCAATCCACCATCGAGGTGGTCGTGAAGTGAAATCTTGGGCAGGGACTGAATATCCAATTGCTTCCTAACTAATTCTTCCCAGAATCAACTCGCGCTTTGGTGGTTTGCTTTCTGAGAATTCTGCTGCGGACTCTGCAAGGGCGATGGCACGCTCAAACTTCTCCGGGGTGTCAGTGTAGAGGGTCATTAGCGCATCGCCAGCGCTGACCTCGTCTCCAAGTTGCTTGTGGAGTTCGATTCCCGCTCCAAATTGAACGGCGTCTTCTTTGCGCTCTCGACCAGCACCCAACCTCCAGGAGGCCACTCCAACCGCGAGGGCGTCAAGCCTGGAGAGATATCCGCTGGAGCTGGCACGGATGGTGTGCCACTCCTTGGCCTTCGCCATCGGTGCGTCTGGGTCTCCGCCTTGGGCCGAAATCATCTCCCGCCACTTCGTCATAGCCTTGCCGTTGGCAAGATTTTCTCTGGGGTCCGCCTCAATGCCAACAAGCGAAAGCATCTCTCGAGCAAGTTCGACAGTTATCTCCACGACGTCCTCGGGGCCGCCGCCACTGAGCACTTCGAGAGACTCCTCAACCTCAAGGGCGTTGCCGATCTTGAGCCCAAGTGGGGTGGACATGTCGGTTAGCAGGGCAGACGTTTTGACTCCAGCATCTTTTCCGATCTGCACCAGCACCTTTGCTAGGTCTCCTGCTCGATCAAGAGTCTTCATGAAAGCACCGGAGCCGACCTTGACGTCTAGCACCAGGGCGGAGGTTCCCTCCGCAATCTTCTTGCTCATTATCGAAGAGGCAATGAGAGGTATTGCCTCGACGGTGCCGGTAACGTCGCGAAGGGCGTAAAGCTTTCGGTCTGCCGGGGCAAGCCCGCTGCCCGCGGCACAAACCACTGCCCCGACTTCGGCGAGCTGGCTGTAGAGCTCGGTGTTGGAAAGTGACGCCTGCCAGCCAGGGATCGCCTCAAGCTTGTCCAGCGTTCCGCCGGTGTGGCCGAGACCTCTTCCGCTGAGCTGCGGCACGGCAACACCATAGGATGCCACGAGCGGCGCAAGGGGAAGAGTGATCTTGTCTCCAACTCCTCCCGTGGAGTGCTTGTCGACCGTGGGCTTTTCCAGTCCACCGAACTCAAGGCGTTCACCCGAATCAATCATCGCCATTGTGAGATCGAGAATCTCCCGACGCTCCATGCCGTTGAGCAGGATCGCCATGGCCATCGCCGACATCTGCTCATCGGCGATTTCGCCTTTGGTGTAGGAGTCGATTAGCCAGCGAATCTCGTCGCTAGAGAGCTCCTGCTTCTCGCGCTTCTTGATGATCAGTTCGACTGCAGAAAAGCTCATAGTTTCAGGTTCCTTGGGCCGAAGGCGTCCGGCAAGACCTCTTCGATGGGCTTGATGCCGCTGATGGTCTGGAGCAACATGCCCTCGGCTGCGTGTTCGAAGAGCAGCTGTCGGCACCGACCACAGGGCATCAGCGCATCGCCGTTGCCATCAACACAGGCAAAGGCAACGAGCTTGCCGCCGCCGGTGCGGAACAACTCACTAACCATCGAGCACTCCGCACATAGCCCAAGGCCGTAGGAAGCGTTCTCGACATTGCAGCCTGAGACCACCCGACCGTCGTCGGTCAGTGCAGCTGCACCAACAGGAAAGTTGGAGTAGGGGGCGTAAGCCCGCTCCATTGCCTTCTTTGCCTCCGCGGTCAGTGCCGTCCAGTCGATCTCCATGATCTAACCCTTCGTATATGGAATGGCCAGGGCTTTCGGCGGCCTGGACTGGCCAACGAATCCCACCACCGCGATGATCGTGACGATGTAGGGGACCATGGTGATGAAGTCGGTCGGGATTCCCGGGCTCACCTGGTTTGCCCAAACTCGCAAGATGATTGAGAAACCGAACAGCAGCGCGGCAAGCCCGGCTGAGATTGGGTGCCAGCGGCCCAGAATGACGACGGCGAGCGCGATGAATCCAAAACCACCCGACATCTCTCGCCCGAAGGCCCCGGCGTTACCGATGGTCAGGGCAGCACCACCCAGGCCGGCAGACATGCCGCCAATGGTTACCCACCAGAACCTGGTTCGTCCGACATTGATACCAACCGTGTCGGCAGCCAGCGGGTGCTCACCCACGGCCCTTGCCCTAAGCCCGAGCTTGCTCTTGAAGAGAACGAAGTAGAGGGTTGGGACGATTATCAAAGCCGCGAAGACCGTGATTCGGTTCTCGAAGAGCACGGGGCCAATGATTGGAATGTCGCTCAGCAGCGGGAGCTTGATGATTTCCATGGTTCCCGGGAAGTTCACGTTCTCGCCGTCCTCGGTCAGCCACTGCTGGTAGAGGAAGTTGGTGATTCCAATCATCAAGACGTTCAGCACCACGCCAACAATGATCTGTTGGGCAAGGAACTTGATCGCGAAGACAGCCAGGACGATGCCCACCACAGCACCGCCAATCATGGCGGAGGTGAGGCCCAACCAGTAGTTGTCCGTGATCGAAGACACGACCGCAGCCATGAATGCACCCGTGAGAAGCTGCGCCTCGATGGCGATGTTGGTGATTCCAACCCGCTCACACATGATGCCTCCCATGGCTCCAAGCATGATCGGAACAGCCAATACGAGAGCCGTGCCGGCGATGAAGGCGATTGGGACCGAGTTTTCTGCAGCTAGCCAGCCCAGCAGCGCTGTTACTCCGATGAGGCCGTAGATTGCGGAAATCCAAAGCGGTGTCCTGCGATTCTGCATCGCGAGCCAGGTTGCAAGTGCCGCGATTGCCAAGAGCAAAACACCAGAAACCAGACCCAGGGTCGACGAGTCGACCGGAATCGCCGGCAACTGAATGGTGTCCGTGCGTCGCGAGATTTCAAAGACCACGTCTCCCTCGCGACCGAGAATCCCGAAGAACATCAAGACCACTGCGCCAACGCTTCCCATCATGATGGGGGTCTTGTAGCCAACGCGCTCCTCTTTTGATAGCTGAACCTGACTCATTTGGCACCTCCTCTCCGAATCAATCGATCTCGAAGACCCGCAAGGGTCGAGGTCGTAGGTGGCTTGGGGAGCCTGAAGATCGCCCGAATCAGAGGTGGTGCAACTATGAACAGCACGATGGCTCCCTGCACGATTCCCAAAACCTCTGGTGAGACTCCAATAACCTGCATCGAGGGTGAGCCCGCCTTGAACGCTCCGAACAGAAGACCGGCGAGCAGAATGCCTGGTGCATTAGACCCACCAAGCAATGCCACCGTGATGGCATCGAATCCGATGTTGGCATGGGTCGAGGGCGTAACTCCAATTGCGGTTCCTAGCGACTGGTTTGCAGCCGCAACCCCGACAAAGGCCGCGGACAGTCCCATTGCCAGGACGTAGGTTCGCTCGACGTTGATGCCGGAGGTTCTGGCAGCGTCAGGGTTGTAGCCAACCATCCTTAGCCGGAAGCC
>JAPOHQ010000014.1 GCA_029979375.1 Microbacteriaceae bacterium
CTAGTCGAATTAGGCCGTCGGTAACACGAGGCGATCCCCTTCTGGGGGCCGAGCCTGACTCGGTTATCGGAAACTCTCCCTGGGTGACCATTGCCAAGAGCTGCTCGGCGCAGGCAATGAAGTTCAGCTGAAGCTTGTTTGGGACTCGCGACTCCCCAAGGTTGTTATGCCGGGTCATGACCGCCACCGGCTTTGAGCCTTTCTTTCGCCCGGGTTCAAAGACCGGATAAGCCCAAATTCGACTGGTGGTTCCGCTGTATTCGCTGATCCCCTCTGGAGACACTTGCTCGCCGGTCTCCCAGGCCTGATTGATCACCCTTTGCCAGTCGGTGCGAGGAGGCGTGCCAGTTATGTCTCGGTAAAAGAGGGTCGCTGCTGTAGAGGGCCTAGCGTGAGCGTAAACATGCAGTTTGGTCCGCTTCGGAACCCAAAGAACCAGATCAGAAAAAGAGGCGTCGGCGAGTAGCTGCCACTCGGCAATAAGAGAGCGGACCCATTGCAGGTTGACCGTTGAGTTTTCCTCCACGCCGAGAGTTTAGCCTCAGGCGTCATCCGCGATTAGAGTCGCAATTCTTCTCACTTCGCTTCTTGCCGAACTCTTGCCTTGAAGAACAAGTGGTCGAGTGGTTCTGAGCATCTCGTCAAAACCGGCATCCTCCGAAATCGCACCCATAAGCTCAAGCTTGGTCACATCTCGAAGCGTCTTCGCAAGCTGCGCCTTTGGGGATCTTCCCAGCACCGAGTTTCGGACCCTATTGGCTATCGGCCAGACCTCTCTTCCAACTTGTTTGATGTCAAAAAAGAATCGGTTTACTCCAACGGGATCCGCCACAAACAGTGCTAGGCACAGGTCGCTATCGGTTAGCAAGTGGAATGCGGCCTGATTTCGGCGGCTGCCACTTTCAAAGCCAATCACATCGAAGTCAAGGTAGGGGGCAATGTCCCAAACGATAACCTCAAAAGACGCACTCAGGAGTTCCCTGAGAGTTGCTAGGGCCTCGGGTTCCACCTCAGCCCAACGCGCAAGGGAGTTCAACCCGGGAATGAACCAGAGCTCATCCTTCTCAAACTCGATTACGTGTGAGAGTCGATCCAACTGGGATTCGTCAAAGCGTCCCTGTCTGGCAAGCCTCAGGCATGCAGTTAGGCCAGGTCCAGGGTCGGTGATTCCCAAGAGTGCACTGAGCGAGGGGTTGTAGGTGTCGGCATCCACTAGGACAACACGGAGCCCAAGCGAAGCCAATTCAAAGGCAAGGTTTGCACCCACGGTTGATTTTCCCGAGCCCGCCGATCCCCAGCAGGCAATTGTCAGGGCGGTGGTTCTCGTGGTCACGGACCTTAGCGGCGCGCTGGCCTCCAAAAGCGTCATCGAACCGGCACCGCAAAGAGGCTGACATCACTGGCAAGTGCGCTCATGATCAGTGTCGCCTGAGCCTGGCTAACCAACACCTCGAGGTCTCTGAGGTCGTTGGCGAACAGCCCGTCGGGTTCAATGAGAGCCGCAACCTCCGCTCTCGGGACAAGCATTTGGGCCTCAAAGTTTTGGTCTACCTCTACCACTTGCCAAAGCGAGACCCAGCTGCCAACTTCGGTTCCCTCAGCCACCTCGACAGTTGGAGTGAAACGAATCTGAGTTCTTCCGTCTCGAGCTCGAGTAAGACCTCGGATCGGTATGAGCTCTCCGCTGCGAATCAGTGCGGTTGGACTGAGGCCCGCTTCGTAGCTCGCGAGATAGCGTCCAGCGAGATCCCCGAGGTCGGCTGGGACGCTGACCAAATCTCCTTCTACTAGCTCAATTCCTGGGATTAGGTCTTTGGTCGCAACTAGGTAGGTGGGCAATGGTTTGAAGTAGGAGGCGAGTAGCAGCGCCGCGGTAGCCAGAGCAGCGGTGGCTAAAACAAGCTCGTGAAGTCGAGGCTTTCTGCGCAAACGAGTAACCATGGGCGAAAGGATTACAAAAAATCAAACGGCAAGCTTTTGGTTATCCACAGCCCCAAATTCGACCAGGCAAATTGCAGTTGCTGGGAGCCAGAGTGTGCCGGTTCGGGCTGCAACTCGGATCCATGGCGCTTGGACGTTCAGAAGCCAATATTTGTCCGTGGCCGTCACAATTCGAACAGGCTGACGCTGCCTATCCAGCAGATCCAACAGTCCCCCTGAGGTCCCCTGCGGAGGTTCGCCTTCGCCAAGCTCTCGAATGGTTGCGTTCGGAACGGCAACCAGCCCTCCGGCTGCAAACCCAGCAATAAAGTCGGCACCTGCAACGGCTGCATCCAGCGACATCTCGCCCACCTGACTAAGAACCCTTACCCTTCGGCGATTGCCTGCGGCATCGGATGGCCGTGCTATTTCATCAATTGTGTTCATGTCGTCATGCCAGCACGAAAATTGGCGTCTTATGAGTTATCCACAGAAAACAATGCGTTCGGTCAGTTGCCCAAGGTGCTGGGCATACTTTTTGCCACCTAATTGAACCAAAGGGGGAAACATGAGCTCCACAACTGTGATGGCACCAAATCAGCCTGATCCCGCGAAGTTCTTCGCGGAAATATCCGCGGCCTACATCGAGGTGCTCTCAGGCCTAAGAAGGCCGGAACAACTGGCTCGTTGGCTTAGTGACAAGGCCTACTACGACATCTGTCAGCGCTACAGGCGCGAGGCTCGGCAGCGGCAAATCACCGGGCTGAATTCTCGACCGGAGGTTGTCTTGAGGAGCACACGGACTTTTCTAACCGACAAGGATGCGTTTCAGGGGGTAGTCATCCTGCAGATCTCCGGTGCCACGAAGGCAATATCAATTAGAGCCGAGCTCGTTCACGAGCGCTATCGAATCACTGACTTGGCGCTGATTTAGCTCTTGAAGAAAGAGGAGCCTTGCCCGCCTTGCTGGTTTGGCTTTGGCGGTTGTTTTGGCATGACCTTTGGCGCTGGCCGTTGAGGAGCGGGTTGAAGTTTGCGGCCCTCGCGCTGGACCTCTACGCCACCCTGTTCGGAGGGGGCCGAATAGGTTAGTTGCTGCGGCTGTTGCTGCTGCACGTCAGGCACAGACTGCTTGATCTCGACGTTGAACAGGAACTGAACAGCCTCCTCGCGAATGCCAGCCATCATTTCCTGGAACATTCCGTAGCCCTCGCGCTGATACTCGACCAACGGGTCGCGCTGGGCCATGGCCCTCAGACCGATGCCCTCTTTGAGGTAATCCATTTCATACAGGTGATCGCGCCACTTGCGATCGATCACGCTGAGCATCACGCGGCGCTCCAGCTCGCGCATCAATTGCTCGCCAACCTCATCTGAGCGCTTCTTGTAAGCGATCTTCGCATCGCTGACAATCTCCTGGACAAGCCAGTCGGTGGAAACCTTGGTTCGACCCTCAATCTCCTCGAAGATCTCGGCTGGTTCAAGTGTGATCGGGTAGATCGTCTTGAGCTGGGTCCACAGCGCATCTAGTTCCCAGTTCGCCGAATTCGAATCGACAAGGTAGCGCTCGACATTTTCACGAATCACCTCTTCGAGGAAGGATTCAAATGTGTTCGAAATGTCCTCGCCCTCAAGAATTTGCAGGCGATCGGCATAGATGGCCTCGCGCTGGCGGTTCATGACGTCGTCATACTTCAGAATGTTTTTGCGAATCTCAGCGTTGCGAGCCTCGACCTGGCTCTGCGCTGAGGCGATCGCCCTTGAGACAACCTTGGACTCAATGGCCTGGTCGTCGGGAACCGAAGAGCGGTTCATTAGCGAGGCGGCCGCCTGTGAATTGAATAGCCGCATCAGGTCATCGGTCAAAGATAGGTAGAAGCGAGACTCACCCGGATCACCCTGACGGCCGGAACGACCGCGCAGCTGGTTGTCGATTCGTCGGGACTCATGCCGCTCGGTTCCAAGGACGTAAAGTCCACCGACCTCAAGAACCTTCTGCGCCTCGGCTGCAACCTTCGAGCGGATCTCTTCGAAAACACCGTCCCACTTCGCCTCATACTCCTCGGCGTTCTCCTGAGGATCTAGTCCAAGCTTCTGCATGTGCTGGACTGCGAGGAACTCGGCGTTGCCACCGAGCATGATGTCGGTACCACGACCGGCCATATTGGTTGCCACAGTCACAGCACCAAATTGACCGGCCTGCGCAACGATGGCCGCTTCCCGGGCATTGTTCTTGGCGTTGAGCACCTCGTGCCTCACTCCCGCCTTGGCAAGCAGCTTTGAAAGGTACTCGCTCTTTTCGACAGAGGTGGTGCCAACCAGCACGGGCTGGCCCTTTTTGTGGCGTTCGACGATGTCGGCGACCACCATCATGAACTTCGCCTGCTCGTTCTTGTAGATGAGGTCCGATTGGTCCTTACGAACCATTGGCCTGTTGGTTGGAATCGGGATAACGCCCAGCTTGTAGGTGCCCATGAACTCTGCGGCCTCGGTCTCAGCAGTACCGGTCATGCCGGAGAGCTTTGAATACATGCGGAAGTAGTTCTGCAGGGTTATGGAAGCCAGGGTCTGGTTCTCAGACTTGATCTGAACGCCTTCTTTGGCCTCGATGGCCTGGTGCATGCCCTCGTTGTAACGCCTGCCCGGCAGGATGCGGCCGGTGTGCTCGTCAACGATTAGCACCTCGCCATCAACAACCACATAGTCGCGGTCTTTGCGGAAGAGTTCCTTGGCCCTGATGGAGTTGTTCAGGAAGGAGATCAGGGGGGTGTTTGCGGTCTCGTAGAGATTGTCGATGCCTAGGTAGTCCTCCACCTTGTCGATGCCGGACTCAAGAACACCAATGGTGCGCTTCTTCTCATCGACCTCGTAGTCCTCGTCGACCTTGAGGGTCTGCACCAGCTTGGCAAAGACTCCGAACCAACGATTGACATCCTGGGATGCGGGGCCGGAGATGATCAATGGGGTTCGGGCCTCATCAATCAGAATCGAGTCAACCTCGTCGACGATTGCGAAGTAGTGGCCCCGCTGCACCAGGTCCTGCTTGCCCAGCGACATGTTGTCGCGCAGGTAGTCAAAACCAAACTCGTTGTTTGTGCCGTAGGTGATGTCGCAGGCATACTGCGCTTTCCTGTCTGCAGGCTCCTGCCCCGAGATTATGCAGCCGATGCTCATGCCCAGCGCGCGATAAATGCGACCCATCAGCTCAGACTGGTAGCCGGCGAGGTAGTCGTTCACTGTGACGACGTGAACGCCACGACCTGGAATTGCATTTAGGTAGGCGGCAAGGGTGGCGACCAGTGTCTTTCCCTCACCGGTCTTCATCTCTGCGATGTTTCCCATGTGCAGCGCGGCACCACCCATGATCTGAACATCGAAGTGGCGAAGTCCAAGGGTTCGCACTGAAGCTTCCCGCACCGCGGCGAAGGCCTCCGGCATCAAGTCATCAAGGGATTCCCCGGCGGCAAAGCGCTCCCGCAGGACCCTGGTTTCGTCCTTCAGCTCCTCGTCGCTCAGCGACTGGTAGTTGGACTCGAGGGCATTTACCTCCCTGGCAATACTCTCGAGTTTCTTGACGATCCGGCCTTCGCCAGCGCGCAGAAGACGGTCGAGAACATTTACCAAAGGAGACTCCTAAAACTTGGGTGCAATTCTAGCCCCGTTGGCGCTAGGCCCCGAGGCTGATTACCCCGTAACTGTAGCCCTTGCGACGGTAAACCACTGAGACCCTGTCATTCTCTGAATTGTGGAACAGGTAGAAGTCGTGCCCCACAAGCTCCATATGTCCGACGGCATCCCTTGCAGTCATTGGGGCAGCCTCGAATTCCTTTGAGCGGATCACAAGATCGGGTTGCTCCTCTTCAACTATTGGAAGCTCGCCCGTTAGAACATCATGGTCGACGGGTGTGATGTCCAGGGCTGCAAAGTCACTTGCGGTCAGCTCGCTAGTTCCGATGTGCTTGTGCTTACCCCCGCGATGAATCTTGTGCTTGTCCGCATAGCGACGCAGACGCTCCAGCAGCTTGCCGAAAGCCATGTCGAATGCCGCGAACTTGTCATCTGCCCTGGCTTCCGCCCGGACCACGTGGCCCGGCTCGTATACGGTCAACTCGACCTGATCCTCTTGGCCCGCGCTCTTGGAGTGGTCGTAGCGAGTGACTTTGATGTTTAGCTCTTGTGGGCGATGGGAGAACTGCTCTACCTTGCCAGCCTTATCCGAGACATAATCTCGAAAGCGATCCGATACCGTGAGGTTTTTTGCCGAGATTATTAGTTCCATTTTTGACCTCCGATCGGGCTTCATTGCCTAATACCAAATTACGCCTTTTTCTCCCGAGGTGGAAACTCAGATTGCAATCTCCTAGCAATTGCACAGATTCCCACCACCTCGTAACCTGCGGCCTGCAAAGTCTCGACCATCTCCGAGGCGGTCGAGCCGGTCGTAACAACATCATCCAAAACCAAAACCGTGCCCGTGCCAGCCTGGCAGTGCAAACCTCCGCTGAGATTCTCTCGACGGGCCCTAGCGGATAGCTTGCGCTGATCCGATAGCGCCCTGGTTGCCTGCAACCTCAATCGTCGCTGGCCGACAAGCAGACCGGACCGCCTCACAAGTCTTTCGATTGGGTCGTATCCCCGACGTCGAAAATTCTGGGGATTCCGAGGCGGATGGGCCAGCCAGTCAGCGTTGGGGTAGGTCCTAGCGACAGCCGAGAGGTGGCTTGCCAAATACCTTTCCAGGGCTAGCATTCCGCGGTCCTTGTAACTGGAAAGGACTGCCAGCGAGGCTTCGTTGAGTTCCAGTGAGTAGCGCAGCAGCGAGCCAGCAAGTTCCTCCTCGACTACCTTCGGCTTACATTGGCAGGCCCTGCAAAGCGGTTCTGGAGGGATGCCGCAACCCGCGCAGGCAGAGGGAAGGAAAAAGTCCAGCAGGGCACCCATGCCAAAACACTGCTTGATTTTTTCTTGCGACGCGGTCTTTGTATCTTCCGCGGTGGGCAAGAGTCCGATCTAGCGGCCTGTGGAAATGTCGAGCACGCCAACCTGGATTCGACGCCAAGAATTGCCGCTTAGGACCCAGACCTCTGAAGAATCAGAGAGCAGGTAACTGCTGATCAGGGTGGTTCCGTTCTGGAGTTTGGCCCCAATGACCGGTGGCATGTTCAGTTGCCCCCTGGGTCCGGTCAGGGGATATTCACTAAGCGCAGTGAGACCCGAGGCCGTCCCCTCCAGGACCCTGAGGCTAGTTGCACCATTCCAGCTCACGGCCAAGGCCTCACCCAAGACTGGGGTGAACCCAAGGCCCTCAGTCAACCTCACCGGCCTACCGGTGGAATCGCGGATCACACCAAACACTTGAACTAGCGTTTGCTGCTCGGAACCTGACGCCACTGCAAGCCTTGCTCCCTCCGGCGAAATTGCCCCGGCTCGAAGCGACTCCCCCTGGTACTCGAGCTCGCGGTAACCACCGGCCGAGTCGAAGACCCTGATGCTCTGCTGATCAGAGGAGAGCAACCAGAGATAGCCAAAGCTGTCGAAGAACATGGCGGTTGGCTCAGGCGCATCCTCCAGGGCGAGCGCCGAGGAGCCAAGACCATCGGCTACCAACCAATTGACTCCCTCTTCAGAGGCAAAGGCAAAATTGTCGCCATCGCCGGAGGCGGCAAACATGGTTGGGGCTGCCTCTCGTACAAACTCAGATATGCCACTCAGGACCCCGGCCTCCGAGCCAGATAGCCTGCTGACACCGTTGGGGGTGAGGGCGAAGGTAGCTCCGGCCGTGGAGGGGGTTGGCAGCGGCGCGGGCTCAATATCCTGGGTCGAATTGTTCACCGATATCTCGACATCTGCCACACCTGCCAGTTGCAGAAGCGTTGCCCGCAGCTGCGAGAGCATCAGGCGACGCTGACGATTGTCTGCTTCCAGCGCATTGGCATCGAAGTCCACGAGGGCGGTGCTCTCCTCGATTCTCACGGCATTTACGGTCAGCGCGGTTCCCGTCGGAATTGCCGATATCGCGAGCTCATTGAGCCAGCCCGAGGGCCCCGCCAACAGTGCATTGACCAGGCGGGTTGGCGTGGATGTCCTCGTTGGGAACCAGCGGAGATCCGGAATCAACTGTGAGCTTTGGGTGTCCAGAAAGTAGATCGGGTATGCCGTAAACACCACAGTAAACACCGGCAGGGTGACCACGGTTAGGTTTGGTGCCGACGAGATCCGCCATTCACCGTCTTCTTGAACCAGCTGAAAGCGCAGGCTGGTCTCCTGCGGATCCAAATCCTGATAGATGCCCTGATCGTCAACCTTTGCCCCAACGTTGATATCGACAATTTGCAGAGACTCTCCCGCGGACTGGAAGATCGGAATGCCGCTCCTGATCAGCGTTTGAGTATCCGGCTGCCATCTCGGAGCAAAGTTTTCGGTCAAGAACTCTCTAGCAACCGCATAGTCGTTTTGCGGACCTGTTCCCGCTGCCAAGAACCCCGAGACAATCTCCTGCGGCGAAGCGCCTTCGGTTGGGCTCGATGGTGAGTAGTAGGAGAACTCCTGCTGCTGTGGCGGAACCAGCTCCGGACCCTGCTGGATTTCAAGGTCGGTGGGCAGGGTGGCGCAACCTGCAAGAAGCAGGGTCGAAAGAATTGCGATCAATCTCTTCATCACGCCTCCATCGACCTTGGAGGTAAGGGAAGCGGAGAGTTGGCAATCACCGAATCCCGGCTCTTTGGGAGGGTAAGCCTAAAACTCGTGCCGCGCTTTGGCTTTGACCAGACCTGCAACCAACCGCGGTGCAGCGAAGAGTCCTCGCGGGCAATTGCGAGCCCGAGGCCGGTGCCTCCAACCGAGCGTTGGCGGGCAGGGTCTGCTCTCCAGAATCGGTCGAAGACCCGCTCCAGCTGGGCTCGCGACATTCCAACTCCCTGGTCGCTCACACAAATCGCAACGGCTTGAACATTTTCGCCAACCTCAACGTTTATCGGCTTGCCCTCACCGTGCTCGATTGCATTTGAGAGCAGGTTGCGAAGCAGTCTCTCGATGCGCTTGGCATCTATCTCGGCAGTCACTGCGCTCTGCGGCAGCTGAACCATAATCTCGGTTTGCTTGCTTCTTGCCAGCGGCTCAATTGACGCGATGGCAGCTCCAACCACGGCATTGATGTCACGCTGCTCGAACTCTGCAATAACCGCGCCTGCGTCGTAGCGCGAGATTTCTAGCAGATCGCTCAACAGCTTCTCGAACCTATCAATCTGGTCCTGGAGCAGCTCGGCAGAACGAGTGAGGGCGGGATCTAGCTTCTGGCGATTGCCGAAGATTACCTCGCCGGCCAACTTAATGGTGGTCAGTGGGGTGCGAAGCTCGTGAGAAACATCGGAGACGAACCGGCGCTGCATCCTCGAGAGGGAGTCGAGCTGCTCAATCTGAGCCTGGAGGCTGCTTGCCATCTTGTTGAATGAGTTTGCTAGCACGGCCATGACGTCTTGGCCCTTTTCAGCAAGTCGCCTATCTAGCTTTCCCTCCGCAATGTCCTGGGCTGCCGAGGCTGCGCGCTCAACAGGACGAACCAGGTTTCTGGTGACGAGGTAGCTGACACCCGCAATCAAGAGAATCAGACCGATGCCACCAGCTGCAAGGGCACTCTGCACCAACTCTAGGGCCTGCTGTTCTGCCGATAAGTCGTAGACCAAATACAGTTCAAAGCTTCCCGCGAGCGGAATCGAAATCGGTGTTCCAACTGTCAGACCTGGGATCAGCAGGTCATCCCTAACAAGTTCGATGGGTGTGTAGGTGAGGATTCCAGGAGCTGCGCGGACCTCATCCCTAAGGGCCTCGGGAATCGAAGCCAGGTCTAGGTCTTGCGAAATCGGCGACTGGAATAGTTGCAGCTGGCCCTGGCCCGGTGACCTCAAAAGGGCAACCTGCCTGGTTGCGGAACCGCCTGAGATTTCCAGTGACGGCACGACCGAATTCAGAAGGGTCTGCAGCGCGGTCTCATCCACCAGCGATGCGGCAGCAACCGTTGTTTGAACCGAAACCACCGCTCGCTCAGACTCTGCAAGCACCTGCTCGAGGCGATTCTGATAAAAGCTGTTGGCAAGCGAGTAGGAGAGGAAGCCTCCAATTGCCACCACGGAGAGACCACTGAGGATGACGGTTACCAGAACCGTCCGGGCTGTCAGCGAACGCCTCAGGAGCCTAATCACTGAGAATCAGAGCCGGCCCTGTAGCCGTGGCCGCGCACGGTCATGACGATCTTGGGATTCTCCGGGTCCTCCTCGATCTTGGAGCGCAGGCGCTGCACGTGCACGTTTACCAGGCGAGTATCTGCCTTGTACTGGTAGCCCCAAACCTGCTCGAGCAACATCTCTCGACTAAAGACCTGCTGCGGCTTGGACGCCAGTGTGTGCAGCAGCTTGAACTCGAGAGGGGTCAGGGATAGCGACGCATCACCGCGTTTGACCTCAAAGGTCTTAGGGTCAAGGCTCAGGGTTCCAACGTGAACCACGCCACCTTCCTCCCCTAGGGGCCGAAGCCTGGCGCGAATCCGGGCAACCAGTTCCTGGCCATTGTGAGGCTTCACGACATAGTCATCGGCACCGGCCTCGAGCCCGAGAACGACATCGTCGGTTTCACCCTTGGCCGTAAGCATGATTATCGGAACACCTGAGGAGGCCCTGATTTCACGACAAACCTCAATACCGCTCTGACCTGGCAGCATGATGTCGAGCAACACCAGGTCAGGTGACTGCGCCCTGAAGATTTCTACCGCGCTAATACCGTCTCCGGCAAAGATCGGCTCATAGCCGCTCGAGGAAAGCACCAGCCCGACCATCTCGCGAAGAGCATCGTCGTCGTCGACAACCAGAATCCTGTTTGTCACTGGTGCCTCCTGCTAGTAGCGGTAGTGGTCCACCTTGTAAGGTCCTGCCACATCAACACCAATGTAGCGGGCCTGAGAGTTCGATAGTGGAGTAAGTTCAACACCTAATGCGTCGAGATGCAACCTCGCCACCTTCTCGTCAAGCTGCTTTGGCATGATGTGGACCCCGAGTGGGTAGTCACCGTTGTTTGCAAAAAGCTCAATTTGAGCAAGCACCTGGTTTGAGAAGGAGGTGGACATCACGAAGCTGGGGTGACCGGTTGCATTACCCAGGTTCATCAACCTTCCCTCAGACAGCACGAGGATCGCCTTGCCGTTTGGCAGTCGCCACTCGTGAACCTGTGGCTTAATCTCGACCTTCTCGATTCCTGGAATCTTTGCAATCCCAGCCATGTCAATCTCGTTGTCAAAGTGACCAACGTTGGCCAAAATTGCCAGATTCTTCATCTTGAGGACATGCTCGGGGCGGATGATGTTTTCGTTTCCCGTGGAGGTGACGAAGATATCAACCTGTTCGATTACCGACTCGAGCTTGGCCACCTGATATCCATCCATTGCTGCCTGCAACGCACAGATTGGATCAACCTCGCTGACAATCACCCTGGCACCCTGGCCCCGCAGCGCCTCGGCCGAGCCCTTGCCGACATCACCGTAACCGGCGACGAAAGCCACCTTGCCGCCGATTAGAACATCGGTAGCGCGGTTGATGCCATCAGGCAGTGAGTGACGAATTCCATACTTGTTATCGAATTTGCTCTTGGTGACGGCATCGTTCACGTTGATGGCAGGAAACAGCAGCTTGCCGTTCTTGTGGAAGTCATACAGGCGGTGAACACCGGTGGTGGTTTCCTCGGAAACACCCCTTATCTCTGAGGCAATCCGAGTGAAGTAACCGGGGTTCTGCTCCAAGGAGTTTCTGAGCACTGCAAGCACGACGCGATACTCCTCGCTGTCGTCCTCATTCGCCTGCGGAACAGCGCCCGCCTTCTCAAACTCGACTCCCTTGTGGACCAGCAGCGTTGCGTCGCCACCGTCATCAAGAATCATGTTTGGGCCCTCATGGCCCTCTTCGGAAAAATCAAAGATGCGCTCGGTGCACCACCAGTACTCCTCGAGGCTCTCACCCTTCCAGGCGAAGACCGGGGTGCCATTTGGGTTCTCTGGTGTGCCGTCGCCAACGACAACCGCTGCAGCGGCCTCGTCCTGGGTCGAGAAGATGTTGCAGCTGGCCCAGCGCACCGAAGCACCGAGTGAGACGAGGGTCTCAATCAACACCGCGGTCTGAATGGTCATGTGGAGCGAGCCCGCAATGCGAGCTCCCTTCAGCGGCTGGTGGGGGCCGAATTCCTCTCGCAATGCCATCAAGCCGGGCATTTCGGCCTCGGCCAGACGAATCTGGTGCCGACCATACTCGGCGAGGGAAAGATCTTTTACTTTAAATTGCTCAGCGGTCAGAGTTTTACTCATCACTGCCTCTCTGGGTTTCGAAACTAGCCGTTTCTGATTGCTCGGATTGCTTTGTCTCGAATCTCAACCATCAAGGCCTCGTGGCTGGACTCAACGTTAAGTCTAAGCAATGGTTCGGTGTTTGAGGGACGAATATTGCACCACCACCAAGAATCTGACTCGCTAGAAGCGAACGTGACACCATCAAATGCCTCTTCTGTGGCGGCTAAGGCCTCTCTGACCCGCTCTAGAGCAGCGGTAGCATCTGTGACGGTCGAATTGATCTCTCCCGAAGCAAAATACGGCGTGAAGTCGCGCGAAATCGCAGACATTTGCTTAGCGCTGGAACCAAGTTCACTGATCAGGTGCATTGCCGCCAGCATTCCGTTGTCAGCACCCCAGAAGTCGCGGAAATAGTAGTGAGCGGAGTGCTCCCCACCAAAGACCGCACCGGTCAGAGCCATCTGGTCCTTGATCAGCGAGTGACCCACTTTGGTTCGAACTGGTTTGGCGCCGGCTGCCGTGATTACCTCGGCCACATAGTTTGAGGTAAGGAGGTTGTGCAAGACCGTAATCGGATTCTCACCCAGAGCCTTTACCCTCTCGATCTCGCGCTTCGAGACAATCGCCGCTACCGCCGAGGGGCTGACCGCATCGCCTTTTTCATCAACCGCAAAACAACGGTCCGCATCGCCGTCGAAAGCCAGACCCAGATCCGCACCCTCTTCAATAACCCTCGCCTGCAGGTCCTTCAAGTTCTTCGGATCCAGTGGGTTTGCTTCGTGATTCGGGAAAGATCCGTCAAGTTCGAAATACATCGGAATGACCTCTAGAGCAGCCACGCGCCCGAGAACTGCGGGGACCGTGAGCCCTCCCATGCCATTGGCGACGTCAACCACAACCTTGAGTTTTCTCACACCACTGAGATCGACCAGCTGATGAAGGTAATCGGCATAGTCATCCAGGACACTTAGCTCGAGTGTGCTGCCTTGTTCACTTAGCGGCTCAATACCTGTGGCGAGATAGGACTTTGCTCTGTCCCGGATTGCCGCAAGACCGGTGTCGAGACTGATGCCCCGCGCTCCCGCCCGAGAAAACTTGATGCCGTTGTAACTTGCGGGGTTGTGACTTGCGGTAAACATGGCGGCCGGCAGCTCGTGCTTGCCGGAGGCGAAATAAGTCATATCGGTCGAACAAAGGCCAATTAGCTGCACCGTGCCGCCCCGGAGGTTTGCCCCACGGGCAAAAGCCGCGGCAAAACGAGGTGATGAGTCACGCATGTCGTGCCCCACGACCAGGGACTGTCCAGCGAGCTCGAGCTCATCCACAAAACTGGCGCCAAAGCACTCGATGATCTCCTCCGTCAGCTGAGTATCGACGAGTCCGCGAACGTCGTAGGTCTTTACAAAAGCGTCAAAGTTGGTCAATAGTTCTCTCCGGGATGGGGCTTAGCAAGAATACAATGCCACCATGGAGCAAGGGGTGCAGAGGGACCGCCACGGTCGCGGGCTTCGCAGACCACTGCCCTCGAGACTGAGTCGCAGTGGCGGCCACAGCAGCTTCTTTCAAAGCACGGTTGAGCAAACCTGTGAGTTTCTTAGAGTGACCTTTGAGGAGCTCGAATCGCTCCGCTGGAGAGTCGAGGATGTGCCCCCGCTGATTGAGAATGAGGGACTCCGGCGCTACTCAACCAATCGCGAAACCATGACAATCACGCTCTATCGGATTCCGATTGAGCGACTGGGGAAACACCGGATTCCAGACCCGAGGGTGCACATCGAACAGGCGGTGCTAAGTGCTGCCGCGGAGCTAATCGATAAGGATCCCTGGGAGCTGATCCACCCGGAGGATTAACGAACCACAACGACCAGCTCGTCTCCGAGGTTCTGGTTTTCGCTGGGAATGATGACCGCGTAACCCTGATCCACTATCTCTAGCGCCGCCTGGAACAGGTTGGCGGACTCAACGCGGACCGAGTCTCCCGAAACCGGGAAAGACTCCATCGTGAAAGGAGCCAGCTCGAGAGTCTGATAGTTCTGATAGACACCATCCTGAACCAGGACGGTGATGGTGATTGCGGTGGCATTCGGGTTATTCACGTAGAGCGAAGTGTCATAAACGCTAAGCGGGATACGGACCTGGGTGAAACTCTCTGCAGGGAGGATCCACGCCCTATCGAGCGGATCGAGCGAGGGGTTTAAGACTCCGGCGAGAACTGGCTCCTCAGATTGAATCTGAATCGCGCTCGCCTCGCCCTCAAATGAAATGGGCACCTCGACGAAACTGCCGGCTGCCACAAACTCACGAATCACCTCAACACCGTTGGTTCCAAAAATGGTTGCTATCACTTCGGTCTCGGCACCCGGGTTGTAGACCCTAAGGGTCGGCTGCTCATAGCCCGTGGCAAGTGCGGAAATGGGAAGTAGCCACTGCTCCGTTGCTGGCTGCGAGATCTTAGTGCTCAGGTTTACCCCAAGCGGAGTCAGGCCCCTCGAGTAGCGATTCTGTACAGCCGCGGATATTGGCGCCCCTAAGGACTCGATGCGAAGAGCGAATGTGCTCTCAAGGTTTGCACTCACCGCGAGACTCGCAAGCCTCTCCTCGCCGGCCGCGATGGCGACCCTCTCGGTGGTGACCCCTCCTGGAAGGTGGTACTCAATCAACACCTGGGTATCGACCGCATTTGGATTCGAAAGAATAAGAACAGATTCCTTGCCAACCCCAGCCTGGCCGCTGACAAACCAGCCCGATGTTGCGGGCTGGGCGCAGAATGCCGCCGCCAATCCGCTTGCCCTTTGCCGATCGACGAGCTGAGCCTGGAGAGCAGAAAGCAACTCGGTGGATTGATTCGGAGCCGAAATGCTCAGGTGTTGACTCTGCTGAAAAAGAATCTCGGGGGCAGTTTCCAATTCCCCCTCGCCGACATAGCTGGAAACAGCTGCCTGCCCGATTCGTTCTATCTGTCCGATCTCGGTGCCAGCCTCGCCGGCAACCTCAACCCAGGCTCCGGGGCAGCTAATCGTGAGGGGCAGCGGCTCTACAGAAATCGCGTTAGCAATCGCAGGCGTGCTTGGAAGAGGGACAGCCGGGAGTTGGACAAGCTGGCTTGCAGCCAGGGCTAGTCCTGCTCCCGCGGTCAGGGCAAATCGAATCACAGGTTTCAACGCTCCACCGACTTTCTGCGATAGCCGCGGATGGTTGCTGGGGTGGGGATAGCAATCAGAAGAAATGCGGCCAGAACCCCAAGTTGCAGCCGGCGATAGCCCAAGTCGGCTTCCGGTTACTCTGAAGCCCTGCTCGGTTCTAAGACTCGGAAGAGTGCGCCAAAGTCGCTCTCGCCGGACGCTTGGAACAGAGTCATTGTCGAAATAGCAACTACGGCTTGCTGATAATTCGCGCTTTCCTTTGCAATCAGCACGAAGTCCGTAGACGTCGCGTTCAATAGGGCCTGTACGCCCGACGGGTTGCCGGCCACAACCGACCCCGCCAGCTGAGCCAGCCTTCCAGTTAGTTCAGTTTGGGGACTGAGGGCAGAGTAAATCAGGTTCTGCTCATCCTGGCTTCGCCCATCTCCCCAGATGAAGTCGGCTTCAATCTGGTCGTCAACCACGAGCCTCAGAGTCCTCACCTCAGGTTCGACATCGGCCAACGCAACGACGAGGGCGGGGACCAGGCGATTGCTCGCCTGCTGATAGCTAGGGGGCGTCTGGATCAGTCCCAGATAGCCGCTAAAGATTGCCAGTGACGCTGTCGCTGCGGCAAGACCAAAGGCAACCGGCCTCGGGCCTGAGGGTTCCAGCAACCGAGGAACGACCAGAAGGAGAAGCAGCAAAGCGAGCTGGTAACCCTCGGCAAAGAAAGCCCCGGCCGAAATACCCGAAAGCACATACAAGCCCGCGGCCAAGATGATCAGCATGAAGTTCAGGAAACCACCGCGAAGCAAAATTGCGACAAGCGCCAGTAGCGCCACAAATGCCAAGACCCCCAGGGCGTAGCTGTCTGGAATGTAGCCACCCAGACGAGAGCTGGAACTAATGGCCATCAAAGGGCTTAGTTCCACGGTTGCGGCAAACCAAGGGGCCAATATCGCAACCCCGGGAAGAGCGAACCAAGGCAATATCGCAAGTCTCTTGGGTCGAACCACACCAAGACCGAGGGAAAAAAGAGCCACAATGACAAATGAGGTCGGCGCTGCGGCTGCCAATGCCGCTCCTGCCAGGGCGGCCAGGGCCAGCCAACGCCATGATCTTGCCGTGGAGTATGCAAAGGTCGTTCTAAGCAGCATGAAGACAATCCATGGCACCAACACCACCGATACCAGTTCCAATACGCCAGCCTCGCTCTGAACTGCCAGCGTGATTGGGCTCAGCGCATATAGAAGCCCAAGGGCATTTCTAAGCCATGCCTTTTGAGTCACCTGCCCCAGAAGCGTCCATGCCCCGTAGAAGGCCAGGGTCGGGGCCAAGAACACAAACCAACTGAGGCCAAGCGAGGGGTTGTTTGGACTGACAAAACCAAAAAGCGAAAAGACCCAGTTAGCCGGCTCACTTGGCAAATCTATGCCTGCAAGAAACGGCAGGACGTTTACCCCGGTCTGCGACCAGACCGACTCGAGAGATCGCCCCAGTGGGAGAAGGTGCGGAGCCTCAATCGCTCCGCTTGGAAACCTCAGCAAACCCAAAAGGGCCGGAATCAGTCCGACCCAGGCCCCACCGGAGGCAAAGATTCCTTTGACCTGATCCTGTGAGGGTTGAACCTCATACTCATAGGAAAGCGAGCGCCGCCTGCGCATCTGTTTTCGATTGGCGAAGAGCGCCCTCTGGCCGCCCAAATTGCCGAACCCACGAGTCTTCTTTCGAGCAGCAATGCGCGAACCAATTGTTACCCAGGCCCAAACCCAGCCACCAAGCTGGCCAAATATCCTGGCCGGACGCTTGGTAATCAAATGCTTCGGGATCAGCACTAGCCAGGCGAGAGGCAGGGCGAGGTAGGCGATTGGCACAAGCCAGACCGGCATTAGCTGGGTTGCCAGATGCAGGTGGGCCTTGGCAAGTGCCGTCCGCCTCGAACCGCCAAGCCAGACTCTGCTGCGCCTAGCGTTCATGGCCAAACCGGCATGGTGAACACGTGCCGAGGCTTCCAGTACAACTCGGAAACCGGCTGCCCTGGCTCGCATGCAAAATTCCAGGTCGTGGGCAAATGTCGGGGTTGAGTCGTCTATGCCCCCGAGCCTCTCCCAGAGCGGCAGAGCCACCAACATTCCAGCGGTGGAGACGGCTAGGGTGTCGCCGGTGTTGTCGTGCTGGCCCTGGTCATATTCGTGCTCGACGAGCAAGAAAGGTCGCCCGGTTGCGGTGAGGGTCAGGCCCATCTGCTGGATCTCAATTGGCTTTTCCCAGCGCAATAGTTTCGGCCCGATTACTGCAACCGATGGAGAAATCTCCGCGGCAATAGAGAGTCGCTCGAGCGCGTTGGGTTCTGGTGCTGAGTCGTCGTGGAGCAACCAGAGCCAGTTTGGCTTTTGCTGAAGAGAAGCAATTCCAGCCGCAATTGCGGCTCCAAGCCGCAGGTCACCGGGTTGAACCATCGCGAGGCCTCTGGATCGGATGATCTCCTGTGACTGGGCATCACCGGCGGTATCAACGACGACGATCTGTTCGGGTTTGTAAGTCTGATCCGCTAGGGCATCAAGAGTTTTCTCAAGAAATTCGGGAGCAGCATGAGAAACAACAACTGCCGCTACCGAGAGCGAGCTCACGGCTGATTAGGCCCGCCTGCGAAGCCGGCGGCGCTCCCGCTCTGATAGACCGCCCCAGATTCCGAAGCGCTCATCGTTCTTTAGTGCGTACTCGAGGCATTCGCTTCTCACGGAGCACTGCGAGCAAATCTTCTTGGCGTCTCTGGTTGAGCCTCCCTTTTCGGGGAAGAAGGCCTCGGGGTCAGTCTGGGCACAGAGTGCATCCTCTTGCCAAGCTAGTGGGTCCCCATCAAGTTCATTGCCGTAGGCTCCTGCGACCCCCAAGCGAAGGACATCAACGAACCAGTTAGCAGGCACTTGACTCCGTTGTTCCATGCTGCTTTCCCCTCCAGAGAATTTCGATGCTGTAATTACACTGGTGTAAGTATCCACCTGTCAAGTTGAGAATCGACCCCCCAGGTCAAATTGTTAGCAAACCTTCAAGGTAGCCTTTAGCTGTGAAACTTCTCGTAACCGGCGGTGCCGGATACATCGGATCCCACGTTGTCCTCGAGGCAGAGCGTGCCGGACACGAGTGTGTCGTGGTCGACAATCTCTCCACTGGCCTTGAATCACGCATCAATTGCAGGCTCGAGAAGATCGACATGGCCTCAAGCGATGCCGCGGAAAAACTTTCCGGGCTACTCGCAAGCGAGAAGTTTGACTCCGTTATCCATCTTGCCGCCCGGAAACAGGTTGGCGAATCGGTTGAGATGCCGGAGCGCTACTACCTCGACAACATTGGCGGGCTCGCGAATCTGCTACTGGCAATGCGGGAAACCGGCCACCAGTCACTCGTTTTTTCCTCATCGGCCGCCACCTACGGCATGCCCGACACCGATCAGGTGATGGAGGATGGCCCCACAAAGCCGATCAATCCTTATGGAGAGACAAAACTTATCGGCGAATGGATGGTGCGAAATGCCGCTAGGTGGGGGCTTCGCGGTGTGAACCTTCGATACTTCAATGTGGCCGGGACTGGCCAGCCTGGTTTGGCTGACACGGCTGCCCTGAATCTAATTCCGATTGCAATCGGTCAGCTCAGGTCCGGGAAAACCCCCGTCATCTTTGGCACGGATTACCCGACTGCCGATGGCAGCTGCATTCGCGATTACGTGCACGTTGGCGACCTGGCAAGGGCCCACGTCATGGCGGTTGACTATCTGGAGCGAGCAGAACGCAAGTTTGACACCTTCAACGTTGGCACCGGGAGCGGTGCCTCGGTGATTGAGGTTCTGGACGAGCTCAAGAGGGTCAGTGGCAGCGACTTCAAGCCCATCATCGGCGAGCGCCGCGCTGGAGATCCACCGCGACTGGTAGCGAACGTCGAGAGAATCGAAAAGGAGCTCGGCTTCCGGGCAGAGTTTGGTCTCGCCGAAATTGTTGAATCAGCCTGGAATCTTTAGCAGCTGTCCCACTCGAATGTAATTGGCATTATTTATGCCATTCAGCTCAGCTAACTCCGAGGATCGCACCGAGAACTTCCGGGCAATACCCCAGAGCGTGTCTCCGGACTCCACGCGATAGGTGACAGGCTCCGGTTCGGGCTCTGGTTCGGGTTCAGAGACGGTGGTAGCAGCCGTAGTCATTGGGATCTTTAGCAACTGGCCAACCCTGATGTAATTCGGGTTCGAGATGCCATTGAACTCCTGGATTACCGATGGGCTGACGCCGAACTTGTAGCCGATGCGCAGCATTGTGTCGCCCGACTGCACTCGATATTCCACCACCTCGGGCCCAGCTGGCTCTGGTTCGGGTTCCGGTTCCGGCTCAGGGGCAGGTTCTGGCGTTGGTTGAGCATTGGCACCTGGAATAAGGATTCGCTGACCGACCCTAATTAGGTTCGGGTTGGTGATTGAGTTCAACTCCTGAATGCTCGCAACACTGACTCCAAAGCTCGCGGCAATCTTGTTCAAAGTGTCGCCCGGCTCTACACGGTACTCCGTTGGGCCAGTTGGTTCAGGCTCTGGTTCGGGCTCGGGAGCGGGTGCCGGGGCTGGGGCAGGTGTTGGCTCTGGTGTGCTTGGTTCCTGCGGTGTTGGTTCTGGGATTGTTCCGCCAAAGCTGACCTCTCCAAAGTTTCCACTCGGCACCCCATCGGTGCTTGCCAGCTCAACGGTTGCTGGAGCTCTGCCACCGTAAGGAATCTTTGAGGTGAAATAGCTGGAAGCTTGGACGTAGCCGGGTCCATCACCGCGCAGGTCAGCGAAGTGAGCCCACGATGAAATTCGGAAACGCTCACCATCTTCAATCAGATACAGCAGCCCCCGGTTGTCTCTGATGAATTGGCCCACAGCCCGGTCTGAGAGATTGAGAGCGCTGCAGGTTGAGTTGTCCAAGGTGTACGGGGTTCCAGGGAAGTGCTCTGCGGCAGGTGCCGAGATCGGGTAAAGGACTCCGCCATCGAGCAG
>JAPOHQ010000015.1 GCA_029979375.1 Microbacteriaceae bacterium
AGGTCCTTGTCGGCCAGGCTGCGCAGGTAGCGCAGCATCTGGGTCTCGCTGTGGTGGGTGTTGAAGACCGGGTGCTGTAGGTATGTGCTCTCGCGATGGTTTCTTAGCCTGTCCTCGCCATCCTCTGGTCTTGGTGCCCTGGCTCCAAATGCGCTTGCCAGCTCGGAGAGGTGTTGCCAGGTTGTGCTCTCATCGACCGAGATGCCGATCGTCTGATCGTCGACCACCAGGAAGGTGAGGTCCTTGGCCCTGGCTGCCTCGAAGTATTTCTTGGCGTCGATGCCGGTGAGCCTGATGGTGTCAAAGAAGCTCTCGTGCACAAGGGTGAATCCCACCTCGCTCAGGACCTTTGCGAGTGCGCTGGCTTTGTTGTGGATTTCCTTCGCGATGGCCTTTAGGTCTTCCGGTCCGTGATAGACCGCATACATCCCTGCCATGACAGCCAAGAGGACCTGTGCGGTGCAGATATTTGAAGTGGCTCGCTCGCGACGGATGTGCTGCTCTCGGGTCTGCAGGGTGAGGCGATACGCAGGGTTTCCCTCGGCATCGACCGAGACCCCCACCAGCCTTCCTGGCATCGTGCGCTCCAGCTTGTCCCTTACCGCCAGGTAGCCAGCGTGAGGTCCACCGAAGCCCATTGGGACGCCGAAGCGCTGGGTGGTGCCACACACTATGTCCGCACCCTTCTCTCCCGGAGGGGTTATCAGGGTGAGGGCCATCAGGTCGGCGGCTGCGATTGCCAGGCCACCAAACTCGTGGACCTTGGCAAACAGGTTGTCGAAGTCAATGATTCGGCCCGAGGCTCCCGGGTACTGAACTACCGCTCCGAAGCACTCCTCATCGAGCTGTTCGGGCTTTGCCGCATCGAAGTACTTGATCACGATGCCCATGGGCTCGGCTCGGTGCTCGAGCAGCTGCTTGCTCTGGGGGAAGAGGTCGCTGTCGGCAAAGAAGACATCGCTCTTGGAATCAGCACTTCGCCTGGCCACCAGCATGGCCTCGACCACGGCCGTTGATTCATCGAGCATCGAGGCGTTGGCAGTCTTCATGCCAGTCAGATCTGTCACGACCGTCTGGAAATTAATCAGCGCCTCAAGCCTGCCCTGGCTAATCTCTGGCTGATATGGGGTGTAGGCGGTATACCAGCTGGGGTTCTCCAGCACGTTGCGCTTGATAACTCCGGGGGTCCTGGTGCCGTAGTAGCCGAGCCCGATAAAGCTCTGGGTGATGCGGTTCTTTGAGGCAATCTCCCTGAGGCGCTCGAGGGCATCCTCTTCGCTTATTGGATCGGGGAGCTTGTCATCCCCTTCAAACCTGATGGCCTCCGGAAGGGTCTTTTCCATCAGTTCTTCCAGGTCCTTTAGGCCAAGGTAGCCGAGCATTTCCTTTTGCTCATGCTCGTCCGGGCCGATGTGGCGGAAACGAAACTGGTGGTGCTCAGCTAGCAATTACTCTCCAACGAATGCGTCATATTCACTGCTCGAAAGAAGATCGGGCAATTCGGTATAACGGATTTTAACCAGCCAACCTTCCCCAAAGGGGTCTTGGTTGATGGTGTCGGGAGAAGACTCCAGCGCGCTGTTCACCTCAACCACCTCACCATCCATTGGGGCGTAGATCTCACCGACGCTCTTGGTCGATTCGATCTCACCGCAGATCTTCATGTGAGTGGTGGTTGAGCCGAGTTTCGGAAGGTCTACATAGACAATCTCGCCGAGCGCATCTGCCGCATACTTGGTGATGCCGATGGTTGCAACGTCACCCTCGACGCTGACCCACTCGTGCTCCTTGGTGTATTTCAGGTGATCTGGATTAGCCATTATTTCCCTCGCTTATAAAAAGGAAGCCTAGTTACTTTGTAACCGACTCTCTGACCTCGAACATCCGCCTCAAGCTCTGTCCCCTCGGCGTAGCTGCCCGCAAGCAAAGCCATTGCAATCGGGTAGCCCAAAGTTGGTGAGAGCACTCCGGAGGTCACCTTTCCGATGGGGTTCTGACCGCCCGGTTCGAAGATCTCATAGTCGGCTCTTGCCGCCCGGCGGCCCTCGCCGATGAGCCCGTGAAGCTGAGGTGGCTCATCCTGGCGCCGCGCCAGTGCGTCCTTGCCAACGAAGCTCTCCTTGTCAAAGCGCACCACCTTGCCTAGCCCCGCATTCATCGGGGTGAGAGTTGAGTTGAGCTCGTGATCGTAGAGCGGCATTCCGGCCTCAAGGCGCAGGGTGTCCCTGGAGGCCAGGCCGCATGGATTGAGAGCATCGCCGCCAAACTCTAGGAGCTTCGCCCAGAGCTCGGCTGCCGATCGGTTATCCACCAGGAGCTCGAAGCCATCTTCGCCGGTGTAACCGGTCCTGCAGAAAGAAACTGGAATGTCCGCCAGTTCACCCTCGGCTATCGAGTAGTAGCGCAGTGGAGCAAGATCGATGCTGGCCTGAGACTGCAAGATAGCGGTGGCATTTGGTCCCTGAATTGCTATCAACGAAAGCTCTGCCGAGCAGTCGTTGATGACGACATCAAAGTTAGATGAGTAGGAGGCAAGCGCAGCTCCAACGGCAGCGCGATTGGCCGCGTTAGAGATGATCAAAAAGTCGCTGGATCTGCGATAAACAATCAGGTCGTCAATCGCCCCGCCGTCCTGGGCGCAAATCAGAGAGTATTTTGCCCTTCCCTCGGCTAGCTCGGAGATTTTGGAGACCAGGGCGTAATCGAGGAAGCTCGCTGCATCGCCAGAGACCGCGAACTCTGCCATGTGGCTGATGTCGAACAGTCCCGCCGAGTTTCTTACCGCGTGGTGCTCGTCGAGATCGGAGCCGTAGCGAACCGGCATCTCCCAGCCACCGAAGTCGGTGAAACTGGCACCAAGTTTCTGGTGTTCTTCATAGAGCGGGGTCCTAAGCACCCAACCACTCTACGCCGAAATCAAAGGCCTGTTAGCCGCCTGGCAAGCTCGGCGTAACGCTCTTGGCTCAGCGCCACAACCTCGGGTGGCAATGTTGGAGGATTGCCGCTCTGATCCCAGTTTTCGCTCAGCCAGTTGCGAATCATCTGCTTGTCAAAGCTCTGATCCCTAACTCCCTGCTCCCACTGCTCCCGATCCCAATAGCGCGAACTGTCGGGAGTAAGCACCTCGTCGCCCAGGGTGAGAATGTTGGTCCTCGGGTCGTTGCCGAATTCAAACTTTGTGTCGGCAAGAATCAAACCGGCTCGCTCGGCGAGCATCGAGGCTTCGATGAAGATCGCGAGTGAATTGTCTCTAAGTCGCTCTGCGATCTCGGGACCCACGAGCTCGACAACCCTTTCGTAGCTGATGTTTTCGTCCTTCTCACCCTGCGGGGCCTTGAATGCTGGTGTGAAGATGGGGTTTGGCAGGCGATCGCCGAAGCTCAGCCCCTCGGGCAGCTCGATGCCACAAACGGAACCTGTTTGTTGATATTCCTTCCACCCCGAGCCTGAGAGGTAGCCCCTGACCACACACTCGATCGGATACATATCGAGCTTCTTGGCAACCACTGCCCGCTCGCTAACCTCTGTGGGAGGCTCTAGTTCCGAGCTGCGGTGATTTGGAAAATCGAGCCTGTCAAACCACCAATTGGTCATCTTGGTTAGGTTTTCACCCTTGCCCGGGATCTCGGGCTCGAGGACGTGGTCAAAGGCGCTGACCGTGTCGGTCGCAACTATCAGGACCAGGTGAGAGTGGGCGGGGTCATTCGGTTCATAGAGCTCGCGAACCTTTCCCGAGTAGCTGTGGGTGAATCCTGCAAGTTCCAATTAGCTGACCCTCGCCGCAATATCGCTTCGGTAGTGGCCACCCTCGAGGCTGATCCTGCTAAGGCCCTCATAGGCCAGGGTTCTGGCCTCCTGGAAGCTGTCACCACAGCCGACCACAGAAAGCACTCTGCCAATCGGGCTGGCCTTGCAGACCTCGACGTCATCCATGGCCTCGGCTGACTCGATGCCACCGACCTCCCTCACCGGGGCGGCTGAGGTTGGGTAACCCTCCGATGCCAACACCACGGTCACCGCCTTCCTCTTTGAGAACTCGGCCGAGGGACCAACATCCAGCTTGCCGGTTGCAGCTCGGAGCAGCAGGTCTGCCAGGTTGGAGCTAAGGCGCCTCAGGACAACCTGGGTCTCAGGGTCGCCAAACCGGGCATTGAACTCGATGACCTTCACCCCTCGCTCGGTCACAATCAGTCCGCAGTAGAGGAGGCCGACAAACTCGGTTCCGCGCCTTGCCAGCTCCCTGATCACGGGCTCCGCAATGCGTTCCGTGACCTCTTCGACGAAGCCATCTGGCAACCATGGGATTGGGGAGTAGGCCCCCATGCCTCCGGTGTTCGGCCCCTGATCACCATCGAAGGCCCGCTTGTAATCCTGGGCTGGACTCAGCGGCATCACGCTCTTTCCATCGGAGAGGAAGAACAGGCTTACCTCTTGGCCATCCAGGAACTCTTCGACCAAGACCCCGCCGGAGATGTAGTTGCCTGCGTGCTCGAGTGCTGCCTGCTTGTCGGACGTAACTATGACCCCCTTGCCGGCAGCAAGGCCGTCGGCCTTGACGACATAGGGCGCACCAAATTGATCGAGGGCATGCTCTACCTCTTCGATTGTGGTGCACTGGTGGGCCATGCCGGTCGGCACCTCAGCCGCCGCCATGATCTCCTTGGCAAAGTTTTTTGAACCCTCTAGCTGGGCCGCCTCTTGGCTTGGCCCGAAGACAGCTACGCCCTGTTCCCTGAGGGCATCGGCAACACCGGCAACCAATGGCGCCTCCGGTCCGATAACTGCAAGGTTCACGCGCTCCTCGAGCGCTACCTTAACTACCTCAAGCCGGTCGGTGGCGTCGATACCGGAACGCACCTCGACCTCTTTGGCAATCCATTCGTTACCGGGTGAGCAAACGATGTTCTCACTTGGGGTGCCGGTGCGGATAAGTGCTTTGACGATCGCGTGCTCACGAGCGCCAGAGCCAAGAACGAGGATTCTCACCCTCGGGAGTTTACTCGGCCTAACCCGAGGCAATAATTGGGTTGTGGCAAGAAGACGCATTACTCACGAGCAGGGCCGAGAGGCTCTTGGCAACCTAGAGCAAGAGTTGGCAACGGCTGTTAGGTATCTATTGCAGGAACTTGAGATTGCCAACCCGGGTAAAAGCCTTGAAATAAGGGTCCCACCATTTGGAGCTGTCCAATGCCTAGAGGGCCAAGTCCACCGCCGCGGCACACCACCTAGCGTGCTGGAGCTGGAACCAATTGAGTTTGTTGAGCTCTGTTTAGGAGAGCGCAGCTTCGACGAGATTGCCCAAAAGGCCTCGGGGGTAATGGCCAATCAGGCCGAGGGGCTTTTCCCGCTAAGCGGCAACTAGCTCCTGGTCACCTAGCTCAACGAACAGTTGCTGGTTGAGCCTGAAGGCAAACTTCACTTCGGAGACCAGAACCAGTAGTTCATCGTCGGTGACATCCAGGTTGTCCAGAGCCTCGCGGTATGCCTCCTTGAAAGGCACAACAGCCGGGATCTGGGCAAAGTGATAGAAGCTTGTCTGCTCCTCGGTTAGGCCGTAGTGGCGGCGAACCAGGGCGCCGATTGCCTGTCCGCCGGAAAGGTCACCGAGGTAGCGGGTGTAGTGGTGAGCCACAAGCCTGACGTCTTCGATGCCGCCGAGCTCCTCGAGCCTTGCAACATAGGAGGCGGTCGCAGGAAGCATTGGGGTCTGAGCCCAGTCCGCTACACCAAGCAGCTCGAGATCCGCAACGATCGAGTCGAATCGCTTCAGCTCTGGTGCAAAGGGCAGGCTCGCCTCGCTTGGAAGATTGCGCTCCAGGGCCTGGTAGACATAGGCCAGCTGGTTTAGGTAGCGGGTGTAGTCAGCTGCGCTGAGCTCTCCACCCATGAGGTGCTTGATGAAGTGCGCACTTTCGGCGCTCTTGTGATCTGACATTGAGGATTCACGCATCAAAGCTGAAATTGTGGTCATTATCCCTCTTACTTAGGTCTACCTAACCCCTTCAGAGTAGTCGGCGAGCACCGTTTTAGCAAGGTCGGGATTCTGCTGAAATAATGGGCGCGTGGGCAAAGAGGAAATCGAGATCAGGCGAGCACCAAAGGTGCTGCCCTGGATGATTACTGGAGGCCTGCTCGGCGCCCTGGTGGCGGTGGTCCTCTACCTGCTCTCCCCAGGTGGTGCTGAGGTTCCAGAAAACTTCTTGGGTCTGATGGTCATCGCACTTGCCTCCCTGGGCCTTGGCCTTGGGGTTGGCTTTGCAATCATCTTTGATCTTGTCTCCTCGCGGCGCGCAAAGCGAGCCGTAGCCAATAGGGTTATTCAGTGATACGCGGGGACGGGCAGCTGAATCACGATCTGCTACCCGGAGAAAAGGGCCCCCAGGATAAGTGCGGCGTCTTTGGCGTTTGGGCAGAAGGCGAAGAGGTCGCCAAGCTTGCCTACTTCGGCCTCTATGCGCTACAGCATCGCGGCCAGGAGTCGGCCGGCATTGCAACCGCAAACGGCGAAAAAATCGTTGTCTTCAAGGACATGGGCCTTGTTTCCCAGGTGTTTAGCGAGGCCTCCCTCGAGTCGCTCACCGGTCACATCGCAGTCGGTCACACCCGCTACTCAACCACCGGTGCCTCGCACTGGAAGAACGCTCAACCCACCCTCGGCAGAACCGCCTACGGGACAGTTGCCCTAGGTCACAACGGCAACCTAACCAACACCTCGGAGCTGCTTGCGCTTTTGCAGGAGCGCTATCCGGAGCACCAGAGTGAGCTTCGCGGCGGCAATACGACAGATACCGCGGTCCTTACCGCGCTGCTCACAGGCAACCCGGACAGTTCGCTGGAGGCAACGGCCCTCGAGCTGTTCCCGAAGGTCAAGGGTGCCTTCTGCTTTGTTTTCATGGACGAGAACACCCTCTATGCGGCTCGCGACCCACAGGGAGTCAGGCCCTTGGTGCTGGGTCGCCTAGAGCGCGGCTGGGTGGTCGCCTCGGAATCGGCCGCACTCGACATCGTTGGTGCATCCTATGTTCGCGAGGTAGAACCCGGTGAGCTGATTGCGATCGACGAGAACGGCCTTAGATCTTCCAGGTTTGCCCAGGAGAAGCGGGCCGGATGCGTCTTTGAGTATGTCTACCTCGCCCGACCCGATACCGCGATAAATGGCCGAGTGGTCTATGAGTCAAGAGTCGAGATGGGAAGAACCCTGGCCAAGGAATATCCGGTGGAGGCTGACATCGTGATGCCAACCCCTGAGTCGGGAACCCCGGCCGCCATTGGCTATAGCGAGCAGAGCGGGATCCCATTTGGTCACGGGCTCGTGAAGAATGCCTACGTCGGCCGAACCTTTATCCAGCCCTCCCAAACCATTCGACAGCTTGGCATCAGGCTCAAGCTCAATCCACTGCGCGAGGTGATTGCCGGAAAGCGCCTGGTTGTTGTGGATGACTCGATCGTGCGAGGCAACACCCAGCGGGCGCTGGTCAAGATGCTCAAGGAGGCGGGGGCCGCCGAGGTCCACGTTCGCATCTCGAGCCCACCGATTACCTGGCCCTGCTTCTACGGAATCGACTTTGCCTCCAGGGCAGAACTGATTGCCTCCGGGCTGGCTGCGGATGAGGTGAGGCAATCCATCGGAGCGGACTCGCTCGGCTACCTCTCCAAGGAGGGCATGATCGCGGCTACAAATCAGGAACCCGCATCGCTCTGCACGGCATGCTTCACGGGCGAATACCCGATTGAGTTGCCAGCGGCAGAGCAGCTGGGCAAGAACCTGCTGGAGCGTGGGGTGGCGACCATCAAAGAAGAGAAGCACGTCCACGTCGATGACTGAGAACCCTTACGCAGCTTCTGGAGTAGACACCGAGGCCGGTGACAAGGCCGTCGAACTGATGAAGCAAGCGGTCTCCGCAACCCACAACAATCTCGTTCTCGGCGGAGTCGGCGGCTTCGCTGGCATGGTGGATGCGGGCTTCCTAAAGGATTACGAGCACCCAATCTTGGCAACCTCGACCGATGGGGTCGGCACCAAGGTCGCCATTGCCCAGGCGATAGATAAACACGACACCATCGGCCAGGACCTGGTTGGCATGGTGGTTGATGACATTGTCGTTTCGGGAGCCAAGAGCCTGTTCATGACCGACTACATCGCCTGCGGAAAGCTCGAACCAACCCGAATCGCAGACATCGTTCGCGGCATTGCGAATGCCTGCAAACAGGTCGATGTCGCACTGGTTGGAGGGGAGACGGCAGAGCATCCAGGACTGTTGGATCCCGATGAGTATGACGTCGCCGGCGCTGCAACGGGAGTGGTCGAAAAGAGCAAGATCCTCTCCTCCGAAAAGGTTGAGGTTGGCGACATCGTTCTGGGCCTCGCCTCTTCAGGGCTGCACTCCAATGGCTACTCACTGGTTCGCAAGATAGTCAGCGACCGAAAGCTCAGCTACTCGGAGGCCGTGCCGGAGTTTGAGCGAGGCCTAGGCGAGGAGCTCCTCGAGCCAACCCGCCTCTACTCGGGAGTGCTAAACCGAGTGCTTGCTGAGTTTGATGGCGAGGTTGCAACAATGAGCCACATCACAGGTGGTGGCATAGCGGCCAACCTCTCTAGGGTCTTGCCACAGTCAGTCTCGCTTGATGTTGATCGCACCACCTGGAGCCCGGCAAAGGTTTTTAGAGTGCTGGCCGAGTGGGGCGGCTACCAGCTAACCGACCTCGAGGCAACGTGGAACCTGGGTCTGGGGTTCGCGCTGGTGGTGCGAAAGGGTAGCGCCGAACAGATTGCAGCTCGGATAACTCAGCTCGGCATCCCAACCTGGCAGCTTGGAGTTATCGAGTCAACGCCCTGCGATGCAGAACTTCCCGGCTACGTCTCCGAGGCCAAAGGCGTGCGCGGCGGAGCGGTGAGGCTCACGGGAAGCTATGCCCAATAAGGCTGCAGTGGCAACCGGAGCCTTCGGGCTCCTGGCTGCTGTGATCGCGTTTCTAATTGGACTAATCACTGGTGCGGAGAATGCCTCGGTGAGCGTGGTGCGCGATACGCCCAACTCCCTTTGCTTCCCTGACACCCAGGGTGAGGAATACACCCCGCTCCATACCGAGACAAAGGTTTTCGCCTGTCAGGTAGTTGGGATGACAAAGCAGGCCGCGATTGATTTTCTTGAGGCCGAGGGCAGGACCGTACGAATTGCATCTGAAGATGGAGAGTACTTTGCGCTGACAGAGGACTACCGCGATGACAGGGTAAACCTGGAGATTCTCGTTGGCCTGGTTGTTGGAGCCAGTGCCTGGTGACTTCGAGATCTATTCGTCCTCAAGTTCAACTAGGCGGTCATCATCCGTCTCAGCAGACTCGTCATAGTCGTCTGCCCAACGGTCGACATAATCTTCGTTTTCGTCCCCGGCTTTTTGATTGAGTTCGGCTTCCAGCGCAGAGTAATCGGTGGAAGGGCTGTAGTACTTGAGCTCGCGCGCGGCCCTAGTATTCTTTGCTTTTTGACGGCCACGCCCCATGGCGAGCCCCCTTTTTCTCTCACAAGCCTGAGCGCACCGCGCCCCGGAAACCTTTAGGAAACCTTGCAAGATGATAGCAAAAGTTAGAGGAAGGTCATGACAAGGAGCATTGCCAGCACGGGCATCAGGGCATTGATGGCGAGGGTCAGGAACATTTGCACCAGTCTCCCGCGATGGTAATAGTCAAAGGCTTCGCCAGCCATGGTTCCAAATGTCGAAAGACCCCCGGCCAGTCCAACCGAGGCGATTATCAGCCAGTCCTGGGTGAGGCTGCCGTCATAGATGAAACCGACCAAGGCTCCCGCCAACACGTTCACCGCGATCAGGCCAAAGGGCAGGGCTCCATGCCAAGAGATCATCAGGTAGCGAATCACAGCACCAACACCACCGGCTGCGCCGATCATCAGGGCCAAAAGCAAAGAGTTTGTCACTTGGCCCTCCGCTTGGCTGCCCTGCGGCCCTGGTGCCAACCGATCGCGTAGCAGATCACGCCGACGAAGAGCATCAGGGCAATCTCCGGAGAGAGCCCCTCGGAGTCGATGAAAACGGTTAGTGCGCTCATGGTCGTGAAGCCACCGGCAAAGCCAGTTGCAAAAAATGCCTTGCGTCGCTCGCCATCAAAAACTGGATGCCTCGCGGTCACACCGAGGAAGTAGGAGCCAAAGAGATTGACAAAGGTCAAAGCGAGGAGCTCGGACGTGGGGAACTCATGGCGCGCTGCAATAACTTCGTGCAGCAGATAGCGAAGCATGGTTCCAATTGAGCCACCAATAAACACCATGCCAGCCACTCTCCAGTTGGCTAACACGTCTCTCACACTAGCGAAATTGCTAGCCTGAGGAGGTGAATTTCGATTCGGATAACCAGATCATCTCGGGAAGCTATTACCAAAACAACTACAGCGAGCAGGAGAACCAGCGCTTCGCTCAGCAGTTTGAGGCGATCACCCTGAAGATGGTCAAGTGCCTGGATGAGGGGCAGCTAACCGGATCGGAAGAGATGCAGGCTGCCGTTAGAGAACACTTCGATTTCTGCATGCAGTTTTGGACACCGAGCAAAGAGGCCTACAAGTCCCTAGCCATGAGCTTCGTGCTGCCAACCGGCTACCGCGAAACCTACGAGGGCTATCGCGAAGGTCTTGGAAAATACATCTACGACGCGATGGTTGAGTTCGCCGACACTAACCTTTAGCCGGCGCTCTAGACCCGAGCCTGAAGGTCGAGGCAAAGCCAAGGAGCAAAAAGCCAGCAGCTGCGAAGGCTGCCCAGCGAGCGCCGTCGGTGAAGGCATCCCCGGCAGCCGCCTGAATATCCGTCGCGATTGATTGTGGAACCTGCTGAGCGGTGAGGATCTCATCGAGAGCCGGGATGACGCCTCCGGCAGAGTCGACAACGCTTTCAACAATCAGGGTCTGCTGGGAGCTGGCGACGCCGATCTCATCGAGCCGGTCCTCGAGTGATACCTGGGTTCCGGTGAAGAGCATGGTTCCCAAGACCGCGATACCCAAGGCGCTGCCCACCTGGCGAACGGTGGACTGTGATCCGGAAGCTTGACCTGCCTGCTGCATCGGAACGTCGACCATGATCACTCCGGTCAACTGGGCTGTCGCCAGACCAATGCCGATGCCGTAGACAAACAAGAAGGGTGCCACCGGTCCCCAGCCGGAGTCGGTGGAGGCAATAAACCCAACTCCAGCAACACCAATCAACTCGAGGGCAACGCCAATCTGCACGGCCCTAGCCGGCGGAAGCTTGCCCGCCAGCGCCCCACCAAGGCCAGAGGCGACAAAGGCGCCGCCAGCCAACCAGAGCAAGACGAGTCCCGAGCTGATTGGGCTCAGGCCAAGAACATTCTGGAGCCAGAGCGGAATCGCGAAGAGCAGCCCGAACTCGCCAAGCGAGATGATCATGGCTGCAAGCGAACCGTTGCGGAAAGAGGCAATTGAGAAAAGCCCAAGGTCTAGCAGCACGCTCTTGCCCTCGCTCTCTCGCTTGCGTTCCCACAAGACGAAGACGATGGTGCTGACAAGCGCGATCGCCAGCGCAAATGGAATCACGGAGATTTCCTGCAGCGGCCAACTCCAGTCACCGATGGCAAACTCGGTGCCGTCGGCCGGGGTGAGCCAGCCATAGACGCGGCCCTCGATGAGCCCAAAGACCAAAGTTCCAAACATGATCACCGAAACCGCGGCGCCGATCCAGTCGATACCCTTGCGCAGCTGCTCGGCCTTGGATTCCGGGATGAAGTAGAGCAGTCCGGCCAGGATGATGATGCCCAGCGGCAGGTTTACCAAAAACGCCCAGCGCCAAGTGAAATCGGTGGCCAGCCATCCTCCGAGCACCGGACCAACCGCGACCATGCCGCCGATGGTTGCGACACAAACTGCGAAGGCGATGCCACGCTCCTTGCCCTGAAAGTTTGCATTCACGAGCGACAGGGTCGTCGGCAGCACCATTGCGCCACCAAATCCCTGCACGACCCTGGCCAAGATCATTGCACCTGCCGAGTCGGTGGAACCGGCCCAGACGGAGGCGATTATGAATATCACGATGCCGATCATGAGCAGCCGCTTTCGACCAATCCGATCGGCGAGCGAACCCCAGACCAAGAGGGTTGAGGCAAAGACCAGGACGTAGCTCTCCTGGACCCACTGGACCTCGGTCGAACTGAGCGCTAGCTCATCGATGATCTTGGGGAAGATGGTGTTGACGATCGTGCCGTCGATGATGACCAGTGAGATCGCCATCGAGATAAAGACCAGGCCAACCCAGCGGTTGCGAACCCTATTCAATTTCTGCCTCGATTCAGCCCACGCTCAACAGCGCGCAGGCGACTATTGCTAAAGCTATTCCGATGCTCTGGCTCAAAGCTATCTTCTCTTTCAGAAACACCCTTGCCAGCACAATCGTTCCCACCGGATACAGGCTGCTCAGCACCGCAGCAATCGCCAGCGCTCCCGAGCTGGTTGCAATCATGAAGAAGACATTGCCCGTCACATCACCAAGGCCTGCAAGCAAGACAAGCCAGATGGTTCCGGCGGCAAAGATTTCCTTCTCTAAAACAACCTTGGAGCGCTTCGAGAAGAAGAGACCAAGAAGGCCCAAAGCCATTATCGAGATGCCCACGATGCGCATCACGACCAGCACTCCCAGTCCGGAGTCGCTTGGGGTCATGTCAAGAAACAGAAAGATGCCAGCGAACCCAAGTCCGGCCCCGACCGAGTAGAGGCTTGCCCTCAGCGATGGAAGCCTCACGTCATCACCCGGGATAAATGCGACCAGCACCACCGCAATCAAAATCAACACGATGGCAACGCCAATCAGCGAGCTCAGCTGTTGCCCGAGCGCCACGTCAACCACCACCGGTATTACGGCTGAGAGAACTGCGGTGAAGGGGCTGACAATCGAGATCGGTCCAAGTGCGAGCGCCGCATAGAGGAAGGTTATGGCCGCCGCCGATGAGATGCCGGCCAGGATGCCGATTCGGATTACCTCTGGCCCGTAGCTCGCCCCGAAAAAGGCTGAGGAGACAAGCGCCACCACCAGACCGAAGCTGAATGCGACGGTGGTAACGCTGAGGGCCCGAACCTTCTTGGCGGCCAGGGCGCCGACGAAGTCGGCATAGCCATAAGAAAAGGCAGATAGCAATCCGAACAAAATCGTCACTATCTGCCTCTTTCTGGTGGCTCCGACCGGCGTCGATCCGGTGACCTAACGATTTTCAGTCGTTCGCTCTACCAACTGAGCTACAGAGCCTTGGAGCTCTCGCTCCCCATTCGCTTTACGCGAAGCGACCCTGACGGGACTTGAACCCGCGACCTCCGCCGTGACAGGGCGGCGCGCTAACCAACTGCGCTACAGGGCCAGGAGGTACTTCTCATCGCCTAGTGACCCCAACGGGATTCGAACCCGTGCTACCGCCGTGAAAGGGCGGCGTCCTAGGCCGCTAAACGATGGGGCCAGAAGCTGGCGACTTCAAAGCACCGACGCACAAGACTACTGGTGCGTCGGCAGGTTGCGCAACACTTGGCAAACTCTCAGGCGATACTTGAGAGTTCGTTTTAGATTTGAGGAAGAAGGAGGTGCCCTCTTGCGCAAAAAAGCCCTGCTCGCGAGCCTTGCTGGCGCGGGTCTATTGGCCGGCACCCTCCTGATTACTCCGGCCTTTGCCGTCCCCGATTACCCAAGCGCGGCCGAGGTTGCCGCAGCCAAGCGCGACGTGCAAGAAAAGCAGAAGATGATCGAGCGCATCGAGGGTCTCTTGGACCAGCTCGAAGAAGAGGCGCAGGCCCTAGAGATCATCGCCCTGAAGAAGAATGAGGAATACAACCAGGCAGTTGATCGAACCTCCGAGATGCGAGCCAAGGTTGACTCCCTCGAGGACAAGGTGACTCAGTCCTCCCAGGAGGCCGAGACCGCAAGGATTCAACTCGGGCAAATCGTCGCCCAGATGGTCAGGGAACGTTCGGTGAGCAACACCACTCTGGAGCTTTTGTTCAATCCCGAAGATGCCGAAGACATCCTGTTTCGCATGAGCATGCAGGAGATCATCGCGCAGCGCACCGAAGCCATCTACCAGGCAAGCCTGGATAAGCAGGCCCAGGCGGAGGCCTTGGCTCTCGAGCTCGAACAGTCGCAGCTGGAGCTAGAGGAGATTGAGGCCGAGGCCGGGAGGCTCTATCAGGAGGCCCAGGATGCGGCCGACGCTGTAATCAAGAAGGTTGCCCAGACCGAGCGCGAGCGCTCGACCATGATGGAGCAGCTCGCGGATCTGAAGGACACCGCGGAGGACCTGGAGCGCCAGCGCAGGGAAGGGCTTGAGGCCGAGCGCAGACAAAACCTGATCAAGACCGCCCCAACGGCCCCCGAGCTCTACACAGTTGGTGAGCCCGACTGGGCCAAGGTCGAGACCGCGATTGCATTTGCCTCGGAGCAGCTGGGTGAGCGATATGTTCTGGGAGGGGCCGGGCCAAACGTCTGGGACTGCAGCGGTATCACCATGAAGAGCTATGCCGCAGCCGGTGTCTATATCGGCTGGCACTCTGCCACCGCCCAATACAACGTGCTTGCCAGCCAAAAGAAGCTAGTTCCGTTCCAGCAGATTCAGCGCGGAGATTTGATCTGGTGGTCACAGGAGAGCGCGTTCTCGGGAGACAAGTATCACGTTGCCATCTATCTCGGTGACGGCATGATGCTCGAGGCACCTAACCCAGCGCGAACCGTCAGGATCGTGCCGGTGCGCTATGGCGAGATCTGGCCCTATGCGGGCAGGCCAACGGCTAGCAGCAACTAACCCTTGTAGTTGGCGTAGCCCTCCTCCAAGACCTTGATGGCAGCAGCCTTGTTCTGCCAACCCGCAAGCTTTACCCACTTTCCAGGCTCTAGGTCCTTGTAGTGCTCGAAGAAGTGCTCAATCTCATTTTTGGTCTGCTGCGGGACATCCTGGATGTCCTGGATGTGGGCAAACCTCGGGTCCTTTTCAAGGACGCAGAGCAGCTTCTCGTCCTGACCGCCGTCGTCCTCCATTAGGAGCATGCCAACCGGACGCACGGTCATGTGGGTGCCCGGGTAGACGGGGTATTCGAGAATTACCAGTGCGTCCAGTGGGTCGCCATCGCCGCCGAGCGTGTTTTCAAACGCGCCATAGTCGACTGGGTAAACAAACGGCGTAAAGAGAACTCTGTCGAGCCAGACCTTGCCAGTTTCGTGGTCGATCTCATACTTGTTTCTGCTGCCGCGTGGAATCTCGATAACTACGTCGTAAGACAATGTTTCTCCTAAATAGGCTTTGATAAAGATTAGCGAATTGAGACTATGCCAGTAAGACCGAGGCTCACACCCGCCATGGCAGATGCCAGGAGGGCGGTGCGGGAGCTGCTCGAGGGTCAGAACCTAGAAGCTCAGGCGCTGGTTCTGGTTGCCTGCTCAGGCGGAGCCGACTCGATGGCGCTGGCGGCCGCAACGGCCTTTGAGGCCCCGCGCCTCGGACTGCGCGCAGGTGCGGTGATTGTGGATCACTCCATTCAGGAAGGCTCTCACGAGGTTGCTAGTCAGGCCACCGAGCGCTGCCAAGCACTCGGACTCGACCCGGTGGTTATCGAGCAGGTTGAGGTCGAAAACACCGGAGCGGGTCTTGAGGCCGCGGCTAGGGATGCTCGCTACGAGGCCCTCGGCAGAGCCAGGGAGCTCCTTGGAGCCGAGCTGATTCTGCTCGGGCACAACCAGGACGACCAGGCAGAGACCGTGCTACTGGGGCTTGCCCGCGGTTCGGGACTGCGGTCAATCTCCGGAATGCCAGCACTCGATGCCGAGCGCAGGGTTGCCAGGCCGCTGATTGATATTCCTCGCGCCACACTCCGCCAGGCCTGCCTGGACCAGGGAGTCGAGTTCTGGGACGATCCGCAGAACTTAGACGATCGCTTCAGCAGGGTGAGGGTCCGCAAGCAGGTTGAGCAGCTTGAGAAGACCCTCGGCCCCGGCTATGCGGCGGCGCTCGCAAGGACCGCTCAGAGCGCCTTCGAGGCAGATGATCTGATTTCGCAGCTTGCCGAGGAACTCGCAGTCGAGGCGAAAGAGGAAAACGAGGCCCTCACTCTTTCCACCGAGGTCTTGGAGCAGGCGCACGAGGCTATTCGGCGAAAGACCATTTTGCACATCTGCCAGCGGGCCGGGGCCAAGTCGGTCTCTCGGCAGCAGGTCTTGGAGGTTGAGGCCCTGGTGCTGAGCTGGCACGGACAAAAACCGCTGAGTCTTTCTGGCATTACAGTAGAGCGGGTAGCGAACCACCTCGTTTTCAAAAAAGACTGACCACCGGAGCTAGCCCTTGCAGCTAAATCACCCCGACATCACAGAGGTCCTGGTGACCGCTGACCAGATTAAAGAGCGCATTGCCGAAATTGCGGCAGAGATCGACGAGCACTACCGCGGCACGGACGTCTTGCTGCTGGGCATCCTGAAGGGTGCGGTGCCATTCATGGCCGATCTCTCCAGGGCGCTCACGATTCCAACCCAGCAGGATTGGATGGCGGTCTCGAGCTATGGATCGGGGACCGTTTCATCTGGTGTGGTTCGGATCCTCAAGGATCTCGACACCGACATCAAGGACCGCGACGTTTTGATTGTCGAGGACATCATCGACTCCGGGCTCACGCTCTCTTGGCTATCGGCCAATCTGGCTGCCAGGGGAGCGAGGTCGGTAGAGATCGTGACACTTCTCAGGAAGCCCGAAGCTGCGAAGGTGAAGATAGCTGTCAGATGGGTGGGGTTTGATATTCCAAATGCTTTCGTTGTGGGCTATGGGCTCGACTTCAACGAGAACTACCGTTCGTTTGATGGGGTGGGAGTGCTCTCCCCTTCCGTCTACAGCTAAAAAGAGGCTTTATTAGATGACTGATACCAAGAAGGACGCAAGCGGCAAGCTGAAGAAGTTTGTTCGCGGGCCCTGGCTCTGGATTGCGATCGCACTGATCGTGGTGTTTGCAGGCAGCTCCCTGATGAACACCCAGCAATACACCAAGGTCGACACCCAGGTCGGACTCGAGATGATTCGCTCGGGCAGTGCCGAGAAGGTGACAGTGTTCGATGGTGATCAGCGCGTCGATGTGGTTCTGCAGAACCCGGATGCCGAGTTTGGTGAGATGGTCCAGTTCTACTTCGTCACCGGCCGCGCGGAGACCGTGGCAACGATCATCTCCGAGGCCCAGATCTCTGATGGCTGGACCGACGAGGTCCCATCAACCCCATGGTTCTTGGCTCTTTTGGGCTCGTTGCTGCCATTTGTCATCATCCTGGCGCTCTTCTGGTTCCTGATGAGCTCGATGGCCGGCGGCGGCCGCGGGGTCATGCAGTTTGGAAAGAGCAAGGCAAAGCTCGTTAGCAAGGAGATGAGCAAGATCACCTTCGAAGATGTCGCGGGCATCGAGGAGGCAATCGAGGAGCTCACCGAGATCAAAGAGTTTTTGAAAAACCCCAAAAAGTTCCAGGAGATGGGCGCAAAGATTCCGCACGGCGTTCTGCTCTATGGCCCTCCGGGGACCGGTAAGACCCTGATCGCCAAGGCGGTTGCCGGCGAGGCTGGCGTGCCGTTCTTCTCGATTTCCGGCTCCGACTTCGTCGAGATGTTCGTGGGTGTCGGTGCCTCGAGGGTCCGCGACCTGTTCGAGCAGGCCAAGCAGTCCGCTCCCGCGATCATCTTCGTGGACGAGATTGATGCCGTTGGTCGCCACCGCGGAACCGGCATCGGTGGCGGTAATGACGAGCGCGAGCAAACCCTGAACCAGCTGCTGGTTGAGATGGATGGTTTCGACACCTCCACCAATGTGATCCTGATCGCTGCGACCAACCGCCCCGACGTTTTGGACCCGGCGCTATTGCGCCCGGGCAGATTCGACCGCCAGGTTGGAGTCACCGCACCGGATCTCAAGGGCAGGGAGCAGATTCTCAAGGTTCACTCGAAGAACAAG
>JAPOHQ010000016.1 GCA_029979375.1 Microbacteriaceae bacterium
GGGTGATCACCATCAAAGGGAAAACTTAGGGTTTCATTCTGTGCCGGCCCCAGGCTTCCGCTGCCAACACTGTTGGCCAGCAGGGTCAGAGTCACCACTGCGGAGCTGCAGCTGATTAGTCCTATCGTTGCTGAGTAGCTGGCAACCGACAGCTCCCCGATCGCGCAGCCTCCTGATACTTCGAAGTCTTGGGCTTCCAAGCCAACGATTTCCTTGCTCATGGTCAGGGTGGCAACGGCACTCTGGCTTGAGAGCTGCTCGCCTTCAAAGCTGACCACCGAGGGGAGCAGCTGATAGCTAAGAACCACTCGACCATGGCCGCTGTTTACTCCAACCTGGTGGGAGACGTTGATTGTGTGCGACTCAGAGGCGTAGGAAGATCCGCCGCCGCCACCACCGCCATCGTCGCAACAGTCGTCGTCATCTCCTCCGCCGCCGCCGCCGCCATACCAGCCCCCGCCGCCGCCGCCGCCACCAGCATTCCAGCTCGTTCCGCCAGTACCGCCCTGGCCAAAGCTTCCTGCAGAGGCTGCCGAGCCGCCATTGGAGTAACCTGCAGTTCCACCGGCCACTTGCGTTCCGCCGCCACCGCCGCCTCCCTGGCCAGAGGGACCCGCTGGAGCAAGTAGGCCGCCTCCGGCTGCGCCCGAAGCACCTGAGTAACCTCCGCCACCACCGCCACCACCGGCCACAACGATTCGATCCGAGAGTTCTGAGCCAATCCTGATATCGCTGGCTCCTCCCCCGGAGCCTTCATTGCCACGGTTACCGCCTGCCCGGCCACCTCCGTTGAAGCCGCCGGCAGCGTTGTTACCTTGGCTGCCGATTCCCCCGACGACAATCGTCAGGGTCTGAAAGCTTCCGATGAGGCTGCCAGTGATGAGACCTCCGCCACCACCACGCGCGCCAGAGGCACCATAAACCTCAAAACTTATGCTGGTGGCACCGGCTGGCACGCTCCACTGCTGGGCAGCCCCGGTGTAGGAGAAGGTGACGATACAAACGTCACCAACGCAGACCTCATCGGCCGCCGCGGCCAAGGTGGTCAGATTGAATGAGAGAAGAGTGGCAATTATTGTCTGGGCAAGTTTTTTCATGCCCGAAAAGGTAAAACTCCCCGCAGAATCCTGCAGGGAGTTATCCACAGCGCCCCGGGGGCGCTTGTTGTTAGGCCATTCGCTTCCTGAGATTCTCGGCTAGGGTCGCCATGAACTCCTCGGTGGTCTGCCACTTCTGATCCTTACCAACCAGTGCGGCAAGGTCCTTGGTCATGTGTCCAGACTCGACTGTCTTCACAATCACATCCTCCAGGGTCAGTGCAAACTCCTTGACCTCAGGGGTGCCATCGAGGTTTGCCCTGTGAATCAGGCCCCTGGTCCAGGCATAGATTGAAGCAATCGGGTTGGTCGAAGTCTTCTCGCCCTTTTGCCACTGGCGGTAGTGGCGTGTGACGGTGCCGTGAGCCGCCTCGGCCAATGCGCTCTTGCCATCTGGTGTCGAGAGCACCGAGGTCATCAGACCGAGGGATCCGAAGCCCTGGGCAACGGTGTCGGACTGGACGTCACCGTCGTAGTTCTTGCAGGCCCAGACGTATCCACCCTCCCACTTCAGCGCCGCTGCGACCATGTCGTCGATCAGGCGGTGCTCGTAGGTGAGCCCTGCGCTGGCAAACTTGTCGGCATACTCGGCATCAAAGACCTCCTGGAAGGTGTCCTTGAAAGCGCCATCGTAGGCCTTCAAAATCGTGTTCTTGGTTGACATGTAGACGGGGTAGCCGCGTGAAAGCCCGTAGTTGAACGATGCCCTTGCGAAGTCCCTGATCGAGTCGATGTAGTTATACATTCCCATCGCCACGCCACCGGTCTCTGGATACTCGGCTATCTGCATGGTCTGTGGCTCAGAGCCATCGGCAGGGGTGTAGGTGATGGTCACGGTTCCGGCCCCTGGGACCTTGAAGTCTGTTGCCTTGTACTGGTCGCCATGTGCGTGACGGCCGATGACAATCGGCTTGGTCCAACCTGGAACGAGTCTTGGGATATTCGAGATGATGATCGGCTCGCGGAAGACCACCCCGCCAAGGATGTTTCGGATGGTTCCGTTTGGTGAGCGCCACATCTTCTTGAGACCAAACTCCGCGACGCGAGCCTCATCCGGTGTGATGGTGGCACACTTCACTCCAACGCCGTGCTTCTTGATGGCGTTTGCCGCATCGATGGTGACCTGGTCGTCGGTCTCATCGCGGTGCTGAACCGAAAGGTCGTAATACTCGAGCTCCACGTCTAGGAAGGGAAGAATTAGGTTGTCCTTGATGTCCTGCCAGATAATGCGAGTCATCTCGTCGCCGTCTAGTTCGACGACCTTGCCAACCACCTTGATTTTGCTCATTTTTCTCCTGATTTGAGTGCGCGAAAGGCGCTAAACAACGCCCCCTAGCCTATCGGTTACGATTACCCCCATGCGTCTGAGAGTCTTAGCCTCTGCCCTAGCGTCTGCCCTTCTGCTGACATCCTGTTCGGCAACCGAACCAGAGCCACAGCCCGAACCCCGCTACGAGTCCCTTGTTGGGGTGCAGCTGTTTATGTGGCCATGGGAGTCAGTAGAGCGCGAGTGCTCGTTCTTGGCAAAGGCCGGGGTTGATTGGGTTCTGGTTTCCCCTCCCCAGGAACACATCACCGGGGCTGCGTGGTGGACGGTCTACCAGCCCGTTAGTTACCAGATTGAGTCGCGCCTGGGAACCAGGGCTGAATTCTCAACCATGGTTCAGACCTGCACCGATTTTGGCGTTGAGATCATCGCCGACGCGGTCATAAACCACATGACCGCCCAGTCCAGCGGCACAGGATACGCCGGGACCGAGTTCACCAAATATGAGTATCCGGGCCTCTACACCCGCGAAGACTTCCACAACTGCAACCTCACCCCCAATGACTCGATCGAGAACTACAAGAATCTCGCCCAGGTCCAGACCTGCGAGCTCCTTGGCCTGAGCGACCTCGACCAGACCAGACAGAACGTTCAGCAAAACATTCTCGGCTACCTCAATGACCTGCTTTCCTTAGGGGTAGCAGGATTCAGGATCGATGCCGCAAAACACATGTATGCGCCAGACCTGAAGGTCATCATCGATCAGCTTCCGGAGGGCACGCGCATCATCCACGAGGTAATCCGCGGTGGTGGCGAGCCGGTGCAACCGGAGCAATATCTTGATTCCGGAGAGGTTTGGGAGTTTGACTACGCAAGAAACATGCGCAGCTACTTCAAGGGTGAGGTAATCCCCCCTGCCGCAAGCGCGATTCGGTTCCGCGACTTCACACCGAGCTCGCAGACCGTCGCCTTTGTTTCGAACCACGACACCGAGCGCAATGGTGAGACCCTCAGCTACAAAGACTCACGTTACTTCGAGCTGGCGACCGCAATGATGTTGGCCGAGGACTACGGTCAGCCCATGCTCTACTCCTCATACGCCTTCCCAGCCAGGGACTCCGGCCCCTATGAGACCGTCAAGGGGATTCAGCCGATTGACTGCGCTGGCGTTACCGCACCAAAGGCTGAATACAAGAACTACGAGTGGATCTGCCAGCACCGCTGGCAATCAACGATCAACATGATTCGCTTCCGAGACGTAGTCGGTAATGCCGCTGTGGTCGAGAAGTACCGCGAGCGCGGGGTGTATGGATTTGCAAGAGAGGGCATCGGCTACTTCATCACCAACGTCTTCGACACCCAGGAAATGAGCGTGAGCATTCAGACCACACTGCCGGATGGCGAATATGTCAACCTGATTGACGGCGAAAGCCACGTAATCTCGGACGGCATCCTGAGCACGACCCTCCCACCGATGAGCGCAATCGCTCTGCTTGTAGAGCCGCAGGAAAACTAGACCAGAGAATCTCGCCAGGCCTTGTAGAGCCTTGCGAACTTGCCATCGCCGGCGGCCAGGGTGGTCGGCGAATCGTCCTCGATAATCTCGCCGTGTTCCATTACTAATACTCGATCGGCTATCGAGACGGTCGAAAGGCGGTGAGCGATGATTACCGCAGTTCTTCCCGCAAGTAGCGTCTTGAGGCCGCGCTGCACCATGCGCTCAGATGGGATATCGAGCGATGAGGTTGCCTCGTCCAAAATCAGAACAGCAGGGTTTGCCAAGAATGCCCTGGCAAATGAAATCAGCTGACGCTGCCCGGCAGAGACCCTCCCACCGCGCTTATTGACATCGGTGTCGTAGCCATCGGGGAGCCTCGTGATGAACTCGTGGGCTCCAACGGCCTTCGCCGCCGCCATAACATCCTCGAGTGATGCACCCGGCCTTCCCAACTGGATGTTCTCGGCCACCGTTCCAGAAAACAGATAGGCCTCCTGGGTGACCATGACAACCTCGCGGCGAAGATCCTTGTTGGCAACCTCGCGGACATCGATGTCGTCGATGGTTACTCTTCCAAGGCTTGGGTCATAAAAGCGCGAGATGAGCTTGGCAAGGGTCGACTTTCCGGCGCCCGTGGTTCCAACCAGCGCGATAGTCTGGCCAGACGGGATCTCCAAATCGAACTTCTTTAGAACAACCGGGCCGGTCGAGTACTGGAACTGAACCCCTTCGAACCGAACCTTTCCTTTCGCATTCTCAAAAGGAACCGGGTTTGAGGGTTCCGGAACGGATGGCTCCTCCTCCAACACTCCAGAGATTTTCTCCAGAGCCGATGCGGCCGACTGATAGGAGTTATAGAAGATCGCAATCTCCTCCATCGGATCAAAGAATCTTCTGGCATAGAGGATCGATGCGGTCAGCACACCAATGCCGAGGCTGCCGTCTAAAACTCTGAAGCCGCCAACCAGCAAGACCACCGCCACCGTCATGTTGCCGATCATGATCAGGCCCGGGTCGTAGATTCCGAAGAGCTGAATCAGGTGAGCGTTGTGCTTGCGGTAATCCTCGACTAGTCCTCCGAAGTGCTTCTCGTTGCGCTTCTCCTTGCGGAAAGCCTTGACTGCTCGGATTCCGGTCATGGTCTCAACGAAGTACTGAATCATTCGACTCGAGGCAACCCGCTGCTTGCGATAGCCGCGATTCGTCTTCACCTGGAACCAACGGGTTAGCAGCGCGAGCGGGATCAGGGCTCCGAGCAGAACCAGGAATGAGACGGGATCAAGAATCAAGAGCGCGATGGCAGTGAAAAACATGAACATTCCGCCAATAACCAGCTCATTCAGCCCGCCCGCCAAAAGCTCGCCGATCGACTCGAGGTCTGAGGTCTGTCGGGCAATCACCCGGCCGGCGGTGTAGCGCTCGTGGAACTCAACGCTTAGCTTCTGGGTGTGGACGAACATGCGGTTTCTCAGGTCAAAGAGCATCTCTTGGGCCAGGCGAGCAGTGAGCATCAGGAAGAAGTAGGTCAGCACGCTTGTCATCACGGCCGCAGACAGATAGGTAATCACAACTATCCAGAGCTCGTTGTATTCACGCAGAATCGCCCTGGGCAAGGCCCAGTCGATTCCAAGCGTCAATCAGTGCCGGGCCGGCAACCCTTATCGCAGTTGAGGTGATGCCCAGGAACACTGCCAAGATCAGTCGCAGTCGCATTGGCTGCAACAGCGAGCCAAGAAGCCTTCGCGAGCGCGCCCGAACGAAACGTGACTCCTCTTTAGTCAGGTCCGTGCGCTCCTCGTCGTTTGTCCCGTAGAGGCTCAGATGTTCACCTCCCGCTCTTTCTGCTCCTCGTCCAAGGAGGTGATTACGTAGCGGTAGTGCTGCGAGTTGCGCAGGAGCTCCTGGTGGGTTCCAAACGCAGTGATCTTGCCATCCTCGAGCAGCGCCACCTTGTCCGCCAGCATCACGGTCGAAGGTCGGTGGGCGACAATCAACGCGGTGGTGTCCTTCAACACGTGTCTCAGCGCGTCTTCAACCATTGCTTCCGTGTCGACATCGAGGGCCGAAAGCGGATCATCAAGAACTAGGATTCTCGGCTTTGCCGCCACCGCTCTGGCAAGGGCCAGACGCTGCCTCTGACCTCCCGAGAGCGAGAGGCCTTCCTCACCGATAGTGGTGTCCAGGCCGTCGGGCAGCTCATAGGCAAACTGAGCCTGGGCGATCTCGAGGGCCTGTTTCAAGTCGGCTTCGTTTTCGTTCTCATTACCAAGCAGCACGTTGTCTCTAACCGAGGAGGAGAACAGGGTGGCATCTTCAAAGGCCATCGCAATCAGCGTTCTAAGCTCCGCCCTTGAAACTTCTCGGATGTCGACGCCATCGATTGTGATGGAGCCCCCGGTGACCTCATAGAGCCTGGTAGTTAGGGCCGTTAGCGTGCTCTTGCCGCAACCTGTTAGACCAATCAGCGCGACTGACTCACCGGGCTGAATCCTCAGGTTTACCCCATCTAGTAGAGGAGCGGTGTCTTCTGCGGCATCGGGATAGCGGAAGACCACGTCTCGAAACTCTAGAAGTCCCTTAGGGTCTGCAACCTGCTTTGGCGATTTGGGATCGGTGATCGGATTCAGCTCGTCCATCACCTCAAAGAAGCGCTCGGTTGCGGTCTTTGCCTCGAGCGTGAAGGAGAGCAAGAAGCCGAGCGACTCCGTTGGCCAACGCAAAACCATTGCCGTTGCGAAGAACGCCACCAGCGTTCCCACGCTCATCTCGCCCTGCGCGACCAACCAAACCCCGGCGAGCATGGAGAGCCCGATTGCGAGCTCGGGAATCAAAATCAGATAGAGCCAGATGTTGGCAACTGCCTTGGCCTTGCGCATCTCGGTTGATTGCAGATCTGATGCCTGCGAAGAGAACTGGCTGGCGGCAAAGGCTCCCCTGCCAAAGGATTTCAGCACCCTGACACCGTGAACAGCTTCCTCAACCCTGGTCGCAAGATCTCCGGACTGGTCTTGCGAGAGCCTTGCGACGACCTTGTATTTGGCCTCGAAGGCGAAACCGGCGATCCAGATCGGAACGGTGGTGACAAAGAATATGAGTCCGAGCCAGAAGCTAAAGGTGAAGAGGATGAACAAACCCGCAACGATCGTGATGAAGTTCGCGACGAACAGCACGAGTCCAAAGCTCATCCAGCGACGGATGAGGTGGAGGTCAGACACGGCTCTCGAAAGAAGCTGGCCTGAGGGCCAACGGTCGTGGAAGGCAACCGGGAGATCCTGCAGCTTCTCATAGAGCGTGTTACGCATGCCTGCCTCGACATGGGTGCCCGGCGTTAGCACGAGCCAACGCCTAAGCAGGACAAACCCGGCCTCCATGACACCCAGCAGAACGATGAATCCGACGGCCGGAATCAGCGCGTCAACACCTCCTGCAACCAGAGAGTTGACTAAGTCTTGGAGAAACTGCGGGATGGCAAGAGCAAACATGTGCGCGGCAATGCCGGCAAAAATACCCAGCACCAGTCGAGGAATAGCCTTCTTGGCATATGGCACAAGACGCATCAGGGTCTTGAACGTTGAGGACTCGGACTGTGGCATTTTTCACTTTCGCCGCATCAGGGCAGCCCTACAGACTAACAGGGCGGGCGGTAAAGAGATTCCTAGTGGAAGAAGTGTCTCTCACCCGTGAAATACATCGTGATGCCCGCTTCTTTTGCCGCTGCGATAACCTCTTCGTCTCGCATGCTTCCACCGGGCTGAACCACGGCAGAGATTCCCGCGTCAATGAGAACCTTTAGCCCATCGGCAAATGGGAAGAAGGCATCGGAGGCAGCAACACTTCCAGATGCTCGCTCCCCCGCCCTGCTGATGGCAAGCCTTGCCGAATCGAGCCGATTAACTTGCCCCATACCAATGCCGACCGCCGCACCACCTGATGCCAAGAGGATTGCGTTTGACTTCACCGACCGGCAAGCCCGCCAGGCAAACTCGAGATCCCGCATTGTGGCAGCATCGGCCTTTGCGCCGCAAACAAGCTCCCACTTAGCAGAATTCAGGTTTGCAAAATTGTCTGGCTCCTGCGAGAGCATGCCTCCCGATATCTGCCTCAGCTCCCTGGCAGGCAAGGCATAGTCGGACTGAAGCCTCAGGATGCGGAGATTCTTCTTTCCAGCCAGAACCTCTAGTGCCCCAGACTCGTAGTCGGGGGCGACGATGACCTCGGTGAAGACCTTGGACACCTGCTCGGCCATAAGTTTGGTGACTGGTCGATTTGCGGCGATCACGCCGCCGAAGGCTGAGACCGAATCGGTTTCGTGGGCCTTGAGATGTGCCGAGGCAATCGCATCGCCAGCCTCGGGATCGGCAATCGCTATGCCGCAGGGATTAGCGTGCTTGATGATCGCAACGGCGGGTTCTGCAAAGTCGTACGCAGCACGCAGTGCCGCATCGGCATCTACAAAATTGTTGTAGGACATCTCCTTGCCACCGAGCTGTTCGGCACCAGCCAAGCCTGAACCAGTGCCGTCGCTAAAGAGTGCTGCCGCCTGGTGGGAGTTTTCGCCGTAGCGAAGGTCGGCCTGCTTGTGAAAGCTCAAACCCAATCGATCGCTTCCCAGTTGCGAACCTAGCCACCCCGATACCGCCAGGTCATAGTTGGCGGTGTGGCTGAAAGCCTCCAGTGCCAGCTGCTTGCGCAGCTCGAGGTCGGTGCCCCCAGCCTGAGCGGCAGCAATCAGCTGGTCGTATCGACTTGGGTTTACCACGATTGCGACGTTGGCATGATTCTTGGCGCTGGCCCGAACCATGGCAGGACCCCCGATGTCGATCTGCTCGATTGCCTCTTCGTATTCGGCTCCGGATTCGACCGTCTTCACAAATGGATACAGGTTCACGACCACAAGCTCAAATGGCTTGATGCCGAGCTCGTCGAGCTGCTGCCGATGATTAGGTTCTCTGAGATCCGCCAGGATGCCGCCATGAATGCTTGGGTGAAGGGTCTTTACCCTGCCGTCTAATGACTCGGGAAAGCCCGTAACGTCACTAACCTGCACGACCGGTATTCCGGCGTCGGCGATGGTCTTGGCGGTCGAACCCGTAGAAACAATCTCAACCGAAAGCTTCGAGAGAGCACCGGCAAGCTCAATCAGACCGGTCTTATCGGATACCGAGATCAGAGCTCTTTTGATTGCTATCTTGCTCACGCGATCTCCTCCAGTTTGATCTTTCCATCCGCGATATCCCGAACAACCTCAATCAGCTGAACGCGCTCGATGCGCTTGATCTGCTCGTGAAGCTCGGCCTCGGTGATGCCAGGGGCAATCGAGATCTCCTGCTGCCTGATAACCGGTCCGGTGTCAACTCCAGAGTCGACGATGTGGATGGTGCTGCCGGTCTTAGTTGCCCCAGCTGCCAGGGCATCCCTAACGGCATGGGCACCAGGAAACTCGGGAAGCAGGGAAGGGTGCAGGTTAATAAGTCTCGGGCTAAGGGCAGAGACAAAGCTGGTTGGGAGAATCTTCATAAAGCCTGCGAGAACCACCAGGTCGGGCTTGTGAAAGAGGACTGAGGAGAGCAAAACCTCTGCCCAATCCTCCTTTGAAGAAAAGCGACCCGGTTCAACAACAAAAGTCGATATCCCAAACTGCTCAGCGTGCTCAAGTCCATCAGCTGGACGGTCGGCACCCACGGCCAGAATCTTGGCGGGAAAAAGCGGATTGTCGCAGGCTTCAATCAGGGCTCTGAGGTTAGAACCAGAGCCAGAAATCAAAACGACTATCGACAGCACGGGCAAAGTCTACTTTCGCTCGTCTGCTGAGTTGTATGGGCGCACCACCACCAGGGAAGCTAGGAAGACCGGAATCAACACCTCGAGGAAAACCACCGCAGCGAAAACTCTTCCATCGACTCCAAACACCGCAAATCTTCCAGGACCGATGCTGCCGCTCGCCAGCAGCGCCATTGCGAAGGCAACAATTGCCGCGACTAGTGCGGACATAAAGGAAAGGGCAAGGGCCGCGCCCCACCTGGTCGCATACTCCCAGCGCATCTGGTCGGCTCTCCTGCGAACAATCACCGTCGCGATCAGGGCCGTCGCGATCGGAAGCAGTGCAAACAGGATTCCTCGGTCAAAGCCACCGGTCGGCAAGGCGGCAAAAATCGGCAGCGCTGGAAGCGGACCAAGCTGGGAGGCGAGCGGTGAAACCAAGGAGCCTGAGCCAATCATGAATCCGGCACCAGATATCCAACCCGCACCAAACACAATCAAATTGGGAAGGATTGCAAGCTGACCAATGGTCAACATCACACCACCCAGCAGGCTCAGACCAAGCGACTGGTAGAGCCTCAGCACCTCAACCCAGCCGAACCCCAAGGCGAGTGAAATCAATAGCGAGGAGGCCAGGATGAGCATTGCGATTACGGCGGTGCCGATTCGGATGGCAGGCGAGAGCACGGTAGCCAAAGACCAGTGCAGCTTGCCGTGGAGATTGCGCAGTTGCTCTCTTATCCAGACGCGCTCTTTGGCCTCGGGTCCATTTGCACCCTCGAAGAGCTCAAAGCGAGTTCCCGAAATCGAGGCGATAAACAGCAGGCCCCCAAAGAAAAGTGCGGGAATGAAGAGTGCATCCCATTCCCCGACCGAAACCGACTCGGTGGCGATTATCAGGCTAAGCCCGTAGGAGATGCCTCCGAAAGAGGCCGAACCACCGATCCAGGCCGGCCACAGCGAGCTGGCAGCACTGAGTCGATAGCCGATACGGATGGCCATCAGGGCCATCAGCAGAGTCAGTCCAAGAGGCAGAGCGCTCAGGGTGAAGGTGTCATAGGCAATGCCGACTAGCTCTCCCTGGGCGATTTGCAGCGGAACGCCGCAGGCAAGGAGGAATGCGAAACCGGCAACCTGAAGCGCAACTATCCATTCGACGCTGCCGTCGCCCTCGATGAACCAGGAAAGCGTGAGCGGAGCAACAATCAGTCCGACGACGGAGGCAATGATGATGAGCGCCTGCAGCGACGCTATTGCAAAGCTGAGCCCCCGGTTCACCTCTTACAACTTGCCGATGATCTCGCGCATGAGCTGTGCGGTCTCAGATGGCGTCTTTCCAACCTTGACGCCCACAGCCTCGAATGCTTCTTTCTTGGCCTGAGCAGTACCTGCCGAACCGGAGACAATTGCGCCGGCGTGACCCATGGTCTTGCCCTCGGGTGCGGTGAAGCCGGCCACATAAGCGACCACTGGCTTGGTGACGTGCTTTGAGATGTAGTCGGCTGCCTTCTCCTCGGAGTCGCCGCCGATCTCACCGATCAGGACAATTGCCTTGGTCTCTGGGTCTTTTTCAAAAGCCTCCAGAGCATCGATGTGGGTGGTGCCGATGACTGGGTCACCACCAATTCCGATTGCGGTTGAGAAGCCAATGTCCCGAAGCTCATACATCATCTGATAGGTCAGGGTGCCGGACTTGGAGACCAGGCCGATTGGTCCGCGACCGGTGATGTTCGACGGAGTAATCCCGGCGTTCGACTGCTCGGGGGAAATGATTCCGGGGCAGTTTGGACCAATGATCCTTGTCTTCTTGCCCTTCTCGACGTTGTAGGCCCATGCCGAAGCCGAATCGTGAACCGTGATGCCCTCGGGGATTGCGACGGCCAGCGGGGGCTCGGCATCGATTGCCTCGATCATGGCAGCCTTTGCGAAGGCTGGTGGCACAAAGATCACGCTTACATTTGCGCCGGTTGCAGCCATAGCCTCTTTGACTGAGCCGAATACCGGAAGATCGCGCCCCTCAACCGATACGGTCTCCCCGGCCTTCCGAGGGTTCACGCCGCCGACGATGTTGCTGCCACCGGCCAGCATGCGCTGGGTGTGCTTCATGCCCTCGGCACCGGTCATGCCCTGGACGATGATCTTGGAATCTGAATTTAGGTAAATTGCCATCTTCTTCTCACCTAGCTCGCAAGTCTTGCTGCTTCGTCGGCCCCGCCATCCATGGTTTCCGCGAGGGAAACCAGAGGGTGTGCGAAGTCGCTGAGAATCTTTCGACCCTCATCAACATTGTTTCCGTCGAGTCTGACGATCAGAGGCTTGGTGGCACGGTCGCCAAGGGTGTTTAGCGCACCCACGATGCCGTTGGCCACGGCATCACACGCGGTGATCCCACCAAAGACGTTCACGAATACGCTCTTTACCTGCTCGTCGTTCAGAATGACATCGAGGCCCGCGGCCATCACTTCGGCGGAAGCGCCGCCACCGATGTCTAGGAAGTTTGCAGGCTTCACGCCACCGTGACGCTCACCGGCGTAGGCGACGACGTCGAGCGTGGACATAACCAAGCCGGCGCCGTTACCGATGATGCCAACTTCTCCGTCGAGCTTCACGTAGTTCAGGTCCATCTCCTTGGCCTTGGCCTCGAGAGGATCTAGCTCATCGCGCTCCATCTCCTCGCGCTCGTGTCGGAACTCGGCGTTGTCATCAAGCGAGACCTTGCCGTCGAGCGCCAAGATCTTGCCGTCCTTGGTGAGAACCAGCGGGTTTACCTCAACCAGGGTTGCGTCCTCCTTCTGGAAGACCTCATAGAGCTTGACGAAGACATCGGCTACCTGATCCTGGAGTTCTGCCGGGAACCTAGCCGACTTGGCGATTTCTAAGGCCTTGGCCTTGTCAATACCGGCCACTGCGGAAATCTCGATCTTTGCCAGTGCATCTGGGCGTTCGACTGCAAGCTGCTCGATCTCCATGCCACCCTCAACGCTGCAAAGGGAGAGGAAAGTGCGGTTGGAGCGATCTAGCAGAACTGAGAAGTAGAACTCCTGGTCGATGTCGGCTCCCTGGGCGACCATGACTCGCTTCACAATGTGGCCCTTGATGTCGAGACCAAGGATCTGAGCGGCTTTCTCCTTCGCCTCCTGAGGGGAGTGAGCGACCTTTACGCCACCTGCCTTACCACGGCCACCGGTCTTTACCTGGGCCTTGACGACAACCGTGCCGCCAATCTCTCTCGCTGCGGCTTCTGCCTCTTCTGGGGTGTCTGCGATGCGACCTGCCAGTACCGGAACGGAGTAGGCCTCAAAAAGGTCGCGCGCTTGATATTCAAATAAATCCACGGTGAATTTCGTTTCCTGTGATTGCGGACAACCCCCCAAGTCTAGCGAAGCTACCTGGCGGCAAATGACCCTAGAGCTTGGTAATTGGTGCCATTTTGACGAGTAGCCGCTTGGTTACTCCGGAGTCGAATCGAATCTCTGCCGTTTGTTTCGGCGGCTCTCCAAGGACGGCAATCACATTGCCCTCCCCGAAGCTGTCGTGGCTGATGCGGTCTCCCACACTCAGCGATAGGTCCTTGTTGTCGCGAATGCTGGTTGCCGTGACCTGGTTGGCCCAGGTCGCCCTCGGCCGAGTGGTGGTCGTGGTGAGCTCGCGGTCCGCACCCACCTGCTCCAACAGCTCGTTGGGTATGTCCGACAGGAAGCTCGATGGAATAAAGCTCTGGGTATTGCCAAACACTGTTCGCTGCAGAGCGTGACTGAGATGAAGCTTTTTCTTGGCGCGAGTCATCCCCACATACATCAGGCGGCGCTCTTCCTGCAGGCCACCGGGCTCATCAAAAGAGCGGAAGTGTGGCAGGGTTCCCTGCTCGAGACCGATCATGAACACGGTGTCGTACTCTAAGCCCTTTGCGGTGTGGAGGGTCATGAGGGATAGCGTGCCGCTCTCATCGGCAAGGTCATCCTGGGCTGCGGCGAGGGTGACCTCTGCAAGATAGTCACTCAGGGTGCCCTCTGGGAACTGCGCCTGCCACTCGAAGAGCTGACCAACGAGGGCGTCCAGGTTTTCTACCCTGGCCTCATCCTGCGGATCACGGCTCAGCTCCAGCTCGCTGCGATAGCCAGATCGAATCAGCGCATCCTTCAGCACATCAGCAGGGCCGGCGGTTGCCGAGAGCGCATCAAGTTCATTTAGGAGATTGGCAAAGTCCCCAACGGCGGCAGTCAACTTGGGGCCTAGGCCGAGCTTGTCGACCTGCAACATAGCCTGGCGCAGCGATAGCTCGTTGGCCCTTGCAAACTGCGAGATCTTTGCCTCGGTCTTATCGCCGATGCCGCGGGCTGGGGTGTTGATGATGCGACGCACCGCCTCGTCGTCTCTGGCGTTGGAGATTGCTGCCAGGTAGGCGAGGGCATCCTTAATCTCTTTTCGCTCGAAGAACTTAAGGCCTCCGATAACCGCATAGGGGATGCGCTGCACCTTCAGCTCGTTCTCGAGCGATGGGGTCAGGGCGTTTGTGCGATAGAGCACCGCCATATCCCTAAGGTTCTCTCCGGAATCGTGCAGCCGCTTCACCTGGTCGACCACAAATGCCGCCTCGTTGCGCTCGTCGTAGGCGGTAAACATGGTGATCAACTCGCCTGCACCGCTGTCGGTCCAGAGGTTCTTTGGTGGGCGATAGGGGTTCTGTGAAATGACCGCGTTTGCCGCAGAGAGGATGTTCTGGGTGGAGCGGTAGTTCTGCTCGAGCAGAATGGTTTCGGCCCCGGGGAAATCGCGCTCAAACTCGGTTATGTTCCTGATATCTGCCCCTCGGAAGGCGTAGATGGACTGATCCGAGTCGCCCACCACCGTCAGGTCAGCCGGCGGCAGCACCTCTCCGGTGGCTTCGTCGACATTGGCATACTCCGGTGGCAGCGCTCTGGTGAACTCCCGCACCAGCGCATACTGAGCGTGGTTGGTGTCTTGGTACTCGTCGATCAGGACATGGCGGAAGCGCTTCTGATACCTCGCCCTGACCTCCGGAAATGCGCGCAGGAGTCCAACCGTTTCCACGATTAGATCATCGAAATCAAAGGCGTTGTTGCGCCTTAGCTCCGCCGAGTAGGCCTGGTAGACCTCGGCGACGATGCGCTCTCTGGGATTGGAGCGATCTGCATTGCGAGCGAAATCTTCGGCATCCTTGAGCTCATTCTTCGCGTTAGAGATTATGGCGGCTGCAACCTGGGGCTTCAGATCGGCATCTTCCGCTCCAGCCTCGCGCAAGAGGCGCTTCAGCAGTGCCCTGGTGTCGCCGGTGTCATAAACGGTGAAGTTCGAGTCGTGGCCCAACCTGTCCGCCTCGCGCCTGAGTATCTGCAAACAGGCGGAGTGAAATGTTCTGATCCACATTCCCTCGCTGCTCACACCGATCAGGTCTTCAACTCGCTCCCGCATCTCGCTGGCGGCCTTGTTGGTGAAGGTAATGGCCAAAATCTGAGAGGGCCAGAGCTCCTTGGTTGCCAGCAGGTGGGCGATCCTGTGAGTCAGGACTCTGGTCTTACCCGATCCTGCACCGGCAACAATCAGCAGGGCGCTGCCGCGATAGAGAACGGCCTTGCGCTGTTCGGGATTAAGGCCCTCAAGCAGGTCGTCTTCGGAGTTCTTGGCTAGCTGCATCGCAGGTAGCCTAGGCCCCGGGTCTGACGACTTCGATCATCAAATCCGGTTGATCGCAAAATATCCCGTCGACACCGGTGTTTGCCAGCCGCTCAAACCAATCCCGCCAGTCTCCCTCCGATGTCTCGGTTCGGGCGGTGTAGGTGAAAATCGTCAAGCCTCGGTCCTTGGCCCGAGTCACAAGGTCGCCCTGAAGGACCATGGGGATTTGCACCGACAGGCCTTCAAAGGTCTCGGCAACCTCATCCAAGAGCTCGTCCTCAAACTGGGTAAAGCCTTCGGGGAGCATGTCGGGGGCCGACAAAAAAACATAGTCCGCAACATCGCCAATCTGCTGCTTGGCCTCGCGAAGGATTCCGAACTCAAAGCACTCGATGCTGAGCTTAATCCCGCGTGCGGCAAGTTTCGATTGCTCGATAACCTCCTTCACCGCCGGAATCGGATCTAAGCCCGCCTCTTGAAACTGCTTCCCATACTTGATCTCGAGAATTAAGTGCTTGCCATCGAAGCCTGGATGCCCCAGCAGCTCTTTCAAGGTCGGAATGTGATAGCGCCCGTTGTGAACTGCGGACTCCTTGCGGCCATCTGGATAGCGCTCGGTGGCCCGAAGTTTCGCAACGTCTTCCGCATTTAGCTCATCGACGCTCTTGGAGAGAAATGAGTGCAAAACGATGTCGGTGGTGTGGCTGAGGTCTCGATCGTGACGGATGACCGGCACGCCATCCTTGGTCATCACAACGTCAAACTCAATGGCATCGCAGCCGAGCTCGAAGGCGAGCTCGAAGGACTCCATGGTGTTTTCCGGCAGATACCCGCAGGCCCCCCGGTGTCCAAATACCGCTACTCCCATTCGATGGTTCCCGGAGGCTTGGAGGTGATGTCAAGAACCACGCGATTTACACCGGCAACCTCATTGGTGATGCGGTTAGAAATCTTTGCCAGCAGCTCGTGAGGCAATCTTGACCAGTCAGCGGTCATGGCATCCTCGCTCGAGACTGGCCTGAGGACAATTGGGTGGCCATAGCTTCTGCCATCACCCTGGACGCCAACCGAGCGAACATCGGCTAATAGCACAACCGGGCACTGCCAGATCTCGGCGTCCTTGCCGCTTGCGGTTAGCTCCTCACGGACGATTGCGTCCGCATCCCTTAGAAGATCAAGACGCTCCTTGGTCACCTCGCCAACGATTCTGATCCCCAAGCCTGGCCCCGGGAACGGGTGGCGTTGGACGATGGCCGCTGGCAATCCAAGCTCTGCTCCGATGGCTCTGACCTCGTCCTTGAACAGCGTTCTTAGAGGCTCAACAAGTTCGAACTCGAGGTCATCTGGAAGACCACCGACGTTGTGGTGGCTCTTGATGCCAGCGGTCACGCCGCCACCGGACTCCACCACATCCGGGTAGAGCGTGCCCTGCACCAAGAACTTGATTGGTCGATCGTCGGCCTTGGCCTCGGCCACCAGCTCGCGCTCAGCCTGTTCGAAGGTGCGAATGAATTCTCGGCCGATTATCTTGCGTTTTTCCTCTGGGTCCGTGACGCCGGCGAGCGCCGACAGAAACTTCTCCTCGGCATCTACCGTGACCAGGCGGATTCCGGTGGCCTCAACATAGTCGCGCTCGACCTGCTCGCGCTCCCCCTTACGAAGCAGTCCGTGATCTACAAACACGGCAACCAGTTGGTCGCCAACCGCCTCGTGAACCAAGGCCGCCGCAACCGCGGAGTCCACGCCACCTGACAAACCGCAAATGACGCGGGCATCCCCGACTTGCGAGCGAATAGCAGACACCTGATCTGCGATAACGTTCCCGGTTTCCCAGGTCGGCTCAATGCCAGCACCTGAATAGAGGAAGTTTTCCAAGACTCTCTGGCCCTGTTCGGAGTGCTTCACCTCGGGATGCCACTGCACGCCAAAGATTCGCCGCTTGACGTTCTCAAAGGCTGCAACCGGGGTGGTTTCGGTTGATGCCAGTACCTCGAACCCTTCAGGAGCCTCCATGACCTGGTCGCCATGGCTCATCCAGCAAACCTGGAGCTCAGGCTGGGACTGCAGCAGCACGCCCGGTGAGGAAACCTTCATCTGGGTTGCACCGTATTCGCGCTTACCGGTCTTGTCGACTCGGCCCCCCAGGGCCTGGGCGAGCGTTTGGAAGCCGTAGCAAATGCCAAGAATTGGGATGCCGAGCTCAAGAATTTCCCTGTCCAGAGCCGGAGA
>JAPOHQ010000017.1 GCA_029979375.1 Microbacteriaceae bacterium
CTCCTCGAGCATCTCCTGGGAGATTGGGGAGTCGACGGTAATGATGCTTAGGGCCTTGCCGCCCTTCTTCTGACGTGCGATGGTCATGGCCGCGATATTGATGCCCGCCTCAGCAAATGCGGCACCGTAGATCGCAACGATTCCTGGGCGATCCTGGTAGACCATGACGACCATGTGCTCTGCCATTGCTAGCTCAACGTCGTAACCGTTGATAGAGACAATCTTCTGGTGGTGCTTCGGTCCGATTACCGTGCCGCCGGCCGAGACGGTTGTCCCGTCCGAAAGCGTTGCCTTGAGGGTGGTTACGTTTCGGTATTCATCGGAAGCGGTTTCTTGGGTAAGCCTGACCTCGACCCCACGCTGGTCAGCAAGAAGCGGGGCGTTCACATAGGAGACCTGCTCGGTGACCATGGTCTGGAAGAGACCCTTCAGGGCGGCTAGCTTCAAAACGGTGACGTCGTGGGCGGCAATCTCCCCGCGGGCCTCAAACTCGACCGCAACGATGGAAGTCTGGGCGAGTCCGGCAACGATCTGTCCGAGCTTCTCTGCCAGCGGGATGCCCGGCTTCACCGAGCTATCGATAATGCCACCGGCGACATTGACGGCATCTGGAACGAGATCTCCAGCAAGCGCAAGGCGAACCGACCTGGCAACCGCCACCCCAGCCTTCTCCTGCGCCTCATCGGTTGATGCCCCGAGGTGCGGGGTAACAACAACGTTAGGCAGGGTCAAGAGTGGCGAATCCTTTGGCGGTTCGGTAACGAAGACATCGAGCCCAGCACCTGCAATTTGGCCTTCGCTGAGCGCCTTGAATAGCGCATCCTCATCGATGATCCCGCCGCGAGAGCAGTTAACGATTCGAAGGTTTGGCTTTGCCTTGGCAAACTCCGCGGTCGAAATCATTCCGGTTGTTTCGGCGGTCTTCGGGATATGGATGGTGATGAAATCACTGCGCTCCATGAGCTCGTCCATGCTCACGAGCTCGACCCCAATCTGCTCAGCTCGAACCTGGGTTACGTATGGGTCATAGCCAATAAGAGTTGCTCCAAAGCCAGCCAAGCGCTGGGCGACCAGGGTGCCAATGCGACCTAGGCCAATGATGCCGATCGTCTTCTCATAAAGCTCAACGCCGGTGAACTTGCTCCTGAGCCACTGGCCTGCCTTTAGAGAGCTGTGGGCATCTGGAATGTGGCGAGAGAGCGCCATGATGTGGCCAATGGCCAACTCGGCAGCAGAGATGACATTTGAGGTTGGCGCATTCACGACCATCACTCCGGCACTGGTGGCAGCCTTTAGGTCAACGTTGTCCAGACCAACTCCGGCACGCGCGATTACCTTGAGGTTTGGCGCATGGGAGATTGCCTCGGCATCCATCTTTGTGGCCGAGCGAATCAGGATGGCGTTTGCGCCTTTGAGGGCTGCAAATAGCGCGTCGCGATCGGTGCCATCGACCTGCTCGACGGCAAAATCGGGACCGAGAGCCTCAACGGTTGCCGGTGAGAGCTCTTCTGCAATCAGTACAACTGGCTTTGACAATAGGAGACCTAACGAAAATCAGCGGTGATGGGATTTTCGCTAAGTCTAGCGATTTATCCCTAGCGAGGGCAGGTGCAAAGCTGCGACTCGGGAACACCCGCGAGCGCCTCTTCGACGTGCTGACCACAACCCTGCCAAGTTACCTTGCCGCAGGATGAGCAAATTGCCTGTGAACACATGTTGATTCCTTTTGATTGTTCTTGCTACAAAGTTATTCTAGTAATACCCCTAGGGGTATAGCAACTCGCCGAAAGAAAAAGACCCCGGTTTCCCGGGGTCTAAATCCTTATCTGGCAGCTGAGCCTTCGGTGTAGTCATCCTTGTTCTCGATCCAGCTGAAGAGCTTGCGAAGCTCGCGGCCGGTTGCCTCGATTGGATGTGCCTCACCCTTAGCACGCAGCGCCTTGAACTCCGGTGCGCCAGCATCCTGGTCTCCGATGAAGCGCTCGGCAAAGGCACCCGACTGGATGTCCGCCAAAACAGCCTTCATGTTCTCCTTGACGCTCGGGTCGATAACCCTTGGTCCTGAAACGTAGTCGCCATACTCGGCGGTGTCAGAGACGCTCCAACGCTGCTTAGCGATGCCGCCCTCATACATCAGGTCAACAATCAGCTTGAGCTCGTGCAGCACCTCGAAGTAAGCGATCTCGGGCTGATAGCCAGCCTCGACAAGGGTCTCAAAGCCATACATGACGAGCTGCGATGCGCCACCGCAGAGCACCGCCTGCTCGCCAAAGAGATCGGTCTCGGTCTCTTCGGTGAAGGTGGTCTTGATGGTGCCGGCCCTGGTGCCGCCGATGGCCTTGGAGTAGGAAAGTCCAAGCTCAAATGCGTTACCTGAGGCGTCCTGCTCGACCGCAATCAGGTTCGGCACTCCCCTGCCCGCGGCATACTCGCGGCGTACGATGTGACCTGGGCCCTTCGGGGCAACCAGGAAGACGTCAACTCCGGCCGGTGGCTGGATGAAGCCAAAGCGAATTGCGAAGCCGTGCCCGAAGACCAAAGCATCTCCGTCTTTGAGGTTCGGTGCAATCGAAGCGGCGTAAAGGTCGCGCTGCTTAGGGTCTGGCACGAGCACAACGATTACGTTCGCCCACTTCACTGCCGCATCCGGGGTCATCACCGTTAGGCCCTGCTCTTCGGCCTTTGCCTTGGACTTCGAGCCGTCCTGCAATCCAACTACGACGTCAACGCCGGAGTCCTTGAGGTTGAGGGCGTGGGCGTGACCCTGAGAACCAAATCCCAGTACCGCAACCTTTCGTCCCTGGATTACCGAAAGATCGGCGTCCTTGTCATAGAAAATCTCTGCCACTTACTATCTCCTTGTTGTCTCTAAAGCTCTTACTTCAGAACTTTTTCGCTCATGGACTTCGATCCACGAGAAATCGCTATTGCTCCAGACTGCACCAGCTCTTTGATGCCGAATGGCTCCAAGACCTTGATAAAGGCCTTGCACTTGGCGGTGTCGCCCGTTACCTCGATAACCACCGCATCGCTCACGACATCGATCACTCTCGCCCTGAAGAGCGTTACCGCCTCCAGCACCTGTGAGCGGGTGTTCACATCGGTCTTGACCTTGATCAGCATGTGGTCCCTGGCTACCGACGCATCGTCCTCGAGCTCGGCAATCTTCAAAACATTTACAAGCTTGTTCAGCTGCTTGGTCACCTGCTCCAATGGCTGGCCGTCGAGGTTTACCACAACGGTCATCCGCGAGACGCCTTCAACCTCGGTGGTTCCAACGGCGAGCGACTCGATGTTGAAGCCGCGGCGGGCAAACAGAGCGGCTACTCGGGTAAGGATTCCAGGCTTGTCCTCGACAAGCAGGGATAGCACGTGCTGACTCATGGCCTACTCCTCCCCGTCCCAAATCGGCGCGGCATCGCGCGCATACTGAACGGCGTCATTCGAGACTCCCGCCGGCACCATTGGCCAGACCATCGCGTCCCGGCCGACGATGAAGTCGATAACTACCGGCCGATCGTTGGTCTCCATGGCCAACTTGATGGCCTTGTCGACCTCGTCTTCCTTCTCGACGCGGATGGCAAGGCAACCATAGGCCTCGGCCAACTTCACGAAGTCTGGAACCATCACGGTGTCGGTACCGGTGTGGAGGTCGGTGTTTGAGTAGCGCTGGTTGTAAAACAGCGTCTGCCATTGCCGAACCATGCCCAGCGAAGAGTTGTTGATGATTGCAACCTTGATTGGGATGTTGTTGATGGTGCAGGTGGCAAGCTCCTGATTTGTCATCTGGAAGCAGCCGTCACCATCGATGGCCCAAACCAGGCGGTCCGGCTGCGCAACCTTGGCACCCATGGCGGCAGGTACCGAGTAACCCATGGTTCCGGCACCTCCCTAGTTGAGCCAGGCATTTGGACGCTCGTACTTGATGAACTGCGCTGACCACATCTGGTGCTGACCGACTCCAGCGGCAAAAATGGCGTCTTTCCCGGACAGCTCGCCGATTCGCTCAATCACATACTGCGGAGCAAGCTTGCCGTCATCTAAGTCGGTATAGCCAAGCGGGTAGCGCTCCTTGAGGCCATCAAGGTATTTCCACCACTCCGAGATGTCATACTTCTTGCCCTTGAGCTGGGTCTTGAGTTCGGCGGTTAGCATCGCGATGACCACCTTGGCATCGCCAACAATCGGAACGTCCGCGTGACGAATCTTGCCAATCTCAGCTGGGTCAATGTCGACGTGGATGACCTTGGCTCCCTTGGCAAAGGTCTTCACATCGCCGGTGACGCGGTCGTCGAAGCGAGCGCCGAGGGTAATTAGAAGATCAGACTTTTGCAGTCCGGTTACCGCAGGAACGGTTCCGTGCATGCCTGGCATGCCCAGATGCTGGTCGTGTCCATCGGGGAACGCACCGCGCGCCATCAAGGTCGTGGTGACCGGAGCGCCTGTGAGTTCCGCCAAAGCCAGCAGCTCCTTATTGGCACCTGCTCGAATCACACCACCGCCGACGTAGAGAATCGGCTTCTTGGAGTTCAGGATCAGCTCGGCGGCCGCCTGAATCTGCTTTCCGTGAGGATCTGTTACCGGCTTGTAGCCAGGAGTTAGTTCCTTGGCAGGTGGCCAGCTGAATTCAAACTTTGCATTCTGGGCATCTTTGGCAACATCGACAAGGACGGGTCCAGGTCTGCCCGTGGTCGCGATCTCATAGGCGGACTGCATCACAGCCGGGATGTCCTCCGCCTTTGTCACCAGGAAGCTGTGCTTGGTGATTGGCATGGTGATGCCGACAATGTCGGCCTCCTGGAAGGCATCGGTGCCGATTGCGTAGGAGTTCACCTGGCCGGTGATGGCAAGCATTGGAACCGAGTCCATGTGGGCATCCGCAATTGCGGTAACCAAATTTGTAGCGCCGGGACCGCTGGTCGCGATGCAGACCCCGAGCTTCCCGCTGGCAGCGGCATATCCTTCCGCCGCGTGTCCGGCACCCTGTTCGTGGCGAACCAGAACGTGACGAATCTTCTGCGAGTCCATCAGTGGGTCGTAGGTGGGCAGAATCGCCCCTCCGGGCAGGCCAAAGACGGTGTCGACCCCGAGCATCTCTAAGGATCGAATTATCGCCTGGGCGCCAGTAAGGGTTTCAGTCATGAAGTCTCCGTAGTTAACCGCAGTAGGCGCCCTCGGAAGCCGAGTGCACCAACTTGGTGTATTTAGCCAAGACACCGCGGGTGTAACGCGGGGGCAATGGTTGCCACTGCTGCTTCCTTGCAGCCAGCTCCTGCTCGTCGACCAGTAAGTCAAGCGATCGAGCTGCAACGTCGACTCGAATCAAGTCTCCATCGCGAACCAACCCAATGGGTCCGGCCTCAGTGGCCTCTGGCGCGATGTGGCCGATACACAGGCCGGTTGTGCCGCCCGAGAATCTGCCGTCCGTCAATAGTAGGACATCTTTGCCTAATCCCGCACCCTTGATTGCTCCGGTGATGGCAAGCATTTCGCGCATTCCGGGGCCGCCCTTGGGTCCCTCGTAGCGGATGACAACGACGTCGCCGGCCTTGATCTCACCCTTGGTGAGAGCCTCCATGGCAGCCGCCTCGCGCTCAAAGACCCTGGCGGGACCCTCGAACTTCTCTACATCAAAGCCCGCCGTCTTTACCACCGCGCCATCGGGAGCCATGCTGCCCTTCAGGATGGTGATGCCACCGGTGGTGTGAATCGGATCCTTCATGGCGCGAATGATCTTGCCGTCTGGGTCCGGTGGAGTGATTTCGCTGAGGTTCTCCTCAAGTGTTAGACCGGTTGCAGTCAATACATCGCCGTGCATCAGACCCGCATCGAGCAAGGCCTTCATCACCACTGGCACTCCGCCAACCTTGTCGACGTCGTTCATCACATACTGTCCGAAAGGCTTCAGGTCGCCGAGGTGGGGCACTCGGTCAGAAATCCTGTTGAAGTCATCGAGATTTAGGTCAACCTCGGCCTCGCGTGCGATGGCAAGCAGGTGCAGCACGGCATTGGTAGAGCCACCAAAGGCCATGGTTACCGCAATGGCATTCTCGAAGGCCTTCTTGGTGAGGATCTGCCTTGCGGTGATGCCCTTGGAGATTAGGTTCACAACGGCCTCGCCGCTGCGGTGGGCCCAAACGTCACGGCGCCTGTCGGCTGAAGGTGGTGCGGCTGAACCCGGAAGGCTCAGCCCGAGTGCCTCGCCGATTGATGCCATGGTGTTAGCGGTATACATCCCGCCGCAGGCACCTTCACCCGGGCAAATGGCTCGCTCGATTCGATCAAGATCCTCTTCGCTCATCTTGCCCGCCTTGCAGGCTCCAACGGCCTCGAAGGCGTCGATGATTGTCACCTGCTTCTCGGTGCCATCGCTGAGCTTTACCCAGCCGGGAGCAATCGAACCGGCATAGAGAAATACCGCAGAAACGTCGAGCCTGGCGGCCGCCATCATCATGCCTGGCAGCGACTTGTCGCAACCTGCGAGCAAGACCGCTCCATCAAGGCGCTCTGCCTCCATTACGGTCTCAACCGAGTCGGCAATCACCTCGCGCGAGACAAGTGAAAAGTGCATGCCCTCGTGACCCATCGAGATTCCGTCGGAAACCGAGATGGTTCCAAACTCCAGCGGGTAGCCCCCGGCCGCGTGAACACCGCGCTTTGCGCCGTCGGCAAGTCGGTCGAGCGAGAGGTTGCAGGGTGTCACCTCGTTCCAGGAGGAGGCAATGCCGATCTGGGGCTTTTGCCAGTCCTCATCGCCCATTCCAACGGCGCGCAGCATGCCTCTGGCAGCTGCTCTCTCAATGCCGTCGGTTACGACGTGACTTCTGGGCTTCATTGGACTAGGCATGCAGACAATCATAGTTTTATTAGGCACTACCCTGAGAGTGTGGATATGCAAGACACCACCAAGGTTCCCACGGGCCTGGCGCTCTACACCCAGGCCGCCCACAAGGCCGCTCGCGAGGTTATCTACTCCTACTCCACCTCATTTGGACTTGCCACCAGACTCCTGGACGCCTCATTCAGGCCTCATGTCGAGAACATCTACGCCCTAGTTCGGGTTGCCGACGAGATTGTGGATGGTTCCGCCGAGCAGGCCAAGGCACTGGACGCATCGATTGATCCGGCGGCCCTGCTTGGTGGGTTCGAGCAGGAAACCTACAAAGCAATGCAGACCGGCTACTCCACCAACCTGATAATTCACGCCTTTGCATCGACCGCTCGCGAGGTGGGCATCACCAAGGAGATCGTCGAGCCCTTCTTTTACTCGATGGCACAGGATCTCACCGAGACCGAGCATGACCAAGAGTCTTTCGATCGCTATGTCTATGGCTCAGCGGAGGTAGTGGGGCTGATGTGCCTGGCGGTGTTTGTCAACGGACGTGACTACACCACCGAGCAGAAGCGGACATTGACAGAGGGAGCGAGAGCACTTGGTAGCGCCTTCCAGAAGGTCAACTTCTTGCGCGATCTCGCCGCCGACTTCCAGAAGCTTGGCCGCAGCTACTTCCCCGGGGTCAATGTCAACAGCTTCGACGAGCAGACAAAGCAGCAACTGGTGGCCGACATCGAGGCTGATCTCGCTAAGAGTTCTGCGACGCTTCCCCTGTTGCCAACCGGGGCAAGGCGGGCGGTCGCAGCGGCGCAGCTCCTGTTCACCGAACTAAATAGAAAGATCTCCAAGACCCAGGCAAGTGCGCTGGTTACCAAGCGCATTTCAGTGAATAACTTCAGAAAGCTTTTGTTGTTACTCAGAGCACTTGGAGGAAAGGCGTAGATGCAAAAGTCCGCGGTGGTAATTGGCGGCGGTATCGCAGGCCTGGCAACTTCAGCACTGTTGGCAAAAGCCGGCATGAAGGTGAAACTTTTTGAGGCAAGAGACTCGCTCGGGGGCCGCGCCTACCTCTGGGAAAAAGACGGCTTCAAGTTCGACATGGGCCCGAGCTGGTATCTCATGCCTGACGCCTTCGAGCAGTTCTTCAACCTGATGGGCACAACTTCCGCCGAGCAACTCGACCTGGTTCGCCTGAGCCCCGCATATCAAACCAGAAACGAGGGTCTTGGCGACCGAATCGAAATGCCCGAGACTGCAGCGGAAATCAGGAAGCTCTTTGATGGCATCGAACCAGGCGCCGGTGAGGCTCTCGGTCGCTACCTGGAAAGCGCCCAGGAGGCATACGAGCTTTCAATTAAGCATTTCCTTTACACAAACTTCCGCGACCTCAGGAGCTTTTTCCACCCGGACGTGCTGACCAAGCTCGGAAGATTCCTGAAGCTTTTGACCACCTCGCTCTATGACTTCTCTGGCAAGTACGTCAAAGACGAGCGATTGAAGAAGATGCTCAACTTTCCGGCGGTTTTCCTAGGTGCATCGCCGTATGACACTCCGAGCATGTATCACCTGATGACCCATGTTGATATGAACCAGGGGGTTTTCTACCCGCAGGGAGGCATGCACACCGTCATCGAGGCGATCGCGCGGCTAGCTCGCGACAACGGGGTTGAGATTCATACCTCCTCACCGGTAACCAAGATCACGACAAGTGCCAAGAAGGCGACCGGGGTTGTTGTCGGTGGTAGCGAGATCAGCGCGGATGTCGTGGTTGCCACCGCAGACCTGCAGCATGTCGAGACCAAGCTCTTAGATTCGAACGAGCAGACCTACCCGCAAAGCTGGTGGGACAAGAAGGTGGCCGGACCATCGGCGCTGCTGATGTATCTGGGAGTAAAAGGAAAGCTAGATCAGCTCGATCACCACACGCTGCTCTACACCGAAAACTGGCGGAGCAACTTTGCCGAGGTCTTCCACAAGCCCGACGGAAGGCGCAAGGTACCCAACCCGGCAAGCCTCTACATCTGCATGCCCTCTAAGACGGACCCATCCGTCGCACCCGAAGGCTACGAGAACGTCTTTGTGCTCGTGCCAACCGCTGCCGACCCCTCGATTGGTGAGGGTGGCATCAACGGATCCGGCGACAGCAAGCTCGAGGAAGCTGCTGACAGGGTCATTGAGCAGATCTCGGAATGGTGCGAGATCCCCGACCTGGCCGAGCGCATCGTGCTTCGCAGAACCGTCGGGCCGATGGACTTCGTGAATGAGTTCAACGCCTGGAATGGAACGGCTCTAGGCATGGCACACACCCTGTTCCAGAGTGCATTCTTCAGGCCCAAGAACTTCTCCAAGAAAGTCTCAAATCTCTTCTATGCCGGCCACAACACACTGCCTGGAATCGGCCTGCCCATGTGTCTAATCGGCGCGGAACTGACCTATAAGCACCTCACCAACGATCGCTCGAGCGGGCCCATTCAGGGCGAGCTGAAGCCTGTGGCGAACTGGAAAGGTTTGAGCTAGATGGAGCCGCTTGGCTTTCTCTATCTCGCACTTCTCCTGATTTCCATACTGGGGCTGGGCGCGATAGATAGGCGCCATTCGCTCGCCCTGTTTGTTAGCCCCTTGCCGACCCTAATCAGCGTTGCCGTCGCGGTTGCTGTTTTCCTAGCCTGGGACCTGGTCGGGATAGCGCTGGGGATCTTCTTTCGGGGCGATGCACCACACCTTTCTGGCCTGCTGCTTGCTCCAGAGCTCCCTCTGGAGGAATTGTTCTTTCTGATTCTGCTGAGCTACAACACCCTGGTTGTTTATCAGCTGTTTGCAAGGGGTAGGAAATGACCTACCTGACCCTGACGCTCGTGGTTTTGCTGATGTTTGCGATCTATGCCGTGTTGCTCAGGCGCTGGCTACCGCTCTCCCCAATTCTGAAAACCGCGGCCGTGATGCTCATTTTGACCCTGGTTTTTGACAACCTGATTATCGCCACCGGCATTGTCGACTACGACCCGGAGAAGATCTCGGGCGTAAGGCTCGGCGTTGCACCGATTGAGGATTTCGCCTACACCCTCGTGGCGCTTGTGCTCGTGCCTTCCGTGTTCAACTTTCTAAGGGCAAGGCTTTGAAGTTTTCAAGACTGGTTGTCTCATCGCGCCCGCTCTCGTGGGTCAATACGGCGATTCCTTTCGCGGCCGCCTACTACTTTTCCGGGGGCGAACTCAGGCCAGCATTTTGGGTAATGACGCTGTTCTATTTGATTCCTTACAACTTCCTGATGTATGGCATCAACGACGTCTTCGACTACGAGAGCGATGTCATCAATCCACGCAAAGGAGGGGTGGAGGGAGCGCTGTTGCCGCCAGAAATGCACAAAACCACCCTCGTTGCATCGACCACCCTGGCGCTGCCTTTTGTGCTATTCGGAATCTGGATATCAATTGCTAATGCCCTTGCACTGACGGCCCTGCTGGTCTCTGTCCTGTCGGTGGTTGCATACTCTCTCAAGGGTCTGCGCTTCAAGGAAAAGCCATTTCTAGACTCGATTACCAGCTCAATCCACTTCGTGAGCCCCGCGGTCTATGGCCTCGCTCTTGCGCAGCCGGAACCAAATGGCTCGATCTGGTTGGGCATGATTGCTTTCTTCCTTTGGGGAGCCGCATCACATGCCTTCGGTGCGGTGCAGGACGTTAGGGCAGATCGGGAGGCCGGTATTAGCTCAATCGCTACTGCGCTCGGAGCGAGGCAAACAACCAGGCTGGCCTTTGTTCTCTACTTGGTTGCCGGCGTAGTTCTCCTATTGCTTCCCGATCGGTTTGCCTTTGCAGCGTTGGCTGCAGTGCCATATCTGTTCGTGACCGCAAGAGAATGGCAGATCTCAGACGACAACTGCGAGAGAGCAAATCGCGGTTGGCGGCTGTTCCTCGGCTTGAACTTCCTGGCCGGAGCGATTGTGATGGCCCTACTGATTGGGCCCAACTAATTCCCAACGAATTAGGTAGCGGTCATCAAACCTGTCTGCGCACTTCCGACAACTCCTGGCACCCTTAGGTTTTCTAACCCTGAGGTGGCTGTGCCCGTTGGGGCAGCTGCCAAGGTAGTGCTTGGCACCGCTTGCGAGTTGCTCCCAGTCGACTCTCTCAAAGCGGTAACCGATCGCGCGAGCTTTCTCGCGCCAGATCTTTGAGTGCCCCGCATCCTTGCCCACAAGGGCATGTGCGATCTCATGCAGCAGGACCTGCTCCACGTCCTCGAGCGATGCAGTTGCAACAAGGTGCTTGCTTATGGTGATTCGCCTGGCTCGGAAGTCACACTGACCAGCCCTTCGGACAGCGCGATCGAAACCAAAGGAGTAGTTGACTAGGCCGTGTTTCGCAAAGTGTGAGACTGCAAGGTCAATGACCTCGCTCTGATTTGTCACTAAGCCTCCAGGACCTTGTCCATCCGCGAAACGGCCTCCTTGAGTCTGGTCTCGCTGGTTGCAAAGTTGAATCTCACGAACTGCCCGTAACCTCCTGCAGGGTCGTGATCCTCACCTGCAACCAGGGCTACCTTTCCATCGCTCAGAAGCTGCTGCTGCGGGTTCTCCATGCCGTATGCCGAAAGGTCTATCCAGGCTAAGTAGGTCGACTCCATTGCAAACAACTTTGCCTTGGGGAGCTTTGCCGCTAGCTCGCTGCGAAGAAGGGCGAGCCGCTCTTGGATCGTTTCAACTGTCTGATCCAACCAGCGCTCTCCCGACTCAAAGGCCGTGACCATAGAGAAGGCACCCAGTAGCGAAGCCCTCCAGTTCATGGCCTCCGGCAAACCGGCGAGCTTCTGGCGCATTTGATCAGACTGGGTCATCACGAAAGCCGCCTTGAGACCCGCGGTATTCCAGGCCTTGCTGCTTGAGGTGATGGTGATGCCTGTTGCCCGGGCATCTTCGCCAAGGGAAAGGTATGGGGTGAACGGGGCCCAGCTGAGCGGGGCGTGAATCTCGTCGGCAATCACAGTCGCGTCGTATTTCTTTGCCAGCCTTGCGACCTCAGACAGCTCTTGGCGGGTATGAACTGTGCCAACCGGGTTTTGGGGAGAGCACAAAAGGTAGAGCTTCACGCCATCGGCTAATGCCTGCTCAATGCCATCGATGTCTAACTGCCATCTGTCACCCGAAAGTTGCAGGGGTGCGTCGTGGGCGATCAGCTTTGCCTCGTCCAACCACTTCATAAAGGCTGAGTAGACCGGGGTGTTTATCAAGACTCGGTCACCTGGTTTTGCAAGGTGTCGAAGGAGCTCGACCGCCGCCACACCAACGTCCGTCGCGAGCTTTAGGGTTGCCGAAGCGGTATCCCAGCCCCAGCGCCGCATGGCAAACCCCGAGAAAGCCTCGGTGAGCTCTGGTAGGGGTCCGAGGTAACCAAGATCTGAATTGGCAACCATCTGCGCGAGCCGGTCTCGAATCTCGCTTGCCACCTCAAAGTCCATCTCGGCCACGTGCATCGGCAGGACTTCCTCGGGAAACCTCCGGAACTTTGAAGATGACCTTCTGGCGAAATTGCCTAGGCTCTCCGGGCTGTTAGTCACCCTCCGATTATGCCGTGAAATCTGAGCGCTAGAACTCAAACACAAGCAGCAGGGCAGCAATGCTGAACATGACAAGGGCGATGAAAAGATCCAGTGCCCGCCAGAACCAAGGCTTGCTCACATACTTCCCAAGCAACTTTGCACCCAGCCCAAGGGATAGGAACCAGCTCGCGCTGGCCAAGACTGCGCCGATCGCAAACACCCACCTATCGGCAAACTGGTTCGCGATTGAGCCGAGCAGAATCACGGTGTCGATATAGACGTGGGGGTTTAGGTAAGTGATTGCAAGCGTGGTTACTACCACCGATCGGAGCCCCGAGGTCTTTTGCTTCGATGCCTCCAGGACATCTGGCTTTTTAGCTCGTCGCAGCGCTGAGATGCCGAACCAAACCAGATAGGCGGCACCGCCATAGCGGAAAATCTCGACCAGCACCGGAAGCGAGATGATCAGAGCGCCTAGCCCAAGGATTCCAAGGACAATCAACAGGGCATCGGAGATTGCACAGATCGCGATCACAACGCCAATGTGTTCGCGGCGCAGACCCTGGCGCAAGACGAATGCATTCTGAGCCCCAATGGCCAGAATTAGCGACAGCGAGGCAAAGAAGCCGGTCGAAAAAGCGATCAAGAATGTTCCAGTCGAGGAGTAGTCTGGCTAGATGCTAGCAATCTATGAGTTGGCTCTTGCAGCCGAGGTCGAGATCAACAAGATTCCCCAGGGGCAACCTATTGACTTCATAATGTGGCCAATCATGGCGGCGGCATTCGGTGCCGTGATTTACTTCGTGCACCGCGCAGCGCCAGAAGAGGGGAATAAGGACGAGGAGAAATAGCTTTTTCTCGTCATGACTCTAGAAACTGGAACCAAGGCTCCCGCCTTCTCCCTCAGGAACCAAGACGACAACAAGATTTCGCTTGCCGACTATGTCGGCCAGAAAGTAATCGTCTACTTCTATCCCGCTGCCTCAACCCCCGGTTGCACAACCCAAGCCTGCGACTTTAGAGACAACATCAACTCCCTGAAGAGCTCCGGCTTCACCGTGCTCGGCATCTCACCCGACGCCCCCGCAAAGCTGAAGAAGTTCAAGGACAAAGAGGGTCTCAACTTCGAGCTGCTGAGCGACCCAGACAACTCAGTTCAGCAGGCTTACGGCGCTTACGGCGAGAAGAGTATGTATGGCAAGACCTACATGGGAACGATTCGCTCGACTTTCGTCGTTGATGAGGCAGGAAAGATTTCTGATGCCTTCTACAACGTCAAGGCAAAGGGTCATATCGAGTTCTTGCGCGGCAAGCTGGGAATCTAACCGCGCAGCGGGAGCAGAACCCCAATAGCCACGAATACGCCACCGAAGACTCGGTTGAAGTTCTTACCAACCTTCGCGAGCCAAGGCTGCACGCGATCAGCGAGCGCCGCCACCATTAGCTCATATAAGAACTCGATCACCACGAACGTGGTCGCCATAATCGCGAACTGAACCACCAGCGACCTTGCAGGGTCGACAAACTGCGGCAGGAATGCGACAAAAAAGAGGATGCCCTTTGGGTTGCTCACGGCCGAGAGAAGGCCCGCTCGAAAGAGCAAGCCGGGCGAACCGCTACCGACCTTTTCGCGTGAAACGGCAATCGACGGCGATCTCCAAACTTGAATTCCCAGCCAGACCAGGTATGCGCCCCCCAGCCACTTAAGCACGACCAGCAGCCCAACCGAGGCTGCGAGCAGAGCTCCGATGCCGAACATTGACAGGGCAATGACGAAGGTGAAGCCGAGCGATCCACCAAGTATCGTCGCGATCGTTCTGCGAGCGCCATAGAGAGCACCATGGGTTAGGGCCAGCAGGCCGTTCGGACCGGGAGTTAGCGACAGGCCGATTGCGGCAAGGGTGTAGAGGATCCAGCTTTGAATATCCATGGCCGACCTAGTAGCCGAGCAGGGGATCGACGACCCCGGTTAGCGCTTCGCCAGCGAGCCAGGCCGACACGTTTTCTCGCAGTCTCAGCGCGAATAGCCTTGTGACTATCGGCATGGTGTCTGCGGTGTGAGGGGTAATCAGCAAGTTTTCAACCTGCCACATCGGGTGGTCATCTGGGAGAGGCTCCGGGTAGGTGACATCTGTTGCGCAGGCCGCAATTGCCCCGCTTTCGAGTGCCGCCACTAGGTCCTCTTGAATCACGATCTCTCCGCGGGCCACGTTCACCAGGTAGGCGTCATCTCTCATGAGATCGAATCTCTTTTTGTTGAATAAAAACCTGGTCTCGTCGGTGAGAGCGCAGGCCAGCACCACAAATTTTGCTGTTTTCAGAACGGCATCAAGCTCGGCAAAACCTGCGGTCCTTGAGAACTCGCTGTGCTCGAAGGGTTCATCAGGACGCTTTCTAACGACGGTCACCTTGGTACGCATCGGAGCTAACAGCTCAACAAGCTGCTGGGCTATCCCGCCGCCGCCAACAATGACTAGCTCCTCATCAAATAGAGAGTCTGCGTATTTCTTGCCCCAGGTCTTCTCTCGAACCCGCAATGGAATCTTTCGCCCCATGGCCATGCAGAGCATCAGCGCGTGCTCTGCGACAGGCTCTGAGTAGGAGCGTTTGGCGGAGGTGAATGTAATCGAAGGATGTTTTGCGATTGTGTCTGCAAAGGCGTCCACGCCTGCGAAAGGCAGCTGCACCCACCTCAGCTGAGGGTTCTCCTCGATTGTCTTGGCAAGCAGCGCCGGCTGGGAGTAATCAGTCCAGACCAGAGCCTCGACCTCTGATCCCATTGCCGTGATCGAACCTCCCGACTCTGTTATTGCGTCGGCGTAGTGCTCGAATGTTCTGGGCTCGAGCGCGATCTGGTTATTCAACTTCTCTCCAGTAGCTAACTCCTCGACTGTCGCGCATCAGCACCCGGTAGTCAATCAGCATCCTTCTGAGGGCAACATATTCATCGCTGAAGCCCATCAGGATTTCATTCACCTCGCGCTCCGAATAACATCGGGTCGGTTCAAAGAAAGTTGCCAGGTGCTCTGCTAACTCTCGCTGAGTGTCGGTCTTCACCGGGAGGTGTGGGAGTCGCCCCTGCTTGTCGAAGAAGCGCTCGATAGTCGCATTAGGCACTGAGGGCCTCGAGATCTTTTTGAATTCGATCGGAGATGCTCTCAGCAGACTCGGTTTCAGAGCCATAAGTGCCGTGCAGGGCGCGGTTCACGGTAATGCGGAAGCCCTGTTCCACGGCACCGCGGCCGGTTGCCTGCAAACACAACTCCGATTGCAGACCCGCAAGCTCTACTTCACCGACACCAAGTTCACGGAGGTAGGGTGCAAGGTCATGGTTCGATTCGAAAGCATTCTGTGTCGTCTTCCGAAAGACCCTCTCCCCCTCGGCAGGGGCAAGCGCAAGCTGCCAGTAGGGCATTCCAGGAGCATCGAGTTCGCCCTCGGGCGCATCGTTCTGAATGAAGATGACAGGCTCGCCAGCCTCTCGGGCGCTGAGGATGCGATTGGCTATTCGACCGAGCAGATCGTTGGACCCAGGCACTGGCCAATCACCAAAGAACATGCAAACCTGAACATCGATCACAAGCAGGGCTTTACTCACATCGATGAGTTTGCCACAAGGAAAACTAATTCGCTGCCGAGCAACTGCCCACTTGATTCGAGACGCTTACTGTGCTTCGCTTTTTTGAGCGAGGAGGCAAAAGTGACCAGAGCATATTCGGCTACGAGACCGCCTGAATACCCTGCCAAGCCCGCGCCTCGACGCCTTCGAGACTTTGATGCTGGGGCCCTTCCGCCGGGTCCGAGAAAGTTCCCCGGCCAGCTGACCGTTGAGTTTTCGCTCGACACCCCTGGCTTTTTGCTGGATTTGCATCGCAAATACGGTGATGCCGCCTCATTCTCCCTCGCTGGAGAGCTCTTCATCGCCGTGTTCAACCCTGAGGCAGTAGTCGATGTCTTAGTCAAGAAACAGCACTCCTTCATCAAAGGGGTCGGCTTCGAAAGAATGCACAAGGTTCTTGGCAAGGGCCTATTGACAAACGAGGAGCCTGTTCACCTGAGGCATCGCAGGATGATGCAGCCTCCGTTTCACCACCAGAAACTTGATGAATACGCTCAAAAAATGCAGCGAGTCGTTAGGGATCACATTGGAAGGAGGGAGGTTGGTTCTCAGGTTGAGGCCGCAGAGGAAATGATGGAGCTCACCTTCCAGATCGTTGCCCAAATCCTTTTCAGCACGGAAATCGGGGAGTTTGCCAAGGGGGTCCAGCACCACATGGGCATCGCCATTGACCGCATCGAGAGAACGATGCTTCCTGGATTCGACCGCTATGACGAATGGCCAGTTCCATACTTCAGAAAGTTCAAGGACTCGTCAAACTACCTCTCGGAAGTTGCAGAGGAGATCATCGGGCGACGCCTAGCAAGCGGAGAAATTGGAGAGGACCTGCTCGGCCTTCTAATTCAGGCTCGCGATGAAGACGACTCGCAGCTCTCTGCCGACGATGTTCGGGACGAGACGCTCACCCTGATTCTTAGTGGGCATGAGACTACAGCGAATGTCACAACCTGGGCGATGGCCTACCTTCGAGATCGAGAAGACCTATGGGATGTTCTGGCTGCGGAGGCAAGCGAGTATCTGCCTGAGAATGAGTTTCCTCAACTCCAAAGAATTCTCAGCGCCCCAATTGCCAATTCGGTGTTTGCCGAGGCCCTAAGGCTTGCTCCTCCCGTTTGGGTTGCACCAAGACGTGCCCTGGAAGATGTCGAGGTCGGTGGCACAGCAATTCCGAAGGGAGCCCACGTCCTGGTCTCCCAGTTTGCAAGTCACCGCAGCGAAAAGTACTTCGAAGATCCAGATGCCTTCAAGCCTGAGCGTTGGGCCGATGAGTTTGAATCGAAACTGCCAAGAGGGGCATATTTTCCATTTGGTGCTGGAACTAGAAAGTGCCTTGGAGATCAGTTTGCCCTGCTCGAGGCCAACATCATTCTTCTCGAGATGGCAAGAAGCAAGAGGCTGAAGCCAGTGGCAGCAGGCCTACCTAAAGCGGAGCCGAGGGCAACCT
>JAPOHQ010000018.1 GCA_029979375.1 Microbacteriaceae bacterium
TACCCACTCGAACTGATGCCCATCTACCTCCAACCAATCGGTTGGGTATCGCCACTTTGGCACGCCACCGATCTTGGCCGGACTCTCAGCTATGGGGCACCAATGGAATGGCAGATGCTGCTTCTGCACATCGGCTACCTTTCCGTGATGGGTGTTGTGGGCATGCTGCTTACCTATCCCAAGTTCACCGAGAGGCTCTCAAGGTGATCACTCAACTGGTGGTGTCGCAGGCGGTGGCGATTCAGGAGCGCCGCAAGGGAAAAATTGGAAGCTCCATATATTCAGGCCGAGCCTCCAAACTCATCGAGCGAGGCTTCTATGCATTCAAGAGCTCGAACTGGATGGTCGTGCTCTCGGGCTTTGTTGAGCCCGTGTTTTATCTTCTAGCCTTCGGGTTCGGCATTGGCCAACTGATTGGCAACCTGGAAGATGGCAACGGCAACCCGGTCACCTACGCGGCATTTATCGCACCGGCTCTATTGGCAACATCGGCCATGAATGGTGCGATCTACGATTCGACCTGGAACGTTTTCTTCAAGATGCACTTCGGGAAGATCTACCAGGTCATGCTTTCGTCGTCCATGGGTCCCATGGACGTTGCCCTTGGCGAGATTGCCTGGGCCCTGATGCGAGGGCTTGCCTATTCGCTTGGCTTCATGGCGGTAGTCACGCCACTTGGGCTTCTGACTAACGCCTGGGCTCTGCTTGCAATCCCGGCGGCCACCCTCATTGCGTTTGGGTTTGCCTCTATCGGGATGGCGATTACCTCTTATCTAAAGAGCTTCCAGCAGATGAACTGGGTGACCTTCTTCCTTCTCCCGATGTTTTTGTTCTCGGGAACCTTCTTCCCGGTCAGCGTCTACCCGCAGTGGATCCAGACCATTGTTCAGGCCCTACCGCTTTGGCAAGGTGTTGAGCTCGTGAGGTCGCTGATGCTCGGGATAATCCACCCAGGGCTTCTGGGTCACGTGCTCTACTTCCTGGTGATGATCGCCGGAGGGCTCTGGTTCACCACCGTGAGGCTAAAAGCGCTCTTTATGCGCTAATCACCAAAAGACGGCGAGCACGATGTTGCCGAGTGTAAGGGCGCCGATTGCACCAAACGCTCCAGCCTTCACGCTCTCCTTCTTCCTCTGGCTGTAGATCAGTGTCATGATGACCAGCACAACAAGCGACTTGATGCCGATCTTTATGTGGTTGATCTCGAAGTCTGCACCCATCGCCACTCGGTATTCAGCCAGTCCAACAAGCAAAAGTCCGGTTGCAAGTGCCGTCCAAACACCATGCATCATGGCTGGAACGATCTTTGCTGTGCCCTGGCCCATGGCGCGCATCTGTGTTAGGAAGCCGCCCAGTAGGGAGGCGTGACCAACGAAGTGAAGAACAATCAGAGTATTTCTAGTTAGCTCAATTGGGTCCATGAGCCCAGTTTAGGTATTTGGTTTGTCTTCCGGAGATGGCTTCGGCTTGATTTGCCGAGATTGCTCCTGGATCACCTCGGACGCATTCTTGGCCGCCGGGTTGAAGATCTCATTGAAGACGCCGAAGACATCCGCTGACGAGCCACCGATGTATTTCTTTTTGGGTTTCCAGGGCCGCGACATCAGCCAGAAAACAACCACCAAGACCCCAAGGGCGAGGAGGTATTCCATTTAGCCGAGCGCGACCATGGTGAGTGCGGCCTGGACTGCCTCAGCACCCTTGTCCTCGCGAGAGCCATCGAGCCCGGCACGGTTCAAAGCCTCCGCCTCGGTATTTACGGTGAGGAGCCCGAAGCCAATTGGAATGGATGAATCAAGCTGAACCCGAGTGAGACCATCGGTCGCGGCGTTGCAGACATAGTCAAAGTGAGGGGTCTCGCCTCTGATTACGACTCCCAGGGCAATCACGGCCTGAGCTCCCTGCTGGATTGCCTTGCTGGCAGCGAGTGGAAGCTCGAAGGCGCCTGGCACTCGCCAGATTGTCACGTCGGTTGCACCCGACTTGGCAAGCTCCTTGCGTGCTCCGGCGACAAGTCCGTCCATGATGCGCTCGTGCCAGGAGGTGGCAATGACAAATACTTTTACGCCCTCGCCGCTCACATCGAGCTGAGGGGCTCCGGAACCGCTCACTACTTCAGGTTAGCGGGAATGAGGTGGCCCATGCGGTTGCGCTTGGCCTCAAGGTAACCCTTGTTCTGCTCAGCAAGACCAACTATCAGCGGGACAGTCTCGGAAACCTGGATGCCTGCATCCTCGAGGTAGCGACGCTTTGCTGGGTTGTTGGTGAGCAGTCGGACACTGTTGATTCCAAGGTCCCGCAGAATAGCCACAGCAGCGCCGTACTCCCGCGCCTCGCTGGGAAGACCGAGGGCGAGATTCGCATCCACGGTGTCAAGTCCCTGCTCCTGAAGGCCATAGGCCTTGAGCTTGTTCAATAGCCCGATGCCTCTACCTTCCTGGCCACGGAGGTAGATAACAACCCCACCCTCGTCGTCGGCAGCAATGGCATCCATCGCAGCCTCAAGCTGGGGGCCACACTCGCACTTGAGCGAGCCAAAAGCCTCTCCGGTAATGCACTCGGAGTGTAAGCGAACCAGCACATCCTTCGCGCCGATGTTGCCGGCGATGATTGCCACGTGGTCCGCAGTTGTTTGGACGTCGTAGTAGCCCCGCACCTTGAAGTCTCCGTGCTGGGTGGGCAGGTTAGCCTCGGCCTCGAAACGAATTCGGTTCGAGCTGTTGCGTCGCTCCGGGGAGCGCTTCTCCAGGTGGTCACGGAGGTGCGAAATTGTACTCATAGGTAGTTCAAACCGCTTTGCGAGCTCAAATAATTCCCCCGCGCGCATCATTGTTCCGTTGTCGTTTACCAACTCGGCCATCAGCGCCACCGGCTCAAGGCTTGCTAACTCCATCAGCTCGACCGCGGCCTCGGTGTGACCCGGGCGTTCTGCCACGCCTCCGGGCTTGGCCCTGAGCGGAATCACGTGGCCGGGGCGAATTAGTGATTCAGGCCTGGAGTGGGGGTCGGCAAGCACGCGCGCGGTGTTGCCGCGCTCCTCGGCCGAGATTCCAGTCGACTTCCGATTCGCGGCATCCACGCTCACGGTGTAGGCGGTGTGATGCGGGTCCTGATTGTTGGTCCACATCAGTGGCAGGTCCAGATCGTTAGCCCGCTCCTCGGACATTGGTGCGCACAGGTAACCGGAGGTGTGGCGAACCATCCAGGCCACCCACTCGGTGGTGGCGAACTGGGCAGCAATGATTGCATCGCCCTCGTTCTCGCGGTCCTCGGCATCGGTGATGATGACCGGCTTACCCTCGCGCAGGGCAGCTAGGACATCTTCGATGCTGCTGTATTCGATCTTCACCTTGTCTCCATCAGTCGCTCGATGTGTTTTGCCAGCACATCGGCCTCAACGTTGATCTTGTCTCCGGGATTCTTGTATCCCAGGGTCGTTACCTTCAGAGTCTCGGGAATCAAGGAGAGTGCTATCACGTCACCTTCGATGTCATTCACCGTGAGCGAGATGCCATCGAGGGTGATCGAACCCTTATGAACCACATACTTCATAAGTTCGCTTGGAATCCTGATCTTTACCCAGTCCCAGTTCTCACTCTTCTCTCGAGAGACAAACTCACCAACCCCGTCAACATGGCCCTGAACGATGTGGCCGCCGAACCTGGTTTTTGCGCTCATTGCTCGCTCCAGATTGATCGGATCGCCAACAGCTACCCCGTCGAGACTCGAGCGCCTGATGGTCTCGAGCATCACGTCGGCCGTGAAGCCTTTGTCGTCGATCTCGATTGCGGTTAGGCAGGTTCCCGAGCAAGAAATGGAATCGCCACGACCGAGATCCTCCAGCACCTTGTCGCAACCAATCGTTAGTCGTAGTGCGTCAGGCTGCTGCTCAATGGCGGTCACCCTGCCGAGCTCTTCGATGATTCCAGTGAACATTAGGCTCTCCTCGCTCTAATAAAAATGTCGTCACCGAGCTGTTTTTGCTCAATGACCTTGAGGTTCATGACCTCCGAGATGTCATCGATACCGATGTCTGCAACAGCAAGCTTTGGTCCACCCAGCAGCTTTGGTGCAAGGTAAATCAAGAACTCATCAACCAGCCCATCCGCAATAAACGCACTTGCGACCTTCGGCCCACCCTCAACGAAGACATGCTTGATTCCAAGGCCCCAGAGCTGGCCGAGAGCCTTGGACAGGGAGCGGGTTCGAATGTGGAGGGTTTCCGCCCTATCGTCTAGGACGCTGGCATCGGAGGGAATATCCGATTCTCCGAGGACGACTCTCAGCGGCTGAGTCTCCAGCGCGCTGCCGTCCGGGTTTCTTGCCGTGAGGCTTGGGTTGTCGGCAATCACGGTCCCGGTGCCAACCAGGATGGCATCCGCGTTTGCCCTTCTGGCGTGGACATCTCTTCGTGCCTCTTCGCCAGTAATCCACTGGCTTGTGCCGTTGGCGGCTGCGGCTCTGCCATCGAGGGTGCTGGCCCACTTGACGGTCACGAATGGTCGTCCAAGCTTGTTTGCGGTCAGCCAGACTCTGGCCTGCTCTTCGGCTTGATCCTCGAGCACTCCCGAGACAACCTTGACTCCTGCCGAGCGCAAGGTCTCAGTGCCACCTCCCGAGAGCTGACCGGGATCCGATGCTGCGAATACCACAGTCGAGATTCCAGCCTCAATGAGTGCCTGGCTGCAGGGGCCGGTCTTTCCCGTGTGGTTGCAAGGTTCAAGCGTCACAACGGCGGTGAGGTCGGCCGGAAGGGGAGCACCCACCTTTGCCTTCAATGCTTCAAGCGCCATAACCTCGGCATGCGGGGTGCCGGAACCGCGGTGGTAACCCTCGGCAACTATCTCGCCCGCGGCATCCAGAATTACCGCTCCAACCTGCGGATTGATGCCGGTCGCCGGTCCCAGTAGGGCAAGCTCAAGAGCCCGAGCCATAGCCTGCTCGAGTGTCTGAGTGTTCATAGTTGCCCTTTCGGTAGCACACAGCACCGCGGGCACGCGAGAAAAAGGGGACGCCAAACGTCCCTAGCTCTTCTCCCATCCGGACTTTACCGTCGGTATCGGAATTTCACCGATTCAACCGCCTGGGGCTTCACCGCTGGCTGCGATGTCCTCAGTCGGGTCGCGGACTTTAACCGCCGGTTCAGAATTTCACTGACCCCGAAGAACTGCGTTCTAATAGCCACAATACTCCTTGTGGCAGATAAATTCCCTAGTGTTTTGGGCTGATGAAGCCAACGGCGCTGTGGACGGCATCCAGCGTCTTGGTAGCCAGCTCGTTTGCCTTCGCGGCTCCCTTGGCCAGGATTGCATCGAGCTCGGCCTCATCGGCCATTAGCTCATTGCTCCGGGTTCGAATGGGCTCGAGGTGTGCAACCACCGCCTCGGCAAGATCAGTCTTCAGGGCTCCGTAACCCGATCCCGAGTATTCCTCCGTGATGCTTTCCACGCTTCTGCCGGTCACCGCCGCAAATATCCCAAGAAGGTTAGAAACTCCCGGCTTGGCATCGCGATCAAATCTGATCTCTCCGTCGGTGTCGGTTACTGCGCTCTTAATCTTTTTGGTTACCACGGCTGGATCATCGAGGAGGTTAATCAGACCCTTGGGATCCTCCGCCGACTTGCTCATCTTGGCCGTGGGGTCCTGAAGGTCGTAAATCTTTGCCGTCTCCTTGAGAATCTTCGCCTCTGGAATCTCGAAGGTGTCGCCAAAGCGCGAGTTGAAACGCATCGCAAGGTCTCTGGTGAGTTCCAGGTGCTGGCGCTGGTCCTCGCCAACCGGGACTGACTTGGGTTGGTAGAGCAGGATGTCTGCCGCCTGAAGAATCGGATAGGTGAACAGCCCCACCGAGCTGTTGTCAGCACCACCCCTCTGGGACTTGTCCTTGAACTGAGTCATGCGGCTCGCCTCGCCAAAGCCCGTGATGCAATTGAGCACCCAGGCAAGCTGCGCGTGAGCGGGAACATGGGACTGAATAAATAGTGTGGCCTGGTTGGGGTCTAATCCTGCCGCGATGTACTGGGCGGCCGTGCGCCTGGTGTTGGCCATCAGCTCCCGCGGGTCTTGCGGGGTAGTGATGGCGTGTAGGTCAACGATCACGTAGTAGGCATTGTGACTCTCCTGCATTGCCACCCACTGCCTCAGCGCGCCGAGGTAATTGCCGAGGTGCAGGCTGGAGGCTGAGGGCTGCATGCCACTGAGTAGGTTTGGCTTCGCCATCAGGCCTCCTAAAGCTTGTAGTCGACCACAACCGGGCTGTGGTCTGTCCAGCGAGCGTCATAACTTGGCGCTCTGTCTACTCGATAATTCTGCCCGAGCTGCGCAAGCTTTGGGGTTGCGAGCTGATAATCGATCCGCCAGCCGGCATCGGTATCGAACGCCTTACCGCGGAAAGACCACCAGGTGTAGGGGCCGGGCACACCGGGGTGTGCTGACCTTCCCATGTCTACCCAACCCTGGCTCGCAAAGTCATCGAAGTAGGCTCTCTCCTCTGGCAGGAAGCCGGCTGACTTGAGGTTGCCCTTCCAGTTCTTGATATCCAGCTCGGTGTGACCAACGTTGAGGTCGCCGACCACGACCACCAGCTCATGCGCTGCGATCAACTCGGCCATTCGAGCCTTCATAGCCTCGAGAAACTTGTATTTCTCGACCTGCTTGGGAGTATCGGCCTCACCGGAGTGGACATAGGTGCTGATTACTTTTAGGGTTCCGGCCTTGGTCTGGATGTCAGCCTCCAGCCATCTCCCATCCGAATCAAAGTCCTTTGGGCCGAGCTCGGTCGAGGTGCTGATCACTGGCAGCTTGCTTAGAACCGCCACCCCTGCGCGACCTTTGGCACTCGCCTCGTGGTCATAGACCTCCCAGCCTGCCCCGAGAGGCTTTCCCTCTCCTATGAGGTTCTCTAGCTCAACTCGAGGGGCACGAACCTCTTGCAGGCAGAGCACGTCAGGCTGAGATTGCTGAAGCCAGCCTTCGATTCCTTTGCGGGCGGCAGCCCGGATTCCGTTGACGTTTACCGTTGCGAGTCTCAGCACGCTTCAAACCTAGAGTCAGATGGTGGCGTAGAGCTCAGCTCCACGCACTTCGAGTTGAATTTTGCCAAGGGCGGACTGCGCAGGTCCGGATTCTGGCTCACCCGAATCGGTGTTGAACCTCGCACCGTGGCAACCGCAGGCAATCTGCTCTTCTTGCACTCCGGTAACGATGCAGCCGGCATGCGTGCAGGTCGCCGAAAATGCGCGAAACACTCCAGCTCGGGGTTGGGTAACCAGCACCGTCAGTTCGTCGCTGAGCTTGAACTTTGTTCCGCCACCCACGGGAACGTCTGCTGCAAGTCCGAGCAAGACCTCACCAGAGAGCGATTCTCCGCTGTCTTCGACGGTGGCAGACGGGGGAGTGGTTTTGGCAACCTCGGGTTCTGAGGCGCACGCTGCCAGCACGACCGCGGCCGAGCCGGCGACGGAGGCTGAGATTACTGTGCGTCTTGGAACATTCACGGGCATAACAACCCGATTGCTCCTTAGGGTCTTCCCCGAAGGATGGCCTGCTTCACCTCAGCAATGGCCTTGGTGACCTCGATACCTCTGGGGCAGGCCTCGGTGCAGTTGAAGGTAGTGCGGCAGCGCCAGACGCCCTCCTTGTCGTTGAGGATTTCGAGGCGAACCTGAGCACCCTCATCGCGGGAGTCAAAGATGAACCTGTGGGCATTGACAATTGCGGCTGGGCCAAAGTATTGGCCATCAGTCCAGAACACGGGGCAGCTAGTGGTGCAGGCAGCGCAGAGAATGCACTTCGTGGTGTCGTCGTAGCGGGCTCGGTCCTCTGGGCTCTGCAAGCGCTCCTTGGCTGGGGTGTCGCTGGCCATCAGGAATGGGTTGATGTCTTTATAGGCCTGATAGAAGGGGTTCATGTCGACGATTAGGTCCTTCTCAACCGGAAGACCCTTTATTGGCTCGATGTAGATCGGCTGGGAGATGTCCAGGTCCTTGATCAAGGTCTTGCAGGCAAGTCGGTTTCTACCGTTGATGCGCATCGCGTCGGAGCCGCAGACTCCGTGGGCACAGGAGCGTCGGAAGGTTAGTGAGCCGTCAATCTCCCACTTCACCTTGTGGAGGGCATCCAACACCCTGTCGGTGCCGAACATCTCGACGTCGTAGTCGACCCACTTTGGCTCCTGGTCGACCTCGGGGTCGAAGCGGCGAATCATGAGGGTGACCTTGAAGCTTGCCACCTCCGCGATTTGTTTCTCCATTAGTACTTGCGCTCCATTGGCTGGTAGTTGGTGATGACGACTGGCTTCCAGTCAACGCTGATGTTGACACCCGTCTTCTTGTCCTTCTTGTCTTGAAGGTAGGCCATTGAGTGAACCATGAACTTCTTGTCGTTGCGGTCCGGGTAATCCTCGCGGAGGTGAGCACCTCTGCTCTCGCGGCGCTCGCGGCAGGTAATAACCGTGACCTCGGCCAGGTCAAGCAAGAACCCGAGCTCCACTGCCTCTAGGAGGTCGGTGTTGAAGCGCTTGCCCTGATCCTGAATCGAAATGTTTTCGTAGCGAGAACGCAGTTCGCTGATCTTGGCTAGAGCCTCGTTGAGCGTCTCCTCGGTGCGGAAAACCTGGGCGTTCTTGTCCATGGTCTCCTGCAGCTCCTTGCGAAGCTGGGCAATCTTTTCCTTGCCCTTTGAGGCGCGAACCTTGGCCAGCAGCGCAACTACATCCTTTGCGGCATCCTCGGGCATCGGAACCTGCTTGGCAGTCTTGGCGTATTCGACCGAGTACTTGCCAGCACGCTTACCGAAGACATTGATATCTAGCAGCGAGTTGGTGCCAAGGCGGTTGGCCCCGTGGACGGAGACGCAGGCGCATTCCCCGGCTGCATAGAGACCAGGGACCACGGTGTCGTTATCCGAGAGCACCTCGGCCTTGATGTTGGTGGGGATGCCGCCCATCGCATAGTGGGCAGTTGGGAAGACTGGAACCGGCTCGGTGTAGGGCTCGACGCCCAGGTAGGTTCTTGCAAACTCCGTGATATCTGGCAGTTTTGCGTCGATCACGGCTGGCTCGAGGTGGGTTAGATCCAGCAGCACGTAGTCCTTGTTTGGTCCTGCGCCCCGGCCTTCGCGAACCTCGTTTGCCATTGCTCTGGCCACCATGTCTCGCGGAGCGAGGTCCTTGATGGTTGGTGCGTAGCGCTCCATGAAGCGCTCTCCGGATGCGTTTCGCAGAATGCCGCCCTCACCGCGGGCTGCCTCACTCAGCAAGATGCCGAGTCCTGCCAGGCCGGTTGGGTGGAACTGGTAGAACTCCATGTCTTCCAGAGGAATGCCCCTGCGGAATGCAATCGCAACGCCATCACCGGTGAGGGTGTGGGCATTCGAGGTGGTCTTGTAGATCTTTCCGAAACCTCCGGTGGCAAAGACAATCGCCTTACCCGCAAAGACGTGGATGTCTCCGGTGGCAAGCTCGTAGGCGACAACTCCCGCGGGCTTGCCATTGTTCATAACCAAGTCCAGAACATAGAACTCGTTGTAGAACTCAATGCCGAGCTTCACGCAGGTTTGGTAGAGGGTCTGCAGGATCATGTGGCCGGTGCGGTCGGCTGCGTAGCAACTACGTCTGACCGGAGCCTTGCCGTGGTCGCGGGTGTGACCACCAAAGCGACGCTGGTCGATCTTGCCATCAGGTGTTCTGTTGAATGGCAGTCCCATGTTCTCAAGGTCGATAACCGCGTCTACCGACTCCTTGGCCAGAATCTCAGCTGCGTCCTGATCAACCAGATAGTCGCCACCCTTGACCGTGTCAAAGGTGTGCCACTCCCAGCTGTCTTCCTCGACGTTCGCGAGGGCCGCTGCCATGCCGCCCTGGGCAGCGCCGGTGTGGCTGCGAGTCGGGAAAAGCTTTGAGATGACGGCAACGTTGGCATCCGAGCCAGCCTCGATGGCTGCGCGCATGCCAGCCCCTCCGGCTCCAACGATGATTACGTCATGAGAGTGATAGATGACGTTGTCGGCTTCGCTCACTGTCCTACTTCCGAATTAGCTTGCTGGGCAGAATGAAGGCAACAGCTCAGCCGCCGCACCTGCTGGGCATGGGTCAAAGGTGAAAATAACTAGGCTTCCCAGGACAACGAGCAGACCGCCAACCGCCCAGAGGGTGGTTACCAGGCCCTTGCGAAGGCTCTCCTTGGCAACGTAGTCGTTGACTATCGTCCGCATGCCGTTGGTGCCGTGAATCATCGCGAGCCAGAGCATGGCAAAGTCCCACACCTGCCAAAACGGATCTGCCCACTTGCCGGCAACGAATGCGAAGTCGATGGCCTTGATGCCATCGCCAACCACCAGGTTTGCAACCAGGTGGGTAAAGATCAAAACGATCAGCAGCGGTCCGGAGACTCGCATGAACAGCCAGCCGTATTTCTCCCAGTTTGCCTGCTTGCGGGTCCGGGGTGAATTAGGTGTCTCGATTATTACTGCCATGACTACTCCCCGAAGACTCTCGCCAGATGGAGCGGTGCAAATCCTGCAACGATTCCAACAGTGATCACAATGACTGCCCAGAACATCAGAGACTGGTACTTAGTGCCCTTGGACCAGAAGTCAACCGCGATGACCCGAAGGCCGTTTAGGCCGTGAAAAATGATTGCTCCGACCAGACCCAGCTCGGAGATTCCGATGATGGGGGTCTTGTAGGACTCGATGACTACGTTGTAAGCCTCAGGGCTAATCCTTACAAGCGCAGTGTCCAACACGTGCACGAGCAGGAAGAAAAAGATTCCAACACCGGTGATTCGGTGCAGCACCCAGGACCACATGCCGACCTTGCCGCGGTAGAGGGTTCCCGCAGGAATAGATGCCAAACTAGCCTCCGTGGATAGGTATTAGATTGCTCAAGTCTAACTTGGCGCAGGCTAACCTTTTGTAAACAAGAACAAACATCTAGGGTGAAATCGTGACGAGCAACCAAAAAGATGCCCAAGAGCGCTTCTTCGCCGTCATTCCCGCGGGAGGAATCGGTTCCAGGCTCTGGCCGCTCTCGAGAGCCAGCGCCCCTAAGTTTCTGCACGATTTGACTGGCAACGGCCAGACCCTGCTCCAGGACACCTGGGATCGACTCCTGCCGCTGGCAAAGGATCGAATAATGGTGGTCACCGGCGACATCCACGCCGAGGCGGTTCAGCACCAGCTTCCTAAGCTCGATGATTCGCATGTGATTCTTGAACCGTCGCCGAGGGATTCGACCGCTGCCATTGCCCTAGCAGCTGCCGTTCTAGAAAAGCGTGAACCGGGTGTCATCATCGGATCCTTTGCCGCTGACCACGTGATCCTGGATCAGTCGAAGTTCGAGGCCGCGATTCGAGAGGGCGTCGAGGTTGCGGCAGCGGGAAAAATCGTCACGATCGGACTCCGGCCAACGGAGCCCTCAGTGGCTTTTGGCTACATCCGCAAGGGTTCAAAGCTTTCGGCGACAGCGTGCGAGGTTATTGAGTTCGTTGAAAAGCCAGACATTGCACTTGCCAGGCAGTATGTCGAGAGCGAGGAATACCTCTGGAACGCCGGAATGTTCATCGCTCCGGCAAAGCTTCTGCTCGATGTCCTAGCCAAGACACAGCCTGGCCTGCATGCCGGAGTTATCGAGCTCGCCGAGAACTGGGATTCGGATAAGCGTGACGAGGTTATGAAGCGGGTCTGGCCGACCCTCACCAAGATCGCCATCGACTACTCAGTCGCCGAGCCTGCCGCCCGCGAGGGGATGGTTGCGGTCGTGCCGGGTGAGTTTGAGTGGCATGACGTCGGTGACTTTGCCGCAATTGCCGAGCTGCAGTCGCATGGTCGCAAGGGGCACCTCGCGGTGCTCGGGTCGGCTCGCGTGCTCTCAGCTTCCTCGAGTGGAATCCTCGTTAGCGACACCGGAAGGCTGGTCGCACTCATTGGTCTTGACGACGTGATTGTCGTCGACACGGGCGATGCTCTGTTGGTCACGAGCAAGGAGCATGCCCAGCGTGTGAAGAGTCTGGTCGAGTCTCTCAGGGAGTCTGGCCACTCCGAACTTTTGTAAACATCTCATATTGGTAAATCTGAGTTTCCCCACAATTTAGCTGCTGTTTGAAGAGTAGAGTGGCAGCAATTAGGCACCCTTTGGTGCCGCTTCATCATTCAGGAGGAAACCTTGAAGCTAAAGAATGCATCTGCAGCATTCGCTCTTCTGGGTGCTTCTGCTCTAGTTCTCTCGGGCTGCGCCGCAGCACCTGAGGAGGAGCCAACAGCATCCAGCACTGCAACTGCAACCGAAACCGAGGCACCAGCCGAGACAATCGACTACCTATCCTGCGCCGTTTCTGACGAGGGTAGCTGGAACGACAAGTCCTTCAACGAGTCCGTCTACGACGGTCTGCTGATGGCTGAGAGCCAGCTGGGCGTTCAGATCGCCGAGGCAGAGTCGAACTCCGCTGAGGACTTCCAGCCAAACCTTCAGGCAATGGTCGATGCCGGTTGTGACATCACCTTCGCCGTTGGATTCAACCTGGTTGCCGACGTCAACGCGATTGCTGCCGCTAACCCAGAGATGTACTTCGTTACCATCGATGGTTGGTCAGAGGGCAACGCAAACCTGAAGCCAGTTGTCTACAACATGGCTGAGTCCAGCTACCTAGCTGGTTACGCATCCGCCGCTTACTCAACAACCAAGGTTGTTGGTACCTACGGTGGTCTACAGATTCCTGCTGTTACCGACTTCATGGACGGCTTCTACTACGGAGCAATGGCATGGGGTGCCGAGAACGGCGTTGAGGTAACTGTTGTTGGTTGGGACCCAGTCGCACAGGCCGGTGACTTCATCGGTGACTTCGTTCCTAACTCCGGAACCTCAAAGGCAATCGCTGCCGCTCAGATCCAGGCTGGCGCTGACGTGGTCTTCCCAGTTGGTGGTGACCAGTTCGGTGCTGTCTCCGAGGCAATCAAGGAGGCCGGCATTGACGGCGTAATGGTTGGTGTTGACAAGGACGTTGCACTTACCAGCCCTGAGTACGCAGACTACGTTTTGACCTCAGCTGAGAAGCGTATGACCAACGCCGTTTACGACATCGTTGCAGAGCTTTCTGCCGGTGGCGCATTCAACGGTGACGCATACGTTGGAACTCTGGCAAATGGTGGAACTGGCCTCAGCCCGTTCTACGCATTCGACTCCAAGATCGATGACGCAACCAAGGCTCGCCTAGCCGAGCTCGAGGCTGGCATCATCGCTGGTGAGGTCAACCCAAAGGCATAAACCCCTAGGGAAAAAGCCAAAAGGGCCGCGGGGGTACCCCGCGGCCCTTTTCTTTGCCAGAATAGAGACTTCGCACAAAGGAGTGCCAATTTGAAACTCGAGCTTCGCGGCATCACCAAGCGGTTCGGAACCCTGGTCGCCAATGACTCAATAGACCTTGTTGTAAACCCTGGCGAGATACACGCCCTTCTTGGCGAAAACGGTGCCGGGAAGTCCACTTTGATGAATGTCCTCTACGGTCTCTATGACGCCGATGAGGGCGAGATTCTCCTCGATGACACTCCGCAGGCATTTGCCGGTCCAGGTGATGCCATGGCTGCTGGCATCGGCATGGTCCACCAGCACTTCATGCTCATTCCAGTTTTCACCGTGGCTGAAAATGTCGCCCTCGGCCACGAACCAACCAAGGCACTCGGTGCCATCGACTCGCAGGCTGCAAGACAAAAGGTGTTGGACATCTCCGAGCGCTTTGGTTTTAACGTCGATCCCGACGCACTCGTTGAGGATCTTCCGGTTGGCGTTCAGCAGCGAGTTGAGATCATCAAGGCGCTCTCGCGCGATGCAAAGGTCTTGGTTCTCGATGAGCCGACTGCCGTTCTGACGCCGCAAGAGACCGATGAGCTCATGGAGATCATGCGCCAGCTCGCAAAGAGCGGAACCTCGATCGTCTTCATTACCCACAAACTCCGGGAGGTCAAGGAGGTGGCCGACACCATTACCGTGATTCGCCTCGGCAAGGTCGTTGGGAGTGCCAAGCCGGATGCCTCAACATCCGAGCTTGCCTCGATGATGGTGGGTCGCGAGGTTGAGCTCACGGTCACCAAGAACGAACAAAAGCTTGGTGATGTCGTGCTCGCAGTCGAGGACATTGCCGTCCTGGATGATCGCAACCAGCGCGCTGTCGATGGAGTTAGTTTCGAGGTTCGAGCTGGCGAGATATTGGCAATCGCCGGGGTTCAGGGGAACGGCCAGACCGAGCTTGCGGAGGCCCTCCTTGGCTTGCGCTCCACGCTAACCGGCCGCGGAAAGATTACTCTAAAGGGTCAAGATGTCACCGACAGTTCGGTTCGCTCTCGGCTCGAGAACGGCGTTGGCTACATCCCCGAAGACCGCAAGACTGACGGCTTGGTTTCGGAGTTCACCATTGCCGAGAACATGATGATCAACGCGTCCTACAACTCGCGCTTCACAAAGGGCATCAACATCAACCTTCCTGCTCGCCGCGAGATAACCGACACTTTGGTCAAGGAGTTTGATGTGAGAACGCCCTCATCGGAGACTCCCGCGGGAAAGCTATCCGGAGGAAACCAACAGAAAGTAGTTGTGGCTCGGGAGCTTTCGAGAGATGTCGACCTGCTGATCGCATCGCAACCCACCCGAGGCGTTGATGTCGGTTCAATCGAGTTCATTCACGAACAGATTGTTGCCGAGCGCGATACCGGCAAGGCGGTGGTCCTAGTCTCGACCGAGCTGGATGAGGTCCTGGCCCTCGCCGATCGGATTGCCGTGATGTATCGCGGAAAGATTGTCGACATTGTCGATCCCAACACCTCAAGAGAGCAGTTAGGAAAGCTCATGGCAGGAGTCACAGCATGAGTGAAAACGAAAAGGTCTTCGGTTCCGCGGTGAAGGAGATCCTCGCCGGATCCTTCACCAGGACGGTTCTCTCAATCATCCTCGGCTTTATCGTCGGCGCCCTGTTCATGATTGGGTCGGACAAGGCGTTTATCGAATCGCTTGGTTACTTTTTCTCGAGGCCCGCCGACGCATTTGGGGCGGCTGCAGCGGTGGTGAGTGATGGCTATGGCGCGCTGTTCCGCGGGGCTATCTTCAACGGCGAAGCCGAGACCTTTGAGAAGGCCATCAAGCCCATCACCGAGACCCTGCGACTTGGGGCACCGCTAATCCTCGCCGGTCTAGGAATCGGCCTCACCTTCCGAGTTGGTCTTTTCAACATCGGTGGAACCGGCCAGC
>JAPOHQ010000019.1 GCA_029979375.1 Microbacteriaceae bacterium
AAATGGCAGACCAGGCCTTGGCCGATAGAAACTCGTGATGGTCGTCTCTGTGCCGCCTTCAGGGAAGACGGTGTCGAAGGTTAGGAACATCCCGTTGTAATCGCTCTCAGTCCCCTTTTCCTGCCAATCCAGAAACTCGGGAGAGAGGTTTGAGGCGTGATTGATGATCAAATCCGCGGTGAGTTCGTGGGTTGCTGAGATCCGCTTGAAGTCGTCCCAGGTTCCAAGCCTCGGATCGACAATCTTGTGATCTATTGGGTCAAAACCGGCATCGTCACCGTCATAGGGGTGGAAGAAGGGGAGCACGTGCACACCGGAAAAGTCCTTCAAGGGACCGGCCAGAAGTTTCTCGATCTCACCCAGGGAACCGCCGACGCGTTCGGCATAGACAAGGATGCTTACACCGGACAATATGGCTCCACTCTGTAACCGCTTACAACAACTGAATAACTCTAGTGGTTTGTTGGCTACAGCGAGCACTCGGGAGTGCCACCGGGCAGCCGGTGCCGATTGGCCGCGATCCAGTAGTAGACCACCCTGGCAAGCTGCTTTACTCCGGGCAGCTTCAGGACTGCTCCCGCAAGTGCCCAAATCGTCTTTGAATCAATAAAGAGCTGGGCAATCGCCTCGGCTGCGACAAGGAACTTGCCGTCGCGGACGTAGTAAACGGCCTTGGAGGTGAGCTCCTCGGAGAGCCCGAGGGATGCCAGGTCGAGGTGCTGATAGGGAATTATTGGCACCCGGCCGCGAATCATCTTGCGAAAGACCCTTGCCGCGGAGCTGCAGAAAGCGCAGTCACCGTCGAAGATGAAGAGCCTAGATTCCATTGTTTATAAGACTAACTCGGGTGTATCGTGGGTAGGTTGCCTAGTTTGCAGACAATGGAGGCGTAGGCTGAACAAGTGAGCCAGTCAGGTCGCAAAAAGACCCTGCACCCAACCCAAATCGTGGTTATGGCCTTCGGTGCAGCGGTAATAGCTGGCACCATCTTTCTTCTTTTTCCGTTCTCAACCGCTGCCGGTAACTCAACGGACTTCGTGACCGCCCTCTTCACCGCCGTCTCCGCGGTCTGCATCACCGGTTTGACGGTGGTCGAGACCGGAGAGCACTGGTCGGGTTTTGGACAAGTCGTAATCCTGTTTCTGATTCAGCTGGGCGGCCTGGGAATCGTGTCCTTTGCGACCCTGGTGGGCCTCTTGATCTCCGGTCGAATCTCGCTTCGCGACAGGTTGAATACTCTCTCCGAGGCAAAGATCATCGGAATCGACAACGTTCCCGCGCTGCTGCGCACGATCATGCTGGTTTACTTCGGGTTCGAGGCTGCGCTGGCTATTTATCTGATTGCCAGGCTCCGGATTACCTACGAGGAGAGTGTGCCGGATGCCATCTGGCACGGCATCTTCCACGCCATCAGCGCATTCAACAACGGTGGCTTCTCGCTCTACTCAGACTCGATGGCTGGCTTCGCCAGCGATCTCTTCATCGTCGCACCCGTTGGGATTGCGGTCGTGGTCGGAGGTCTGGGTTTCCCCGTGCTGATTGAGCTTCACGAGCGAATCTGGGGTCTGAACCGTCAGACCAGCGGCAAGCGCAGAAGGTTCTCGCTGCACACCAGAGTGACGCTGGTCGCCACCATCGTTTTGCTTGCCGGTGCAACGCTGTTCATCGGGATCATGGAGTGGAACAACCAGGCAACCCTTGGGGGTCTTGGATTCTTCGAGCGAATCTGGAACGCCATGTTCATGGCTGCGATGCCTCGTTCGGGAGGTTTCAGCTCGATAGACGTGGGCTCGATGGATCCGGCGACCTGGATGGGCATTGACCTGCTGATGTTCATTGGTGGTGGCAGCGCCTCGACAGCGGGCGGCATCAAGGTTACGACCATCGCCATTCTGTTCTTCATCATCTACACCGAGGTTCGTGGTGAGACAGCGGTGAACGTTGGAAACCGCAGGCTCCCCAGGTCAATTCAGCGTCAGGCTCTCACCCTGGTCGCCCTCTACACGATGCTGATTCTGTTCAGCACTTTGTTCTTGGCTGCAACCACCGACTTCACGCTCGACGAGCTTCTCTTCGACGTGATATCGGCTGCGGCAACGGTTGGACTATCGACCGGCATACCCCCTGATCTTCCAGACTTTGCAAAAGTCTGGCTCTCAATACTGATGTTTGTAGGGCGCCTCGGCCCGGTGGTAATTGCCTCGGCACTTGCCCTCCGGGTTACAAAGAGGCACTATGAGTTACCGAAGGAAAGGCCCCTAATTGGCTAAGAAACGGAATATCCACTCGAACGTGATCGTCATCGGCATGGGCCGATTTGGGTCCTCGCTTGCTCGCGAGCTAATGGCCACCGGTCACGAGGTTCTTGGTGTTGACACCGATGAGCGCATCGTGCAGCACATGTCGCAGGAGCTCACCCACACTGTCAAGGCAGACACCACCGACGAGGCCACACTGAAGGAGCTTGGCATCACAGAGTTCGACTCAGCGGTGGTTGCCATCGGAGCGGATCTCGAGGCCAGCATTCTCACCACGGCTCTGCTGCTGCAGCTCGGCGTTCCAAACGTTTGGGCAAAGGCCAATTCCCAGTCCCACGGCTTGATCCTGGAGCAGCTGGGTTGCCACCACGTCATCTTCCCCGAGTATGAGATGGGCAAGCGAGTTGCCCATATGGTCTCTGGCGAGACCCTCGACTATGTGCCAATCGACAACGACTTTGTCATGGTCAAGGCCGAGGTCCCACAGTCCTTCGACGGCAAGAACCTCGCGGATCTAAAGATCAGGTCAACCTACGGCGTCACGGTTGTTGCCGTCACCAAGGGTGATGGCAACTATGAGCCAGCCTTCCCGGAGACGGTTCTAAATGTCGGAGACCAGATTGTGGTTGCAGGTCAGGTCGAGCCGCTTAACGAGTTCTGCCAGCTGGCTTAGTGGTCTCTTCCAGCGCCAGCACGGTCGCTCAGTATCTAGCTGAGCTGGGCGAGGATCGGCGGGGAGAAATATCACAAATCCACCAGCTCTGTCTTGATCACCTGCCCCAGGGTCTCGAAGAGGCAATGAACTGGGGCATGATCTCCTATCAGGTCCCGCTTTCGCGGGTCCCCAACACCTATAACAACCAGCCGCTGCTTTACGCCGCGATAGCCTCCCAAAAGCAATACATCTCGCTTTATTTGATGTCGATCTATGCCTTCGATGGTGAGCGGGAGAGATTTGAGGCGGCATGGAAGGCAACCGGCAAGCGCTTCAGTGTTGGTAAGGCGTGCATTCGCTTTCGTTCTGTGGCGGATGTGCCGCTTGAGGTTGTTAGGGATGCTTTGGGCAGGATTAGTGTTGAGAAGTTCATAGAGCGCTACAACGAGGTTCGCGGCAGCGCGAGGAAGATGAAGAAATGAAGAATGTGTTTTGGCCGGTGGCAATCGGCACCGTGCTGACCATCAGCTACCTCTACCACCCTTCGGTTCCCACCATCCTGGGTGGGGCGGCAATCGGAGCGGCGCTCGCAGGATTGATCATCTGGTCCTCATCGCGCATCGGTTCGGGCAAGTGGTTCCTCGGTAAGCTCGCGCTTCTTTCGCTCGTGGCGGGAATCATGAATGCCACCGCGCTCGATGTCCTCTACAGCCTGCTCGCAGCCCCAGAGGGAAATCGATTTATCCTCGGCATCGAGAGCCTGCTGGCCGGACTAGTATTGACCGCCCTCGGCTGGTTCTACGTTTTTCTTGGGTCGAAGGAAAAGAAATAGGACTGCAGCCACCGCTCCCATCGAAAGCCAAAGCACCCAGTAAAGAAACTGCGGGTTCTCATCCTCAATCTCGATCGAGACCTCGCCTTTGCAATCCGGGTAGCCAAAGTTCGGGTTTGCGACATAGCCACCGTCATTGACAATCTCGAATCCAAAGTCGCCGGCAATCGGGTGGCCATCCGAGGAGACCACTCGCCAGGCCACCTGATAGTTCCCAGGCTGGTCGAGGTCCAGCGAAAGCATCCCTGACTGACCGCTCACCGGAAGGCAACCGGTGTAGAAGATCTCACCGCTTGGATCTTGAACCACGATCTCATTGCCCGCACCACCCTCGAGCGCAAGCAGGTCGTTGTTGAAGGTGAGTTCGAGCTCGATTACACCTGCATCCAGCACAGCGCCATCGGCCGGGCTCTGGTCGACCAGCTGATCATGCGCCTTCGCCGATAGCGGAATGGCCAGCAGCCAGACAACTAACAGGGCAAGGAGTTTATGCTTCATTGAGAAAAGTCTAAGCAGGAGAAATGAAGCACATCTTCTTTGGAGTCGGCGGAGGACTCGTAGCGGGCATCCTCGCTCTGCTTATTCTGTTTCAGGGGCCCCTCTCGCTTTCTCAGGCCCCGATAGCCGAATCATCGGAAACAATCAGCGAGACGGCCGAGCCAACCAGCGAGCCCTCTGCTACAGCGCTGCCAGCCGAAACCGCAACCGAGGAGCCTGAGCCTGAGGTCATCGAGTGCTCGGTGGCTGAGTTGGAGGCCGCAGAGAACATTCAGTCCCTCCAGGCACAGGTGATCAATGCCGAGACTGGCGAGGTTCTCTTTGATCGCGACAGCTCGGAGGCCAACAGGTCGGCATCGGTGATGAAGCTCTTTACTGCGGCCGCAGCCCTTGAAACTTTGGGTCCGAACTATCGCGTCACCACCAGGGTTTATGTAGATGCGCTCGACCCATCTATCTTGTACTTGGTCGGTGCCGGCGATGTCACGCTTTCGAGAACCGGTGTTGGTGTGGAGTCGGTCTACGAGGATGCCCCCAAGCTAAGCGATTTGGCAAAGCAAATTAGTGCCTGGAGCAACACCCAGACCTTCTCGCAGATTGTGCTCGACAGCTCGCTCTATGGAACACCCGAGGGCGAATACCAGAGCGTCTGGGATCTTCGCGGGATAACGGATGGCTACATGTCTCCGGTTAGCGCGCTACAGGTCGATGGTGACAGAGACAATCCATCGGGCAAGGATTCCCCACGCTCGACCGACCCGGTAGCAAGAGCGGGAACCTGGTTTGCGGAGGCTCTAGGAAACTCTGCGCTGGAGGCCGAAATCGTCAAGGGCCTGACTCCGCCGGATGCGGTCGAGATCGCCCAGGTGAAGTCAGCACCAATGAAGACCTGGATCGATTACATGCTGCTCGTGAGCGACAACACCCTTGCCGAGGCGATGGCCAGACTGGTCTCGCTGGATGTCGGCCTCAATGGCTCCTTTGCCTCGCTCACTCAGGCTTACCAGCGGGCGCTTGTGGAGACAGACATAGACCTCAGTTCCCTAAGAGTCGAGGACGGCTCCGGACTTAGTAAGAACAACAAGCTCGCTCCAGCAACGGTGAACGAGCTTCTGACTTTGATGTATGAGGGATATGGCGACTTGGAGATCATCGTCGATGGTCTCCCGGTTGCCGGAACGCCAGGCTCATTGAGTTATCGCTTCGAGGATGCTGTTGCAAAGGTCGTTGCCAAGACCGGTTGGATCAGGACCGGTTACTCCTTGGCCGGCTACCTCTTCCCTGAGGATGGCTCTCAGCTCATTTTCACTGTCTATAACCTCGCAAATAGCGTCGCAATCAAGAACCGCGATGCCATGGATGAGCTTGTAATGGGCTTTTTTGGTTGTGGGGCGAACCTGATAGACAATTAGCTATGGCCAAAGCACTTTTTGTAATCGACGTTCAAAGAGACTTTTGCGAGGGTGGAGCGCTCGCCTGTCAGGGGGGCGCAGCGGTGGCAGCCGCAATTACTGAGTACCTGAGTGCCAACAAGAGTGACTACGACTTCGTGATTGCCTCCGCCGATTGGCACACCCCAAACGACCGAAATGGTGGGCACTTCCCGCCAGCTGGTGAGGAGCCAGATTTCGTTGGCACCTGGCCACTGCACTGCATTGCCGGGGAGAGTGGAGCGGAATACCACCCCAACCTTGACGCCGCTCTGATCGACATTCACATCAAAAAGGGCCAAGGTGCTCACGGCTACTCAATCTTTGAAGGGACGACCGATGATGGCGAGACTTTTCAGCAGCTCATTGGGCGGCTGGCAATAGACGAGGTTGACGTGGTTGGAATTGCAACCGACTACTGTGTCCGGGCCTCCTCGCTCGATGCCAACAGCTTCGGAATCAGAACCAGGGTGATTACCTCATTGACCGCGGGTGTTGCCCCGCAAAGCACCGAGGCGGCCATTGACGAAATGGTCGATGCGGGAGTGGCGGTAGTCGCTACGGCCTAAGCCTCGCGTCTTGCCCCATCGCTTGGGGCAACTGCAAAGACATTTGTCTCAGCAAAGCCCTTCTTGGCGAACACGGCCTTGCAGTGCTCGGTCAAAAGTTCCATCTTCGACTCGTCGATGATTGCAATCGCCGAGCCACCAAAGCCGCCTCCGGTCATCCTGGCACCCACCGCTCCGACCTCCATGGCCAGTTCAACCGCAACATCGAGCTCGGTAACCGAGATCTCAAAGTCGTCGCGCATCGAGGCGTGTGACTGGAGCAGAAGCTCACCCAAGGTTGCCAGGTCTCTGCGCTTTAGGGCATCGACCGCAGCTATGACTCTGCGATTCTCGGTAATTACGTGCTTACAGCGACGGAAGGTAACGTCGTCAAGTTTTTCCTGGGCTGCAGGCAGGTCTTCTTCCGAAAGCTCGCGAAGCGATTCCACCCCCATCTTCTTGGCACCTATTTCGCAGGCCTCCCGGCGGACGCGGTAACCGCCATCCGAGTGGCGGTGGGCGACCTTGGTGTCGATCACTGCGACCACGAGGCCTTGCGAGTCGAGGCCAAGGGGAACCAGCTCGGTCTCTAGGCTCTTGCAATCAAGCAGCACTGCGGAGTCCTTCTTAGCCAGCAGTGAGGCGGTCTGATCCATGATGCCGGTTGGTGCTCCAACCACATCGTTCTCAGCCTCCTGGCCAATCAGGGCTAGCTTCTGAGGCTCAATGCCGGCTTCCCAGACATCGTTGAGGGCAACCGCAACGGCGCACTCAATCGCTGCCGAAGAGCTCAAACCAGCGCCTACCGGCACATCAGAGATTATGTAGGCATCAAATCCGCAGCAGGCATGCTGCCGCATCACCCAGGCAATACCAAGCGGATAAAGGGCCCAATCGAGATTCTTTGGCTTGCGCTTCCCGAGCTCGAACTCAACAACACCGTCGGCGAACGAACTACTGATCCGGACGTTCATGTCCTTGCGAGTGCTGAGCGCAACATAGGTCCTGCGATCGATTCCAAAGGGGAACACGAAGCCGTTGTTGTAGTCGGTGTGCTCTCCGATTAGGTTGGCCCGGCCCGGAGCCGACCAAACACCAGATGGCTCATAGCCAAAAAGCTCTTTGAAACCGTTTATTGCTTCTTGAGAACTCAAGAAATCACCTCTCGCAACCTAAGCGCAGTATCTTCTGGGGCAATGTCTCCAACAAATGCGCCCATGGCGCTTTCGGAGCCTGCCAGGTATTTGAGCTTATCTGCAGCTCGGCGGGGGGAGGTAATCTGCAGCATCAGTCGCAGCTTTTCGCGCCCGGAAATCATTGGCGCCTGGTGCCAGGCTGAGATGTAGGGGGTTGGTGTCGGGTAGAAGGCATCGATGCCTTCCAGGAGCTTCTTGTAAACAACTGCCAGCTCATCGGCTTCGGCATCGGTTAGCTCGGATAGATCTGCCATAGCGCGCTTAGGCATGAGGTGCAGTTCCATGGGCCAACGAGCAGCGAATGGCACATAGGCAACAAAAGAATCGCTGTTTAGGACCTCTCGCTTGCTGCCAGCCTCGAATGCCAGCAGGTCACCAAAGAAGTCTCCCTGGTAGCCAAATGCCGAGTCGACAAGCTTCTGGGTTCTAGGTGTCACGAACGGATACGCATAGATCTGGCCGTGTGGATGGTGGAGGGTGACCCCGATCTCCTCGCCGCGATTCTCAAACGGGAAGACCTGGACAACTCCCTCAACCTGCTGCAGCTCTGCGGTGCGATTCATCCAGGCGCCGATCACAGTCCGGATGCGCTCATTAGGCATTGCCCCCAGGCTGCCCTCGTGCTCGGGGCTAAAGACGACCACCTCGCAGCGTCCATAGGAGGTAGTAGCGAAGCCAAAGCGTTTACCGTTCGGTTGGTCAATTTCTCCGACGGCAGGACCAAAGGCCGGCCCCTTGTTCTCGAACACCGCGACGTCGAACTGGTCCGGAAGTTCACTGAGGTTGTCTTTGGTGGTGGGGCAGAGCGGACAGACGTGAGCCGGGGGCAGGAAGGCGCGCTGTTGTCGGTGAGAAGCGACCGTGATCCACTCTGAAGTCAGCGGGTCATACCTGAGCTCGGCAGTCGCCGGCCTTTCCGCTACCTCGCGAGCGTCTTGCTTGCGCTGGGCGGGCAGCGAAGAAGAGGCATCGTCGAAATAGAAGATGTCTCGCCCATCGAAGAGCTTGCCGTCAATTCTTGGCTTCACTCAGCTGTCCCGCCCGTTCGTTCTCACTAACATATTTGGGTGCGCCAAAGCGACCCTGAACAGCAACTGAGTATTCACCACCGAGGTGGTGCCTCAAGTATTGCACGCATCAGCCGGATTGGTGGCGCTTTAGAGGGCCTAACCCTTGGGGGAGTAGAGCTGATCGCGACTCCACGCGTCGATTACTCTGCGATGTTTTTTGGCTCCGTGCTGGCGCCCTGGCCAAACCGCCTGGCCGATGGTGAGTTTGAATACGAAGGCAAGATTCACCGCGTTGGAACCTTGGATCAGGACAGCAATGCAAATCACGGCCTGCTCTATGACCAGCAGATGCGGGTCGTGAACCACCAGGAGGAATCGGTCAGCCTGGCCCTTGGTATGGCAGAAATCGGATACCCCTGGCCAATTGACCTTGAAATCGAATACTCAATCTCGGAGTCTGAGCTTCACGTCAAAGCGAATGCGAGAAACCGCTCTGACGAGGCCGCACCATTTGCCATCGGTTTTCATCCCTACTTTCTGACTGGCGAGAGTTTCTTGTTGGAGGGTGACTTCAGCCACCGGGTCCTCTCGGACGACAGGATGCTTCCAAGCGGGGTTGAGGAGATATCCGGGCTCAGCTACTCGGGAGGGGAGCTAGATGCCTGCTTCTATGGGGCCGATGTAATACACCTAACGACCCCGCATGCAAAGCTCGAGATTGCTCTGGAGGAGAACCTGAGTCACTTCATGTTCTATCGCCCCAGAAGCGATGTTGGCAACCTGCTGGCAATCGAGCCGATGAGCAGTGGGGCAAATGCCTTCAATCTAGAACTTACGAAAAACCTTCTGCTACCCGGCGAGGAAAAGTCCTACCGATTCTCAGTTAGAAAGCTGTAGAGGGCAGCTCTTTTTCGTCGTTTTCGATTGCCGCAACTATTCGCTGCGCGACGTGTTGCGCGGTCATGCCCTCGGGGAACTTTGGAGCTTCGCCCGCAATGGCCCTGCTCGCAAGCCCGGTTTCGGTGTGACCGGGTCGAGCCGAGATCGCTCTGATGCCCTGCCTCCGCCACTCTCTGGCTGCGGCCGCCAGAAAACCATCGATTGCAAACTTTGACGCCGAATAGGCGGCAATGCCCGGTAGCGGCGTCTCGGCCACGACGCCCGTGATGTTTACGACGACCGACTCTTCCTTTTCCGCCAGCTTGGCCGTTAGCGCGCTGAAGAGTTGCATTGGGCCGGAGGCATTGATTGCCATTAGCCTGCCAACGGTTTCTGCCATTAGGTCCTTTACCTCGCCGAAGGCCACTACGCCGGCTGCGTTGATGATGCCATCCAGCTCTGTCGCTGCAATGAGGTAGTCGCTGAGGGTCTTGATGCTCTCGGGGCTCGTTAGGTCAAGGAGCAGGCGAACCTCGACCTTGGCAGGAATCTTGGCGGCCGAGTCATTGCTGCTAGCACTACCTGAGACTATGGCTCCCTTTTCGGTGAGCAGTTTAACTATCTCGCCACCCAGGACCCCTGAGGCTCCGACGACTAAGAATCTCTTGTTTGTAATCTCCACACCATAGGCAACCTGAGCGGGTTGCGAGTTATTTCAAAAGTAAACTTGTGAGCAATCCAAAGGAGCCGTAATTGCGTCTCAAGCTAGCCTCGCTTGCCCTCTTTCCTCTGCTCTTAACCGGCTGTTCGGCACCCGGTGAAGACTTCGCAGCTGATGGTAGCTGTGCGGGCGTGAAGGTGGAGATTAACTTCTCCGGGCAATCCGAGAACCTTTCACGCTGCGTAAATATTGCCGAGGGCGGTGCGATTGCGAAGGATGTTTTGGCTGCCGCGGGAATCTCAATCGAGGGCACCAAGGCATATGGCGATCAGGTCATTTGCCGCGTGAATCAAATACCCTCCGACACTGAGCCGCTGCGCATCGATGGTGAAGAGCCATATGTTGAGTCTTGCGAAGACATGCCTGCCGCCTTCGCCTACTGGGGCCTCTGGGTTCGCTCGTCCGACCAGGCGGAGTGGGAATATGCCATGGAGGGCATCTCCTCGCTGCAGTTGAACCCGGGTCAGAGCATTGGTTTGGCTTTCTCACTGGCCGGCGAGGCCCCAACCCCAACCGACTAATGACCAGTGCGAAGCGGATTGTCTGGGCATTCTCCTTCGCCCTTGGTTTCCTAGTTCTTCGCCTCTGCTACGCCTTTTTCTTCAATGGTCTTGCCGGCGTCAACGTTCTTTTTGACCTGCCCGCGCTGAGACTTTCGGGACCGTTCCGCCACATCACCCTGCTTGGACCGGTGAGCACCGAGGGCATCGTTCGCAACCTCGAGGTTGCCCTGCCGTTTGCAGTTGCTATAGCACTCTTCGGGTCGCTAGCCGCGCTGCTAACCCCTCGATTGATGCTGCGCGTTGCCGAACGCGGTCGAAACCAATTCCTCACCGCTTTAGCGCTAGGGCTTAGCGCCATGCCGGAGCTCATCGAGGCAGGCATTAGGCAGCTTAGAAACCGAAGGTTGAGGGCCGAATCCAGGTTCTCTGTAATCGTGCCGCTTATGGAAAAAGCAGTCTCACGATCCGGTGAGCTAGCACTCGAGCTTGCAAGATCGAAGCCTGCAACTCACTCGGCAGACCTGGTAGTTCGCGACCTGATGACCGGAGGTCTCGGGCCGATAGACCTAACCCTTAGGCCTGGACAAAAGCTAGTCATTAGCGGAGAGACAGGGTCTGGCAAGTCAACTTTGCTTTCAGCAATAGCCGGTGAGCTCAGGGAGCATCAGGGAAGAGAGCTCTCGGGCACTATCACCCTTGGTGGTCAGGACATCACAGGCTTTGGTGAGGCGTCCAAGTTCAGTTATCTGGTTCACCAATTGCCTAGGACCCTTGGAGCTCGACTTAGCCACGGCGAGGCATACCTGCAGCTGGTCGAGCGCGGCATCGCTAGGAAACCGGCTGTTCTGCTGCTGGATGAACCCGCAGGAGTCCTGGACCGGCGAAACCTCGAGAGCTTGCAAGCAAGGCTCAGCGAGTTTGCCCGCGACGGGGGGATTGTCCTGATTGCTGAGCACCGGGTCGAATCGCTCTCGGATCAAAGCTTCGACCATCTGCACATCGCCAACGGGGGGCTGGTTGCTGGCCAGTTTTCTCCAGAGTCGGTAACGATTCCGCGCCGGCGACCGGTCGTGGGCAGAGAGGCTTCCGCTCAAATTAAAGATCTGAGAGTTGGTCGGGAGCATTTGCTGGTGCTGCTGGAGGACCTGCGGCTCCTCCAGGGAGAGTGCATCGCAATCACAGGCCCTAATGGCTCCGGAAAAACCACGCTTTTGGAGACCCTTGCGACCCAGAAGGGAGCCATCGAGGTCTCAGGCCGCCGACTTGGCGAGCCCTCACCAACTTTGGTTGCTCTGGTGCCGGACGAACCCGCAGAGTTTTTTGTGACGGCAAGCCTTGGTGAGGAGCTGGCTCGGGCTGACAAGATTGCGGGGGTGGCAGCTGGCTTTACCCAAACCACCTTCGAGAGCATTGTTGGAAGCGCAGCTGAGCTCCTTGAGACTCACCCCCTTGATCTCTCCGCGGGGAAGCAGCTCGCACTGGCCACCGCGATGCAGCTCAGTCACAAGCCGGCGGTGCTGTTGATGGACGAACCCGTGCGCGGATTGGACCCGAGGTCGCGAGAGCTTATGGCCGAGACGATTCGCTGTGTTCAAGAGACCGGGTGTGCGGTAGTGCTGACCACCCACGACCTGAAGTTTGCCGGCGAGCTCGCTGATCGGGTCTTGGAGATCAGCAGTCAGCGCTTGCGCCAGCTTGCCAAGGTGAGCGCATGATGAGAGTAAAACGCCTTCTGCTTCCGCTGATCTCTTTCGCAGCTCTACTTGCCTTTACCTGGCCGCTTTGGACCTCGATTAGCGGGGCCAGCGCCGAGCTGGGCGGAGTTCTCTCGGTTTTGGCAGCCATCGGACTTGCTTTGGCCGCGCTGTTCGTCTTTGACGGAGAGCTCTTGGGACCCAAGCAATTGGCGATGCTGTCGCTTCTTGCGGCACTCGGCGCTAGCCTGCGGGTTGCAACAGGCGGGACTGGCGGCTTCGAGCTTGTTTTTGTTGCGGTGATTCTTGGCGGCAGCGTCTTTGGCATTCGATTTGGGTTTCTCCTGGGGCTTCTGACAATCGCGCTGTCTTCTTTGTTCTTTGGTGGGTTTGGGCCTTGGACCGCATATCAGATGTTTGCCACAGCCTGGGTCGGAGCCGGAGCTGGCTGGGTTGGCAAGCGGTTCCCGGCTAACAACCTCGCCTTGGTCTGCTATGCGGTGGTTTCGAGTTACCTATTTGGCCTGGCTATGAACCTATGGTTCTGGCCTTTTGCCACTGGACCTCAGAGCTCGATTTCATTTGATGCTGCAGCTGGGGTTACTCAGAACCTGGCCAGCTTCCTGAGCTACAGCCTCGTTAGCTCGACTCTGACCTGGGACACCGTGAGGGCGGTTTCGGTTGCCATCGTGATTGCGGTTTTCGGAACCGCGCTGCGCAGAACCTTGGAGCGCGCGAAGATCTAAACCGAGAAGTACTTGGCCTCTGGGTGGTGGAACACAAAGGCATCGGTCGACTGCTCGGGATGGAGCTGCAGCTCCTCGCTCAACTCGATACCAAGGCGCTCTGGCTTCAGCAGCTGAACAACCTTCTTGCGGTCTTCCATCTCAGGGCAGGCCGGATAGCCGAGGGAGAAGCGAGCACCGCGGTAGTTGAGGTCGAAGTAGCCGGCGAGGTTCTCAGGGTCTTCGGCTGCGAAACCGAGTTCTTCGCGGATCCTGCCGTGCCAATACTCGGCGAGCGCCTCGGTCAACTGCATTGCTAGGCCGTGGAGCTCCATGTATTCGCGGTAGGCATTCTCGGCAAAGAGCTTGGCGGTAAAGGTGTCGACCGTGCTGCCCACGGTGACCAGCTGGATGGGTAGAACATCAACCTCACCGCTTTCGCGAGAGCGGACGAAGTCTGAAAGGCAGAGGTGGCGGTCTCTGCGCTGGCGAGGGAAGCTAAAGCGAAGGAGTTCCTTTCCCGGTGTGCCCAGGCCTCCATCTGGTGCCAGAACTCCGTCCTGTTCGGATCCATATCCCAGCACCACAACATCGTTCCCCTCGGAAACCACCGGGAAGTAGCCATAGACGACGGAGGCATCCAAGATTCCCTCCGCCAGGATGCGATCGAGCCAGTAGCGAAGCCTTGGTCGGCCCTCAGTCTCGACCAGCTCGTCGTAGCTTGGGCCATCGCTCCTGGAAGGCTTGAGGCCCCACTGACCCATGAATGTGGCGCGCTCGTCTAGAAAAACTGCATAGTCGGCGAGCTTGATGCCCTTCACGAGCCTGGTTCCCCAGAAGGGCGGAGTTGGAACCTTGTTGTCGGAGGCAACGTCGGATCTTGCAGGAAGATCAGACTCTTCGGTGAGGGTGAGCTGGCTCTTTGCGTGGATGCGCTTTTTGAGAGCTGGTAGCCCCACCTCATCTGGATCGGCTCCTCGGGCTATCTTCACCAGCGGTTCCATGAGGGCAAGACCCTCGAAGGCATCCTTGGCATAGCGCACGACACCGGGGAACTGACCTGCAAGATCGTCCTCAACGAATGTTCTGGTTAGGGCGGCACCACCTAGAATTACGGGCCAGCGCTTCGCGAGTGAGCGACTAGCTAGCTCTTCGAGGTTCTCCTTCATGATGAGTGTGGATTTCACGAGTAGGCCGCTCATCCCGATGACGTCTGCGTTGTTTTGCTCGGCAGCCTCGATGATGTCGTTGATTGGCTGCTTAATGCCAATGTTTATTACCCGGTAGCCATTGTTGGTCAGGATGATATCCACCAGGTTCTTGCCGATGTCGTGAACGTCACCGCGAACCGTGGCCAAGACAATCGTGCCCTTGCCACTTTCGCTGGTTTTCTCCATGTGGGGCTCGAGCAGCGCGACCGCGGTCTTCATGACCTCCGCAGACTGCAACACGAACGGAAGTTGCATCTCGCCCTTACCAAAGCGCTCGCCAACCACCTTCATGCCCTCCAGTAAGTGGTTGTTGATTATCTCCAGCGGAGCCATGAGGGAGAGATGTGGAGGCGGAGCATGAGGGAGAGAGGTGGAGGCGGAGCATGAGGGAGAGAGGTG
>JAPOHQ010000001.1 GCA_029979375.1 Microbacteriaceae bacterium
GGCACATACGAGGTGCTGATTGAAAACGACGAAATTTTTGTGGAATACGAGTAAGGAACGAAATGACAACTCTTGAAATCAAGAATCTCCACGTCTCAGTGGTAACTGAACAGGGCAGCAAGCAGATCCTCCGCGGGGATGACCTAACAATCAACTCGGGAGAAATCCATGCGGTCATGGGCCCGAACGGATCAGGAAAGTCAACTCTCGCCTACTCGGTTGCCGGACACCCAAAGTATGAGGTGACGGACGGCTCGATCCTGCTAGATGGACAGGACGTGCTCGAGATGAGTGTGGACGAGCGAGCAAGAGCAGGCATGTTCTTGGCGATGCAGTATCCGGTTGAGGTGCCAGGTGTTTCGGTTTCGAACTTCTTGAGAACCGCGAAGACCGCGCTGAGCGGCGAAGCTCCAAAGTTGCGCGAGTGGGTTGGCGACCTCAAAGAAGCCATGGGAAACCTCCGAATGGATCCCGACTTCACCGAGCGCAACGTGAATGAGGGCTTCTCCGGTGGTGAGAAGAAGCGACACGAGATCCTGCAGTTGGAACTCTTGAAGCCAAAGATCGCAATCCTCGATGAGACCGACTCCGGGCTCGATGTTGATGCCCTCAAAGTTGTCTCGGAGGGTGTGAATCGTGCCCACGAAAACACCAACCTTGGCGTGCTGTTGATTACCCACTACACCCGAATTCTGCGCTACATCAAGCCGGACTTTGTGCACGTCTTTGTGGCCGGCAAGGTTGCCGAACAGGGTGGCGCCGAGCTGGCCGAGCGCCTAGAGAACGAGGGCTACGACCGCTACCTCAAGGCTGGAGTATGAGCGAGCCAAAGGAACTCTCGGCCGAGAAGTACGACGAGGTCATAGAGGCAATGAAGGACATCATCGATCCTGAGATCGGTGTGAACATAGTTGACCTCGGGCTGGTCTACGGGCTTCAGGAGTCGGAGGACGGCGCGTTGCTAATCAACATGACCTTGACCTCAGCGGGATGCCCGCTGACCGACGTTATCGAGGAGCAAACGGCTGAGGCTCTGGATGGCGTGGTAGAGGCCTTCCGGATTAATTGGGTCTGGATGCCACCCTGGGGACCGGATAAGATCACCGAAGACGGGCGCGAAATGATGCGCTCAATTGGTTTCTCTATTTAGTGAGCTTCCAAGCAAGAGGAAGCAGAGCGGCAGCGGCTAGGGCTTTGACCGCATCGCCAATCAAGAAAGGAAGCACTCCGGCAGTCATTGCCTGAGTGAATGTCAGGCCAAGGCCGGCCATGAGCCAACCAGCGCCGAAAAGATAAATCAGGGCGCTACCTGCTGCAAAACTAAAGCCAACGCCAATTGGGTTCTTCGAGAAGCCTTTGGTGGCGAGGTAACCAACGACCAGACCCGCGACGAGGAAACCAACCAGGTAACCGGCGGTGGGCATTACAGCACCGAGAGCCTTGGCTCCGGCAAAGACGGGAAGCCCGGCGGCTCCCATTGCTAGATACAGACCCATTGAGCTCACTGCTCTCGCTGGACCGAGGGCAGCCGCAACGAGGAGCACGGCGAAGGTCTGGAGTGTCATCGGCACTGGATACATAGGAACCTGCATCTGCGCGGCTAGGGCCGTGAGAAGAGCACCGCCGATCACGAGCGCAATGGATGAGGTGGTCGACCGTGGAATGACTCGATCGGCAAGGGTTGCGTTGACGGCGCTCATGAAAGGTTCCTTTCGGATTTTCTAAGGAGTTTACCGCTAGGCATCCTCAAATTCAGCATCTCGATCAGCCTGGGTTGGCTTTTTAGTTTTTGGTTCAAGGAGTCCCTGAGCCTCCAGTCGCACTCTGCGGTCGTTTCGATATGCCCAGAAGAACGCGATAAATGCCATTACCCCGAAGATGATCCATTGGATCGCATAGGAGAGGTGGTTACCCTCACTTAGCGAAGGTTTTGGCATGGCCAGGGGTGTCTCAGCATATTCGGGAGATTCGCTCGCCAGCCGGCCGTAGTGCTCGGTGATTACCTCTCCAAAGGTGGCTAGCCGCAGGGCGAGCTCCTCGAGGTTGATACTCGCTAGAGTCTCTGCCTCGCCTCGAGACACATCCGGTTCGCCTACCCGCAGCCTGACCACAAGCTGCGAGGGGGCTGCTCCGGGCAGGGGATTGCTGACAGGAAGTGAGATATCCGAGGAGGCGGCAATCCAACCGCGCTCAACAATAAAGATTCGACCATCATCGAGCAGCAGGGGAACTAGCTGGAGGAAGCCGGGCTGTCCGGAAAGGGGTCGATTGCGAACCAGCAGGGCGGACTCTGGGAGGTAGTTGCCACTTATCTCAACGGGCAGCCACTCCAGCGGGGAAGAGCCATCCGCATTGGTTAGCCAGCTAAGTTCCGAGTAGGGGGTGGGGGCTGCGTCGTAGTTCGAGACGATCTGATCAATTCGCTCCACCCGCTCTGCACGGCGACTGAACTGCCACCAGCTGAGGGCTGAGGTGGCAAGCGCAAACACAACGACCAGGGCCAGCCATGGGCCCCAACGCCTAATCGCGCTTTGCTTCAATCGACTCCAGCCTCAGGAAAAAACCTCGTTGCGATAGATAGTCAACCAGAAAGCTCTCGTGCTCCTCACAGGCACCCCAGGTCTTGGTCCTACCGTCGGTGTGAATCTTTGGGTTTCTCCAGACGACCAGCTTCAGCGCCTGATGGCCACAGCCGGCGCGGGAGCACTTATTTTGCGTCATCTATCCGAATCTCGCTCGCGCGTATCGAGAGCTTTGGGGCTACGGCCGAGCTAGCCCTGGACCTGGTCGGACCCTGGGCATTAGCAAGCACCACGGCAAAGTAGGGGAGAAAAATCGCAAGGGCAAAAAATATCCACATCCATATCCCTGGTGTTATAACACCGAGAATGATGCAGATGGTTCGGATGGTCATCGCTATCGAATACTTGATCATTCGCTGCTTGCGCTCTTCGTCCGGGCTCAGCTCCAATGATGTGACGCTCTGCCGCCTTGCCATAGCTACGCCACCTATCATCACTAGACTTTGGTAATCCAAACGCGTTTTCGTCCATGCTATTCCCGCGGAGGTCCGAGTGTCCCAGCCAAGAACAGTCCTCATCACAGGTGGTAACCGGGGAATTGGCTACGCCATAGCGGAAGCAATGGTTGCCGCTGGTCACCGCGTTGCCGTGACTGCTCGCAACGGTGAGGGGCCGAAGGGAACCCTGAGTGTCGTTGCTGACGTCACCGATTCCGCATCACTCGATACCGCAATCTCCCAGGTGGAAGAGAAGCTAGGCCCCATCGAGGTGATCGTGGCCAATGCGGGCATCACTAGAGACACCCTGCTGATGCGCATGAGCGACGAGGACTTTGAGGATGTCGTCAACACCAATCTGACGGGAGTCTTTCGCGTGGTCAAAAGAGTCACAAAGAGCATGCTCAGGGCCAAGTATGGGCGCGTGATTCTGATCGGATCGGTAGTTGGACTGCTCGGCAGCGCGGGTCAGGTGAATTACTCAGCGACCAAGAGCGCCCTGGTTGGAATTGCCCGGAGCATCACCAGGGAGCTCGGGGCAAAGAACATCACGGCAAACGTCATCGCACCAGGTTTCATTGACACCGACATGACCGCCGAGCTGGGAGAGGAGCTGGCCGCGAAGTACCGGTCACAGATTCCCGCCGGTCGGTTTGCAACTCCCGAAGAGGTGGCCAAGGTTGTTGCCTGGGTCGCTTCCGAGGAGGCGTCCTACATCACAGGAGCTGTGATTCCGGTTGATGGTGGCCTGGGAATGGGTCACTAGGTAGTAGCTTTAGGCAAAAGGAGACGATTTTGGGAATTCTAGAGGGTAAGAAAATACTGGTCACTGGGGTGTTGACCGAGGCTTCAATTGCCTTTTCCGCGGCTCGCCTGGCACAAGAGGAAGGCGCCGAGGTTCTTCTGAGCTCCTTCGGAAGAATGCTGCCGATCACCCAGAAAATCGCACAGCGCCTCCCCAAGCCCGTCGAGGTGATCGAGCTCGACGCCACGAACGCTGATCACCTTGCTGCGCTGCCCGGAGAGGTAAAGAAGCACCTAGGGTCGCTTGATGGCATCGTGCACGCGATTGCCTTTGCCCCGCAAACCGCTCTCGGAGGAAACTTCCTCGAGACCGAGTGGTCGGATGTCGCAACCGCAGTTGAGGTTTCGGCTTACTCCCTAAAGTCGATTACGACCGCCTGTGTTCCAGTTCTGAACAATCCCTCAAGCGTCGTTGGGCTTACCTTTGATGCAACGGTCTCTTGGCCTGTTTATGACTGGATGGGCGTCGCAAAGGCAGCCTTTGAGGCCACTTCGCGTTACCTTGCGAGATATCTGGGCGACAAGGGCATCCGAGTCAATTTGGTTTCAGCCGGCCCACTTCGCACCACGGCTGCAAAGGGTATTCCCGGTTTTGCAACGATGGAGGAGCTCTGGACCGATCGGGCTCCGCTCGGGTGGGACCTCACCGACACCGAAGCTGCGGCCAGGGGACTGGTTGCGCTGCTTAGCGACTGGTTCCCTGCCACCACAGGCGAGATGATTCACGTCGATGGTGGTCTGCACTCCACTGGCGCCTAGGCCAGAAGCGACCCAATCTGGGCGAGATCTCGAACCACTAGAACAACATCTGCCGCCTCGCGAACCTTTGGTTTGGCGCAGAAAGCAATCGACAAACCGGCTACTTCCATCATTGCCAGGTCGTTAGCGCCGTCACCAACCGCGATGGTTGCCGCAACTGGGAGTTCGAGTTCAGCAGCCCATTTCTTGAGGTGATTGGCCTTGGAGGTGCGATCGACGATTTCCCCGGTGAGCTTTCCTGTCAACTTGCCACCTGCGACCTCGAGAGTGTTTGCTGCCGCGAAGTCAAGGCTCAGTTTGGCCTTGAGCGGTTCAAGCAATTGGATGAAGCCTCCGGAAACCGCGGCTGCTTTACCGCCCCGCTCGTGAATCAGGTTGATCAGCTCTGCCGCGCCTTTTGTGGGTCTGAGCAGCGCTGCCGTCTCTGCCAGGACGCTTTCTGGTAGGCCCTTGAGAGTCGCAACTCTTTCGACAAGAGAGGTTGAGAAATCGATCTCGCCCCGCATCGCTCGATCGGTTATTTCGGCAACGCGCTCACGCTCACCCGAGCGCTCAGCCAAGAGCTCAATTGCCTCGTCCTCGATAAGCGTTGAGTCGACATCGAAAACGACCAGAAATCTTGCACTCAAGGGGTGACCAACCGACCCTTCGGAACGACGGTGATTCCGGTCTCGGTCACGGTGAAGCCCCTTGCCAGGTCCCGCTCCTTGCTAACACCGACACTCGCGCCATCGGCAACAACAACATCCTTGTCAAGGATTGCCTTGCGAATTGTGCTGTCCCTACCAATTTGCACTGCATCGAGCAGAACGGAGTCGGTGACAAGTGAGCGAGAGCCGACCCTGACGTTGGGGGAGAGCACGCTTCGCTCGACAACACCACCGGTGACCACGACGCCAAGAGAGACTATCGAGTCGTTAGTGCGACCCTGGTTTCCCTCGGAGTCGTGAATGAACTTCGCGGGAGCAAGATTGATCTGCTGGTTGTAAACCGGCCAGTCCGAGTTGTAGAGATTGAAGATCGGCATAGTTGAAATCAGATCCATGTGAGCCTCGTAGTAACTCTCAATTGTTCCAACATCGCGCCAGTAGGACTTGTCTCGCTCGGTTGCACCAGGAATATCGTTGAAGGTGAAGTCGTAGACACCGGCCTGGCCCTGCTCGACAAAGGCGGGGATGATATCCCCGCCCATGTCGTGAGCTGAGTTCTCCATCTCACCGTCGCGCTGAATCGCATCAATCAGCGCTTCCGCATTGAAGACGTAGTTGCCCATTGAGACCAGAGCATTTGCCTCGTCTCCGGGTACTGGTTGCGGGTCGCTTGGCTTCTCTCGGAACCTGGCGATCTTCCCAGGGTTTTTGGCATCAACCTCGATTACGCCGAATTGGCTGGCCGTGCCGATTGGTTGGCGAATTGCCGCGACCGTGGCCTCCATGCCGGATTCGATATGCGCGGCGATCATCTGGTCGAAATCCATTCGATAAACGTGGTCAGCTCCCACAACGACTACATAGTCGGGTCGCTCGTCGCTGAGCGCGTTCATGCTCTGCAAAATCGCGTCGGCGCTGCCTGTGTACCAGCGCTTGCCAAGTCTCTGCTGCGCCGGCACAGACGCTACATACGCGCCCAGCAGAGGCGATAGCCGCCAGGTCTGTGAAACATGTCGGTCGAGCGAGTGGGACTTGTACTGCGTCAGCACAACTATCCTGCGCAATCCCGAGTTGATTAGGTTGCTCAGTGCAAAGTCAATCAGGCGATAGGAGCCGGCAAAAGGAACCGCTGGCTTGGCTCTTTCGGAAGTGAGCGGCATGAGCCGCTTCCCCTCGCCCCCAGCGAGCACCATTCCGAAGACTCTTGCCCTTGCCATAGGGAAATGTTAGTTCGTGCGAGGAGGCCGCGCACTAGCATTCTGGTATGCGTGTGGATTTCGTTACCAAGGAGTACCCGCCAAACATCTATGGCGGGGCAGGGGGTCACGTAACGGAGCTGGTCAAAGTCTTGCGGTCGCGAATCGACGCCAGGGTGCACGCTTTTGGCACTCCGGTGGCAGAGGATTCCACCTACGGATATTCGACTCCGCCCTCACTTGAAAATGCAAACCCGGCCATACAAACCCTGGGGGTAGACCTTGAAATAGTTGCTGGGCTTGAAGGCGCAAACCTGGTGCACTCCCACACCTGGTATGCCAACTTTGCAGGCCACCTGGGCTCAATGCTGCACTCGATTCCCCATGTCATAACAGCCCATTCCCTGGAACCACTGCGACCCTGGAAAAGGGAGCAGCTCGGCGGTGGCTATGCGGTTTCCAGCTTCATAGAGCGCACCGCCTACGAGGGTGCGGCACGAATCGTTGCGGTCTCTGATGGCATGCGCGCCGACATATTGCGCTCTTATCCGCAGCTCGATTCAAGCAAGGTAGAGGTAGTTCATAACGGAATCGATGCAACCAAGTGGCAGCCGATTGACTCTCCAGATGTGGTTAGAAAGCACGGTATAGACCCAAGTCGGCGAAGCGTAATTTTCGTGGGTCGAATCACTCGGCAGAAGGGTCTCAGCTACTTCTTGCAGGCGGCAGCCGCACTCCCGGAAGACGTTCAACTCGTCCTCTGCGCTGGTGCCCCGGACACTCCCGAAATAAGGAGCGAGACCGAGATGCTCGTGGAAAAGCTTCGAAGCAAACGCACCGGCGTCATTTGGATTCCAGAGCACCTGCCGCAGCCAGAGCTGGCGGCGTTGCTGAGCGCCTGCAACTTGTTCGTTTGCCCATCGATTTATGAGCCACTGGGCATCGTTAACCTTGAGGCCATGGCCTGCGGGGCCCCCGTGATTGCAACCGCGACCGGTGGAATCCCCGAGGTCGTGGTGGACGGTAAGACAGGTTGGTTGGTGCCCATCGATCAGCACACCGATGGCTCGGGGGAGCCAAAGGATTCCGCCCGCTTCATCTCCGACTTCGCGAGCAAAATGAATGAGGCAATCGCCTCGCCAAAGCTTCGCGAGTTTGGCGATGCGGGCAGAAAGCGAGCCATCGATTCGTTCAGCTGGGAGACCATCGCGACTCGCACGCTAGAGGTCTATCAGCGCGCACTTCAGAGCTAGGCTTTTGCAAGTGGCAAAGGTAATCGATCTCCAAAACGTCTCCGTGAAACGCTCCGGCAAGGAGATCCTTTCCCAAATATCCTTCGCAGCAGATTCATCCGAGCGCTGGGTCATTCTGGGTCCCAATGGTGCCGGCAAGACCACCTTGCTTCGGGTTTGCGCAGCTCAGATTCAGCCCTCTTCAGGCCAGGCAAGCATCCTCGAGCAGAAACTCGGCCAGGTGAACGTTTTTGAGCTCCGCACCAGAATTGGCTTCGCGTCCTCGGCGCTAGCCGCACAAATTCCAAACAGCGAGACCGTTTTGAACGCCGTCATGACTGCCAGCTATGGAATCACTGGTCGTTGGAATGAGAGCTACGACGCCATCGACGAGCGGAGGGCAAGGCGAGTGCTTGCTGAGTGGGAGCTTGCCGACTTTGAGTCCAGACCCTTCGGAACCCTTAGTGACGGCGAGCGCAAGCGAGTGCAAATTGCGCGCTCGATAATGACGGATCCCGAACTCTTACTTCTGGATGAGCCCGTAGCCAGCCTGGATCTGGCCGCCAGAGAGCTAACTCTCCAGCTGCTTGGCGGTTACGCGCAGTCTCCATCTGCCCCGGCCATGGCCATGGTCACCCACCACATCGAAGAGATTCCGCAGGGTTTCACTCACGCCATGTTGCTTCAGGACGGCAAGATCATTGCACGGGGCGAAATCGGCAGCACCATTACCTCTGCGGCTATTAGCGAGGCCTTCCGTTTCCCGCTAACAGTGAGCTACGAGAACGGACGATTCAGGGCTGTCGCGGCCTAGTCAACCGGGCTTTTTTCTGCTAGGCTTTCGCGCTGTTGCACATCGCAACCTACCTCACGAAGAAGGACTCCATGAAGGCTGATATTCACCCAAGCTATGGTCCAGTAGTTTTTCGCGACCTGGCATCAGGCGTCGCCTTTTTGACTCGCTCGACTCTGAGCACTGACAAGACAATCGAGTGGGAAGACGGCAACACCTATCCGGTGTATGACGTGGAAATCTCCTCAGCCAGCCACCCGTTCTACACCGGTAAGCAGAGAATTCTTGACTCTGCGGGTCGCGTGGAGCGCTTCAACGAGCGTTACAAGAACTTCAGCTAAGCCTCACTGGCCAGCCGAACTCCGCCCGGAAATCCGGGCGGTTTTCTCTTTTAAAGTAGGCCTCTCGTTCGCGCGACCACTCATCGGCCCACTCGCTCTGGAGGTTGTGAAGCTCCATGGCGGGAAGATCCAGTTCGGAATACTGAGCAGCCAGTCGCTGGGCAATCTGGCCGGCAGCCACGGCATCTGCAGTCGAGTTATGAGCGTCAGTGAGCCTGATGCCGTAAAGGTCACACATCATCGTGAGATTGCGCTTGCCCTTGCGCCACTTATCGACTTTTCTGTCGATCACCAAGGGGTCAATCACCGGCTTGGGATCGAGCGGTTCGATTCCGACACGCAGCGACTCGTGGTGCAGGATCGAAAAGTCGTAGGCGGCGTTGAAGGCAACCAAGGGCATCAGCCGACTCAGCTCGGCGAGGCGCCGTGATATCTCACCAACTGCGAGCGCCGAATCCTGGCCGTCTCGCTGCGCAATCTCAGTTGTCACCCCGTGAACGTTGCTGGCCTGCTCTGGAATATCGATTCCCGGGTCAACAAGCCATTCGCCCAGGTCAGTAACTTCGCCATTCTGGTTTAGTACCGCTACGCACGCCGTGACAATCCGCGAGGTCTTTACATCTAGACCGGTGGTTTCGAGATCAAAAACCGCAAGCTGCTTCGCCCATTCGGGGGCCTCGGGTTCGAAATCAAAATCAAGCAACTGTTATCTCCTGGGCTCACCCTAGCGTCAGTCACAACTGAATCTAGACTTGTGGGGTGCAGGTGTTGAAAACTCCTCCGCAAAGGCTCTTTCACCTTGCGGAACTCAGACTTAGGCGCCAGGACATTGGCGAGACGGCAACCTGGCACTTGGGCGTCGCGGGACCCCGCATCCTCTACATCCACGGCTTCAGAGGTAACCACAGGGGGCTGTTAGGCATAGCAGGTGCCCTACCTGAGACTCGGGCAATCATTCCTGATCTCCCTGGATACTCAAAAACCCCGCCCCTGGGCGTTGAACATGATCTCGAGGGCTATGCGAGGTGGCTCATAGATTTCAATGGGGAGCTTGGCGAAGTTGACTTGGTTGTTGCCCACAGCTTCGGAACGTTGGTTGCAGCCAAGGCGCTGTCACTTGGCTGGCAGCCCAGCAAGCTGACGCTGATCAACCCAATCAGTTCAGTCGCTACTGGACTTGGTGCAAGGCTTGCTGACCACTACTACAAGCTTGGGGCGGCTCAGGGCTCCAACCTGCTGAGCTCTCAGCTGGTGGTTCGCGGAATGTCCGTCGCACTCGCCAAGACCAAGCGCCCCGGGCTGCGCAGCTTCATCCATCGTCAGCACTCAGACAACTTCTCGCAGTTCAATCAGAAACGGGTGGTCGTCGAGGGCTATCGGGCTGCCAGTGGCTCAAGCGTGCTGGATATGGCGCAGTGGATACCCTCGGACACGCTGTTGATAGCGGGGGATAGGGATGCCGTTGCGCCGCTGGAGAGTCAAAGGAAACTCTCAGCTGCCACTGGGGCACGGCTCACGATACTTGAGGGTGTTGGTCACCTTACGCACTACGAACGGCCAAGCGAGCTCGCGGAGCTCCTGGCGGAAGAACTGAGGCGATAGCTTGCAAGGTCTTTGGTTTGATGGCCGCTACATAGATCCAGACCATCCCGATGGCATCACTAGGTTTTCGATTGGCCTTATCGAGGCTTTACTTGAAATTTCCGAGCTCACCGTCATGGTTTGTAACGAGAAGCAGGTGGCTCAGCTGCCCAAACACAAGGGCCTGAAACTCTATCGAACCAACCCAATTGCCGATCTCAGGGAGCTTGGCCAGGGGCTGCGCCTAAACAAAGAGGGTGTTCGGGTGCTGTTCTCGCCGATGCAAACGACTTCTGGCCTGGGACGCAAGTTCAAGCTGATCTACACCTTGCACGACCTGATCTACTACCGGCACCGCAACCCACCGGGGGAGTTCGGTCTCTTCATAAGAACGGTTTGGTTTCTCTACCACCTCACCTACATCCCGCAGCGCTTGATCCTGAATCTTGCGGATGCGGTTGCCACCGTGTCGGAGACAACCAAAGCTCAGATGTTGGAAAAGCGAATCACCAAGCGTCCGATCTATGTGATTCACAATGCGGCAGAGGCTCCCGAGAGAGTTGCTCGAAAACCTCGGCACGAGAGCCGAGAACTCGTCTACATGGGGAGCTTCATCGGTTACAAGAACGTTGAGACCCTCATCCAGGGCATGCAGCAACTTCCCGACCACACTCTCGTCCTGCTCAGTCGCATCTCACCAACCCGCAAGGCTCAGCTGCAGCGCCTGGCAGACTCCCACGGCGCAAGAGTGCAGTTCGAAAACGGCGTCAGCGACGTTGACTACCACGAATGGCTGCACAGAGCCAAGGCACTTGTCAGCGCCTCGCTAGATGAGGGATTCGGCATCCCGCTGGTCGAGGCTATGGAACGTGGCTGCCCGGTGGTGGTGAGTGACATAGACATATTTGAAGAGGTTGCGGGGCCGGCTGGACTTCGGTTTAGCCCCAAGGACTCTAAGGAGTTTGCATCCTGCGTTCGATCGCTCGATGACGAGGAGACCTGGAAGCTTCAGTCAGATCTCGCAAAGGCGCAAGCCAAGTTCTTCACCTGGGACGATAGTGCTGAGCTGCTGATTGAGCTCTGTGAAGAGCTCCTAGAGTCCTAAAGGCCTGGGGGCCCAGGCATCCAAGGTCCAGTCTCCGCTGTGTCTCAGCACGTGCAGCGAGGCATTCTCAAGGCGCTCTCCCTGAGGGGGGATCTGACCAGCGGTGACCTCGCTGAGCACGAAGCGAATCAGCGCTCCATGGCTGACCGCCAGCACTTTCTTGCCAGCAAAACTTTCGGCCGCGTGCTCCAGCAGCTTTCTGGAGCGCTCCTCGATTGAAACCTTGGATTCGGCTCCGGGAATCTCATCAAGCCGCGAGTACTTCTCGTGCCACTCCGAGTAGAGCATGCCCTCACCGATTCCAAAAGCACGTTCCATGAGCTGCTCCTCTATCGCCACCTCATCGATCCCGAGCCTTTGAGCAATTAGCTCTGCGGAATGGCGAGCCCGGCCAAGGGGCGAGCTCAAAACGAGGTCCCAGTGCTCCTCAGCAATTTTTTCGGCAGCACGCTCGACCTGCTCGATGCCGACGGCATTCATTGGAATATCTGTGGTGCCCTGAAGCCTGAGGTCAATGTTCCAGTCGGTCTGGCCGTGACGGAACAGACCCAGCGTCGTCTCAGTCATTGAGCAGCAGCTCCAAAACCTCGGTGGTGGAGGCGTTGATCCTGGCGTCGACTATCTCATCGGCCTTGGTTTTTCCCAGGTTTACCACCACAACGGGCTTGGCCGCCTCCTTAGCCCGCTTTACAAGTCGCAGGCCGGAGTTGACGGTCAGGGAGCTTCCGGCAATTAGGATTGCCTCCGCCTCATCCACAAGGCCACTGGCGCGTTCCACCCGATCCTTGGGAACCTGCTCGCCGAAAAAGACCACGTCAGGCTTGTAATGCGAGGAGCACGCCGGGCAGTTCGGCACCCGGAAGTCCTTAGCCACCATTACCTCGGCATCACCGTCGGGGGAAAACTCCACGCTCAGGTCTTTTTTGAGCTCGGGGTTTAGCAATGCTATGCGCTTATCCATCTCGGAGCGGGAGATAATCTCGCCGCAGCCGGTGCAGAGCACGCGATCCAGGCGACCGTGGAGCTCCAAGACAGCCTTGGATCCGGCCTTTTGATGTAAGCCATCAACGTTTTGAGTGATTATTCCGAAGACCCCGCCTGACTGCTCGGCCTTGGCCAGGGCAAAGTGTCCGGGGTTGGGATTGGCTTCCGCAATGCGGTTGTAGCCAACGTAACTTCTGGCCCAGTAGCGAGCCTGATTTGCGGCCGAGCCCATGAACTCATCGAAGGTAAGGGGGTGCTTTTGCACTCGGCCCTCGCCGCGGTAATCCGGGATCCCGCTCGCGGTCGAGATTCCGGCCCCCGTCAGAACAAGGATTCTTTTGCCGCTGAGTAAAGATTTGGCGTGACTGAGCGAGTAGCTAATGGCTGGGCTGAGTTCGGTCACCAAAGGATTCTACTTTGGTCAAGTGAGTGTCCGAGGGGGGACTTGAACCCCCACCCTCTATGCGAGGACTAGCACCTCAAGCTAGCGCGTCTACCATTCCGCCACCCGGACAGGCGATGCACAATCTATCACGAAAGACTCGCCCCCATACCCGAGGTGTTTGGTTTGTGGGTGGCAAACCGATAGTTTTTTAGCATGCATGAAGATGCAACGGTTGCCCTGCAGAGGCTTGTTACGGCCCTGGAGCGCCATCTCGATGCGTGCGCAACCAAGCGAGACGGAACCGATGAGGCTCTTAATAAGGCCTACGACCAGCTCGAGGAGGCCTTCCTGGGCTACGAGGAAGCTCTGCAGCAGAGCTATGGCGAATACCTGCCCTTCGAGCAGGCTGAGGATCAGTGAGCTTTCTAGAGGCCATTCTGCTTGGCCTGATTCAGGGCCTAACTGAGTTTCTTCCCATCTCATCCTCGGCACACGTGCAGATTGCCCAGGAGCTGATGGGCTTAAGCGAACTCTCAAAACCCGAGCTCACGGCATTCATAGCGACAATTCAGATTGGCACGGAACTGGCGGTCATCAGCTACTTCTTCAAGACCATCGTGGAGATCATCAAGTCCTGGTTTAGTTCAGGTTTTCAGGCGTGGGGTAGGCAACCATCTCAGGCGCGGCTTGGTTGGCTGATCATTATCGGCAGCCTCCCGGTTGCGATCCTGGGTCTTGCATTTCGCGACCAGATCGAAAACGATGTGAGGCAGCTGTGGGTCATTGGAGTAACACTGATTGTCTTCGGCCTCCTGCTGGGGCTGGCGGACTTCTTTGGCAAGAAGCGCAAGCCGCTGTCTGAACTTGGCATCGGGAGTGGTGTGGCGTTTGGCTTCGGGCAGGCGCTGGCCCTGATTCCTGGGGTGTCTAGGTCGGGTGGCTCAATCAGCGTTGGCCTGCTGCTGGGATTCACTCGCGAAGCCGCAGCTCGCTACAGCTTTCTGCTCGCAATACCGGCCGTGCTGGCAGCGGGGCTGTTTCAATTTCTGACAAGCTTCCAAGATCTTCCCGGCGAGCTGCTGGTGGCAACGATTGTCGCGACTGTAGTCAGCTTCATCTCAGGCTACGCGGTAATTGCGTGGCTACTGAGCTACCTCAACAGGGGATCGTTCCTGCCATTTGTCATCTGGCGGGTAACCGTTGGAGCATTGCTGCTGGTCGCGCTAGGGCTGGGAGCTATCTAGGCTCCTTCGCCCCCGGTCTCAGGACGCTGCCTAAGGTAACGCTCGAATTCCTTCGCAAGAGCATCACCGGAAACCTGTTCGCTATCCATGGCATCCCTACTGCTCTCTAACTGGGAGACGTAGGCTGCCATCTCGTCATCGCCCTGAGCCATCTCATCAATCGAGCGCTCCCACTCGCCGGAGAGTTCAGACAACACATCAAGACTGAAGTCAAAGCCCGTCAGCAAATTGATCTCCTGGATGAAGCTCATCGCTGCCTTTGGATTTGTGGTGTTGTGGACGTAGTGGGGGACCGATCCCCAGAGCGAGAGCACCGGGATACCCTCCGACTCAAATGCCTGGGCAAGGACCGTGAGAATGCCTACAGGGCCTTCATAGCGTGAGGGTTCCAGGTCGAACTTCTCGCGCAGCGACTGGTTCTGCGAGCTCTTTAAGACCTGCATCGGCCTGGTGTGGGGAACATCCGCGAGCATCGCACCGAGCATGATCACGTGATCGATTTCTCGGTCCTCCACCATCTCCAAAACTTCACCGGCGAAGCTCAGCCAGCGCCTGGATGGTTCGGTGCCCATCAGCAGAAATAGGTTTTCGAGGTTTGGATTGGCGGCAATCTCTGAAGCATCGGGGTGGAGGAGTTCGGTTCCCGGCCAGGAGAGGACTCGGTTACCCTCCTCGTCAAATTCCACCATCGGCCTGGAGAACTGGAAGTCGTAGTAGTCCTCAGGGTCCACTGCCTCCAGGGTCTTCATCTCAAACTGCTCGGCAATTGCCTTCAGGGCTCCGGATGCGCCTTCGGTGGCATCGTTCCAGCCCTCAAAGGCGACCAGCAGTATTCGACCGCTCAGCATTTAACTCCTTGGGTTCAACTTAGAACTCTAATTCAAGCCTCAAACTAGACTTGCCCCAATGGCACAAAACTCATTCCCGCTTGCCGTGCTCTGGGACATGGACGGAACCCTCGTGGATTCCGAGCACTACTGGTCGATTAGTCAAAACAACCTTGCCCAAGTTTACGGCGCCCACTGGAGCGAAGAGGATGAGAAGGGCGTCATCGGCTCAAGCCTTTACGACTCCTCGGCGCTAATCAAGGACAAGTTTCAGATTCAAGACAAGAGCGTCCAGGAAATCATTGATCACCTGACCGATGAGGTGATCGAGCAACTTAGAGCTGCCCTGCCATGGCGACCTGGGGCGCTCGAGCTTCTGATGGAGCTCAAGCAGGCCGGAATCAAGACGGCCATGGTGACCATGTCGATGCGGAGGATGGCGATGGCCGTCGCAGAGTCAATCCCTTTTCCTGCCTTCGACGTTGTGATTGCCGGCGATGATGTGAAATACGGTAAGCCCCACCCCGAGCCATATCTGACCGCAGCAGCGCGCCTGGGTGTCCACCCGAGCGAGTGCATTGCATTCGAGGATTCGATCACGGGTCTGAACTCCGCAGCGGCTGCCGGCACCCACGCAATCGGTGTCACAAACCTGCTCACCCTGCCCGAGGGGCCAGACCGCCGAATTATCTCTACCCTTGTTGGTCTAAGTGCTAAAAATCTTCACGAATTGAGACTGGATGCCTGAGATCTTCAAAGCGGGTGACCGCGCCCAACTGACCGGACCCAAGGGCAAGATGAACACCATCGTGCTCGAGAGCGGCAAATCGCTCGGCACCCACCGCGGCGAAATCTTCCACGACCAGATCATTGGAAAACCCTCTGGCTCGGTTATTGAAAACAAGAACGGCGATAAGTATCTGGTCCTAAAGCCTCTGCTGAGCGACTATGTCCTATCAATGCCGCGCGGGGCCCAGATCGTTTATCCCAAGGATGCCGGCCAAATTATCGTTGAGGGAGACATCTTCCCGGGCGCCAAAGTGATAGAGGCAGGCGTGGGTTCCGGGGCCCTCAGCTCATATCTGCTCCGCGCGATCGGCGAAAAGGGCAAGCTGACCTCATTTGAGCGTCGTGAAGAGTTTGCCGAGATTGCCAAGGCCAACGTAGCCAACTTCCTTCAGCAGGAGCCAAAGAACTGGGAGGTCGTCATTGGCGACCTTCAGGAGGGTGGTAAGCACCTCAAGTCGGCAGGCTATGACCGAGCGGTATTAGACATGCTTGCACCCTGGGAGTGCATAGCAGCCGTTGCCAAGGCGCTTAGGCCCGGTGGGATGGTAATTATCTACGTCGCTACAGTTACCCAGCTCTCTCGCTCCGTGGAGGCTCTCAAGGCTCACGGCGGCTTCACCAATCCGCAGGCCTGGGAAACCATGGTCAGACCCTGGCACCTCGACGGATTGGCGGTCAGGCCCGAGCACCGCATGGTCGCCCACACAGGTTTTCTGCTATCGGCCAGGCGGCTTGCGCCCGGCACTGAACTACCGGAATTCAAGACCAGAAGAGTCAACAAAACCGAGGCGAGCGCCGAGGACTTCGACGCCTGGTTGCCAGACGATGTCGGAGAGCGCCAGGTTAGTGAGAAAAAGCTGAGAAAGACCGTTAGAAAGGTCACATCAGAGGCCGAAAAGCGGAAGAATTAGCACACCACCGAGAAGGAAAAACCTTGAAGAAAATCACCACCCTGGCCCTTGTCACGCTGCTCTTGAGCGGTTGCGCTTCCGAACCCGAAGGGCCTAAGGACTACGCTGCCTTAGCGGCTGGGCTTGCCGCAGGATGTGAGTCGTATTCGACCGGAGCCGGGGCCGACCTCGTTAGCTCCGAGGGCGCCATCGGTGAGTTTCCAGAAGTGAGCTTTCCATACCCGATTTCCGGGGAGGGTGTAGAGACCAAGGTTCTGATTGCGGGAGATGGCGGGCCCATCCTCGGCACCCAGCGCGTGGCGCTGCACTATGCCGGCTATAACGCTGCCACAGGTGAAATGTTCCAGGCCAGCAGCTTCACCGGTGACGACTATGTCTTCCAAGACCTGCTTGCTGGAAACACCCCTGATTTCTGTAAGGCGCTGACCGGTGTAAATGTTGGCTCGAGAGTGGCCGTGCTGCTTGATCCAGCCTCGGCTCACCAGGGTGCTGGCATCGCGTCGTTGGGAATTGGTCCCGACCAAGGTGTGCTCTTCGTCTTCGATGTTGTCGACGCCTACCTTCCAAGGGCAAATGGGGACGCTAAGAGTGCCGAGGCAGGAATGCCAACGGTGATCCTGGCTCCACAGGGACAACCCGGAGTTCAGATTCCAGCCACCGACGCTCCAACCGAGTTCAACAGAACCGTATTGATTGAAGGTGGCGGTGAGGAGATTGCCATCGGCGACTCCGTGGTTGTGCACTACACCGGATGGACCTGGGAGGGAGACCAGTTCGACTCGTCCTGGGATCGTCAGGCACCGTCGGTCTTCACGGTTTCCTCCGACAGTCTGATTGAAGGGTTTGTGCAGGCGCTTGAGGGAGTCACGGTTGGTTCCCAGGTAATCGCCGTCATTCCACCAGACCTTGGATACGGGGACAGGGCACAAGGTTCGATTCCGGCAGGTTCGACGCTTATATTCGTAGTGGACGTTCTGGGTAAGGACTAGTTCTAGGGGGTAGGTTGCCAACGCAGTCGCCAGCCGAGAGGCTTTTCACCCTAACCTGCTGCCTGATGGCTGCCCCTCGCCAGGGTCTTAGCAAGCAGGACCTCTTCGATGCCGTTCCCGGCTATCACGATGCACGCAACACCGACGCCCGGGAAAAGATGTTCGATCGCGACAAGGACACCCTGCGGGACATGGGAGTCAGGCTCGAAATAGTTCACGTCGACTCCTTTGATGATGCCGAGGCCTCGCGCTACGTGATCGGTCGCGGCAGCTTCGACTGGCCCGCAGAGCTCTCCCTGAATTCCAATCAGCTAGCTCTCGTCGAATTGGCGGCGAAGGCATGGAACAACCAGTTGTTTGCAACCAGTGCCAAGAGTGGCCTAACGCGCCTGAAGGCCAGGGGGATAGTTGAGGCGGACCGCGAGCTGAGTTTCATCTCGCCGCGCCTTCTTGCCCGGCACGCGGCTTTCAGCCCGTTAGCGGAGGCTATTTCGGAGTCCAAGGTGGTGGTTCTCGAATATCGCAAGGCCGATGGCGACCAGAAGCTTCGGGAACTCGAGCCTGCAAAGCTGCGTTTGATCGAGGGGGAGTGGGTGCTTTTGGCCCGCGAGCGTGGCCAAATCAAGAACTTCCTTTTGCGACGAATTGTCAGCAAGGTGAAGCTCACCGAAGAGCAATTCAAGCCCGCTAGCGATGAGGAGATTGCTCAGGCCGAGGCAGACCTAATTGCGCTTGTTGCGCAGCAAGAGGCTGAGATAGAGGTTCTCGAGGACTCCGAGGCCTTCTGGCACTTTGGTGCACAGGCCACCCGGATAACCCTCCACTACATGGACGAGGCGCTGCTTGCTGAGGACCTATTGGAGTTTGGTTCAGAGGTGAGCGTGATAGGGCCAGAGGGTCTGAAGGAGCGAATCCACTCCCGTCTCGAGGCGGTGATCGCCACTCATGCCTAAGCAGGAGATTGACGGCAGTGAGCTGTTCAACCTGTCGCTTACCATTCTCGGGTTGGTTCTGGAGGAAGGGGATCAGAACGTAAAGGAGCTGGCGGAACGCTTCTCCTTCAGTGAGAGGGTGATCCGGAAAGCTGTGGATGCGGTCTCGAACAGCGAGGATCTGAGTAAGTGTGACACTCACTTCTACCTCAACTACGACGCCTACGAAGAGGAGGACATCGTGTCCTTCTCCTCAGGGAACACCAACCTTGCCGGGCCTCCGAGCCTCAGCAAGCGGCAGCTCAGCTCAATCGCGATCGGACTGGACTACCTAGCCTCGTTGCCACAATTCGAAACAAGCTCCGACTTGGCAGAGCTCCGGAGACAAATCCGGGAGAGTGCCCCGACACCGGTGACGTCGATTAAGTCTCCAAGGGGTGCCGAGCTGAGCGAAAAGATTCAACATGCCATCAGCACGGCGGTTCAGATATCTTGCGAGTATCGCAACCAGTCTGGCGAGCAGTCAACAAGGCTGATTGATCCACTGCGAATGGAGTTCATCGGCCGCAGGCAATACCTGCGTGGTTACTGCCACAAAAACTCCGACGTCAGGGCATTTCGACTAGATCGGATTCTTTCGCTCGAGCTGACAGCAAACCCAATCTCACCGGAGGCTGCCGCCGCACACATTCCCGACGAGGTATTTGGGGAGGGTCACGGCGAGCTGGAGGTGACAATCGCCGCACAACCCGAGGCAGAGCAGATCTTCTGGAACTTTCCGACCTCGGGTCCGCAGCGCGGCGAGGACGGCCGGACGGTGGGTAAGATATTGGTTGGAAACCTTAGAGCGCTGCCTCGTCACATTGTCCGCTACGGGGGTCTAGTCGAAGTCCTCGCACCCAAGGAAGCGAGGGAAGAGGTTAGGCTCTTCGCTCAGAGGGTGCTCGAGCCCGCTGCCGTGAAGGGTGTCGATTGAGTTATATCTTGATTGTCGGTTTTGTTGCGATTGCGCTTGCGCTCTATGCGACTGGGCTCGCTGGCTACCGGCTGCTGCTGTCAGTAAAGAATCTGAGGGCCGAGGTTTCGAGATCAGAGTCGCTCGTCAAGCAGCTGAGCGATTATCCGCGCCAGGAGGTCATCCCTGCCCACCCCCACGGAACCGATGACCTGGTTACAACAATCGCGCATCGCAGGGCGGTCATTCGTGCAAGAAGGCGTCGTGCCGAGGAGCGACAGCGTAGACTGGTGCAGCGTATTCGAGACATCGAAGTGGATAAGAGGTAGTCATGAGACTTCAAGGCTGGGAATGGATCATTATTCTCGCTATCGTTCTGCTGCTCTGGGGAGCACCGAAGCTTCCTGCTCTGGCAAAGAGCGCGGCGCAGTCGATGAGAATCTTCAAGAAGGAAATCGATAAGACCGGCGAGCCCGAGGCTAACGCCAAAGAGGCCGAGAGCGAGAAGAAGCAAGACTAATGGCTCGGCGCAAAAACAAAGAGCGCCGAATGAGCCTTGGCTCCCACCTCAGGGAGCTGAGAGTACGTCTTTCTTGGTCGGCGGGTTTCATAGTTGCTGGAACTATCGTCGGCTGGTTTCTATTCGACCCTGTATTCAAGATCCTCCAGGAGCCCCTGCTTGAGGTAACTCAAGAGCGCGGCATAGAGGCAATTGTCAACTTCGGCACAGTGGTGTCGGCCTTTGACCTAAGAATTCAGGTTTCAATCTTCCTCGGCGTGATTCTCACGGCCCCGGTTTGGCTCTGGAACTTTTGGGCCTTTATCGCTCCGGGACTCAAAAAGAAGGAGAAGCGCTACGCGATCGGATTCGTCGCGGCGTCGCTTCCACTGTTTCTCGCCGGCACATCCCTGGCCTGGACCTCGCTACCCGGCTTCGTTGTGGTGCTGATTGGCTTCACGCCAGAGGGCAGCTCAAACGTGATCAATGCAAGCGAGTATGTGCTATTTGCAATCCGCATCTTGCTGATATTCGGAATTGCTTTCGTTATGCCGGTGGTGTTGGTTCTGCTCAACTTTGCGGGCCTAGCAACCGGCAGGGGCATTCTCAAATCTTGGCGCCTAGCCGTGTTCCTGATTGCAGTGGTGTCAGCTCTGGCAACTCCGACTGCGGAGCCGATGACGATGTTCTTGCTCATGGCCCCGCTATCAGCGCTCTACTTCTCAGCAATCGGCATTGCGATGGCTAATGACAAGCGTCGAGAGCGCCGCCAGGCAAAGCTAGTCGGTGGCGACGGTGACCTCGAGCTCGAATGAGCTGAGCCCGGCTGAGCGCTACAAAAGGGCCAAGGACAAGCAAAAATACCGAGAGCTCGAGCTATTTGCAGCGGAGCTTAAGTTTCCCCTCGATGACTTTCAAGAACAGGCCTGCCGGGCGTTGGAGTCGGGGCACGGAGTTCTAGTTGCGGCGCCAACCGGGGCGGGAAAGACGGTGGTTGGCGAGTTCGCGATTCACCTGGCTCTTGCCTCAGGCCAAAAGGTTTTCTACACGACTCCAATTAAGGCCCTCAGCAATCAGAAGTTCTCGGAGCTCGTAGCGCGCTATGGCAAAGAGCGCGTTGGGCTATTGACGGGGGATAACAACAACAATTCGGAAGCGCAGATCGTTGTGATGACAACTGAGGTGCTGCGAAACATGATCTATGCCACCTCAACATCTCTCCGCGATCTTGGCTTTGTCGTGATGGATGAGGTTCACTACCTGGCAGACCGCTTCCGGGGGGCGGTTTGGGAAGAAGTGATACTCCACCTACCAAAGGATGTGCGGGTGATCTCCCTGTCGGCGACCGTCTCAAATGCCGAGGAGTTTGGTGCATGGTTGGCTGAGGTTAGGGGTAATACCAAGGTCATAGTTTCCGAGCATCGGCCCGTGCCGCTGCACCAGCACGTGATGTTTGGAGATGAGCTGCTCGAGCTATTTGAGTCCGGTTCAAACCAGATGCGCGTCAATCCGGAGCTGCTCCAAAAGCATCAGGCAAGGGCTAGGCAGCCAATTCGCGGTCGGGGAAAGTTTGGAAATCGGCCCCAGGACCGGCATCGGATGGCAAGGCAGTTCCCGCGTCTGGACAAGTCAGAGGTTGTCGAACGGCTCGATGACCTGCAACTGCTACCGGCAATCTTTTTCATCTTCTCCAGGGCCGGGTGCGATGGGGCAGTGGCCGCCTGTCGAAGAGATGGCATTCGACTGACTAACAAAGAGGAGGCCCTCGAGATCAGGACCATCGCCGAGAGCAGGTGTTCGTCGATCTCCGACGAAGACCTGGACACCCTTGGCTACTTTGAGTGGCTTGAGTCTTTGGAGAGGGGCTTTGCCTCCCACCACGCAGGCCTGCTTCCCGCATTCAAGGAGGTGGTGGAGGAGCTGTTTCTTAGAAAGCTGGTCAAGGTGGTTTTTGCCACCGAGACCCTGGCGCTTGGAATCAACATGCCGGCTCGCACCGTTGTCCTCGAGCGACTGGACAAATTCAACGGCGAATCAAGGGTAAATATCACTCCGGGGGAGTACACCCAGCTGACCGGTCGTGCGGGCCGAAGGGGTATCGACATTGAGGGCCACTCGGTTGTGCTCTGGGGCTCTCAGCTCGATCCAAACCTGGTCGCCTCGCTGGCATCGAAGCGCACCTATCCGCTCAACAGCAGCTTCCGACCCACCTACAACATGGCCGTGAACCTGATATCGGCATTTGGTCAGGAGCCGGCAACGAAGATCCTCGAGCGCTCATTTGCCCAGTTTCAGGCCGACCGGAGCGTCGTGGGGATCGCCCAGGTGATTGCCGACAAACAGAAGTCTCTCGAGGGTTACGAGGATTCCATGAGTTGCCACCTAGGCGATTTCAGAGAGTATTCCGGCCTGCGCAGAGAAATCTCAGATCTTGAGAGAGAACTCTCACGCCTGAAGGCGAGACTGGGTAAGGACATTCGCCAGAGCAAGCAGCTAAGGACGCTGGAGTCCAATCTCGGCAGGGCCCGCAAGGAGCTTCGCTCTCACCCCTGTCATGAGTGCTCTGACCGTGAGTCTCACGCTCGCTGGGGAGAGCGGTATCAAAAGCTCAAACGCGAGGTGGATCAATCAATCGCTCAGATGGAGAACCGCACCGGTCAGGTCGCAAAGGTTTTCCTGCGGATCTGCGACCTGCTTACAGAGCTGGATTACCTGCAACTGGTCTCGGGCGAGGTCACCGTCAGCGATGCGGGCAAACGGCTCTCCAAGATTTACGGCGAACGAGATCTGTTGATATCCGAGTGTGTCAACCGAGGCGTTTGGCGCGGCCTGGATCCAGCGGCCATGGCGGCAATGGCGGCGGCACTGGTCTATGAGGGTAGGGGAGAGGAGGCCGAGTTCGAGCCCAAGTTGCCGAAGGGTAACTTCAGAGACTCTCTGGAGGCCACCGAGCGCATTCTCGAGGAACTCACTGAGCTGCAGGAGGAACATCGTCTTCGCAAGGAGAGCCCGCTAGAGCTGGGTATGGTCTGGGGTATCTACCGCTGGGCCACCGGCTCAAGACTTGATGATGTTCTGAAGCTGACTGGGCTCCTTGCCGGCGATTTCATTCGCTGGAGCAAGCAGATCGTCGACCTTCTGGACCAGCTGGCTGTGAGTGCAGACCCGGAGGTTGCTGAGACCAGCTACCGAGCTATCGATTTGGTCAAGCGAGGCATTGTCGCCTACAGCTACTACCTCTAGAAATTAGGCTGGGTGCTGTGAAGGATATGCTCTGGCGGGCTCCGCTCGCACTGCTTGCGGGTCTGATAGCGCTTTATACGTTCCCAACCGAGAATGTCTGGATCCTGGCGCCGCTGATTCCAGCACTGAGCATCCTTTCTGTTCTAGGGGCGGGCGGGATCAAGGCGTTCCTGCTTGGCTTCATCACTGGCCAGGCCTTCTACATCGCACACATCGAGTGGATCTCGCTATACCTTGGCCCGGTTCCGCTGCTGGCGCTCAGCACGCTGATGGCCCTTTATTTTGGCTTGGGAACCGCCCTGACTGCTTGGCTTTATCGAAAGCTCCGTCTCAAAGGCAGGAACATCGCGCTCTTTGCTCCGCTCGCAGCTGCGGTCTGGACACTCAGGGAGTTTGTTGCGAACAATTTTCCATACGGTGGTTTCCCCTGGTCCCGCCTAGCGATGACCCAGTCCGACAGCCTGCTAGCGGCTTGGGTGTGGTGGGGCGGCATGAGCCTGCTGACCTTCGTTGTTGCCCTCCTGGGAGGATTACTTGCCATTGCGGCAAAGCATTTCAAGGAGCGAAAGCTCCCCAAGAGAGCAATGCTGGCAGTGTTCCTGCTCCTGCTCTTGATACCGGTGGTAACTCCAAAGGGCGTGACCACCACCTACGAGGGAGACAGGGTCATTGCCGGGGTGCAAGGAAATGCCAACGCGGGTCTGTTCTCCAACGTTGACCAGGGCACAATCCTGCAAAACCACATCGATGCGACAGAGCTGATTTTTGAAAGCGAGCTTGCGGGCGAAATTGACCTATTAGTTTGGCCGGAGAACGCGTCGGACATCGATCCGCTGAGGTCCCAGGCCGCCCGATCCAAGATTGATGAGGTCGCCAGTCGAGTCGGGGCTCCGTTTACCTTCGGAACTATTACCAAGCGGGGGGATGAGACCTTCAACAGCACCTTGCTTTGGTATCCGGGGGTTGGCCCGGTCGATTACTACGACAAGAAACAGCCAGTTCCATTTGCAGAGTACGCTCCCGACCGCGAGTTCTGGCGACTGTTTGCACCCGACCTGGTTGACATGATCCCCAGGGGATTCAGCTTCGGCCAGCGAGATGGCCTCTTCGAACTGGATGACTTCACAGCCGGAACGCTTATCTGCTTCGAGATTGCCGAGGATGGGATCCTGCGAGAGCTCACCGATACTGGCGCGCAAGTGATTCTGTCGCAGACCAACAATGCCGACTTTGGCTATTCGGATGAGACGCATCAGCAGGCCGGTATCGCGCGGCTCAGGGCAATTGAAACGGGGCGCGCCGTTGTGAACATCTCCACCGTTGGGGTGTCAGCGATTTTCCTTCCAAGCGGCGAGATTCTCAGTCAGGTTGAGTGGTATCAGCCGGGTGCCATTGTCGAATCGGTGCCTATTTATTCCGGCAGCACACCGGCAATGTTTGTTGGTTCGATATTTGACTGGTTGATAGCCGCATTGGTTGCGGGCACCTGCGCATTTGCCTTTTCGAGGAAGCGGCGTTGAAGGCCTTGGTCCTGATGCCGACCTACAACGAGGTTGGCATTCTTTCAAGTAGCGTCTCTCACCTGCTTGCAACCGCTCCCGAAGTTGACCTCTTGATTATCGATGACAACTCTCCCGATGGCACCGGCAGGCTTGCTGACGAGCTTGCGGAAGATAACTCTCGGATATCCGTTCTTCATAGACCGGAAAAACAGGGGCTGGGGGAGGCCTACGTTGCGGGATTTGCCTGGGGGCTGGCACAGGATTACAGCCACTTCATCCAGATGGACTCGGACGGCTCGCACCGGCCTGAGGACCTCTCCGAGCTGCTCTCGGCGGCCGTGTCGGCCGACCTGGTTATCGGTTCGCGCTGGGTTGCCGGGGGAGAGGTGCGAAACTGGCCTGCAATCCGAATGCTTATTTCCCGGCTTGGCAACCGCTATGCGAGCTTCATGCTGGGAAGTTCGGTGAAGGATATGACGGCGGGCTTCAGGGTCTACAGCCGAGGCCTGCTCGAAGAGCTACCCATCAAGGGCATTCAGGCCCACGGCTATGGCTTTCAGGTCGAGATGACCTACCAAACCCAGCGGCTGGGGCAAAAGATTGTTGAGGTTCCCATCACCTTCGTCGAACGAGAGAGCGGTCAGAGCAAGATGACCTTGGGAATTGTCTTAGAAGCCTTCTGGCTTTGCACACTCTGGGGTTTGGGCCGGCTGTTTAGGCGGTGAGACGGCCCTCAGAGCGACGCTTGCGCATGTCGGCTAGGACCTCGGCAAGGAGATCTTCGAGCTCATCTCGACTGCGCCGCTCCAGAACCATGTCGTAGTGGGTGCGGGCTGCTTCGGCATCGCTTGCAGCGAGGCTGATGCTTTTGCCGTTTTCCTGACGAATACCGATGGCATCGCACCTCTTGCACTCCCAGGTGTCAGGTAGTTCGGCATCGGCTGAGAAAACGACCTCAAAATTGTGATCCGAAGGGCAGACAAACTGCACGCTCTTGCGACTGGAGAGCTCTACTCCCTGGTCGGACTCGAGCGATTGGGCTCCAAGTCGCATGCCGCGCATTACCTCTGCCATGATTTTCTCCTTTTAGTAAGGAGAACCATTTCCGGTCACAGGGGAGTCCCGCTTCTTGGAAACTCACAGGAATTACCCAGCGAAGAGATCGACTCGGTCAGAGACTATGCCGTCGGCACCCAGTGCCAACAGGTGTTGCATCTCCTCGGGATCGTTGATAGTCCAAAAGTGAACCTCGGTGTCGCAAGCTTGCACCCTTCGGATGAAGGACTCGGTGGCAAACCTGATGCGACCTGCGCTGGTTGGTATCTGAAGCGCTTGGACCTTCTTGAGGACAATGTTCATGCCGATGCCGAACGCGAGACGATGTGATAGCCACGCGGTAATTACCGTTTGCATAGAGCCAGAGGTCGCGATTGGGGCGCTCGTGCCGCGCAGGGCGCTTAGCCGCACCGGGTTCGAAAAGCTTGAAACTAGAACCCTGTGGTGGGCTCTGCGCTGCTCAATTGCCCGAATGGTTGGCTCGATAGCCGTTTTTGCCTTGATGTCCAGGTTGAACCTGGCATCGGGGAGTTGCGCCAGAGCACCCTCCAAAGTTGGGATTCTTCCACCACCAATCAGCTCGATGCGCTGAACTTCCTCGAGAGTGAGCTCATTTACCATGGCATCTTCCCCAGCGATCCGCCTGAGGTCTGGGTCGTGGACCAAGACGGCATGGCCATCTTTGGTGGCGTGGGTATCGGACTCGAGATGCGTAGCACCGTGTTTTAGGGCTTCCTGAAAGGCCTCAATGGTGTTTTCGGCGATTCCGAGATGCTGGGCAAGGCCACGGTGGGCAAAGACTCTAGGTTTTGCGCCGGAGAAATAGGAGAAGTCGCTTGTTTTCATTCCGATTCCCCCTAGCATTTAGCGGTGCTCACTAGTTTCCCAGTTCGACTCGCCAAATTGCTAGTCGGGCTTGTCATTTATGGCATCGGGGTTGGTCTTACTGTGCAGGCCGGGATTGGCCTAGCCCCTTGGGACGTATTAGCCCAGGGAATCTCAAAGCAGACGGCGTTGAGCTTCGGATGGGCCACGGTAACCGTGAGCATCATGGTTTTGCTGCTTTGGATACCGCTGAAGGTCAAGCCTGGTCTCGGATCGATTCTCAATGCCCTGATGATCGGATTGGTCGCCGATGCGACAATGCACGTCGTTACAGCGCCAGAGGGTTATCTCCTGCGGCTTGGCCTGTTCATTTTTGGCATGGCAGTGATTTCATTCGCAACTGGAATGTATATCTCCTGCGGCATGGGGAAGGGCCCAAGGGATGGCCTCAACGTTGGAATAGCCCAGAAGTTCAAAAGGCCCTTCTGGCAGGCTAGAACTCTTGTTGAGGTGAGCGTTGTAACAGCCGGTTTTCTGCTAGGAGGCCAGGTTCGCGAAGGAACGCTGATCTTTGCGCTTCTGATTGGCTACATGAACCAGCTGGGGATGAGGCTATTCAAGCTGGTCGATAAGACCGGTCGTATGTAGCAAAACCGGCACTGGCGCGGATTCAGGCCGCGTGGCACCACTTAGGTGATTGGGTATAAAGCCGATAATAAACATTATGTCAAGTTAGTTTTTCAGCCTGCTCCCCGCGCTGGATATTGGTTCTTATGCTCGTTGCGAGGCAGCCGCCCAGCAATCGAGCTTTGCGAGCGCCGCTCCGGTGTCGATTGCGGCAAGGGCTACTTCGATTGACGATGCAAGCCTTGATGGCAAGGGAAGTGTTTGCCTTTTCAGGATTCTTCGCGAGTTCATAGGCAGCGATTCCCGCGGCCGCATTGAGTGCCACCACCTCACGAATAGCATCCCGGTTTTCAAAGTCCTGATTCCCAAGCAGATTCTTGGCGACGGCCGCATTGTGCTTTGCGTCACCGCCGAGCAGCTGCTGTTGGGTAACGCGCGTTAGGCCCAGATCCACCGCATCAAGCTCGTGCTCGGTGACCTGACCGCCAGATACCTGCCAGATTATGTTGCTGGAGGTTGTTGAAAGCTCATCAAGACCATCGTCTGATCGGAATACCAGTCCGGTTCTACCCCGATTTGCCATCTCCTGGGCCATCAGTGGCGCAATCTTTGGGTCCGCAACACCCAAGGCGGTGGCAACAGGTTGCGCTGGGTTTGCCAAGGGTCCCAAGAAGTTAAATGTGGTGGGCACGCCGAGCGCCTTCCTTACCGGGGCAACGTGGCGCATTGCGGGGTGAAAGACGGGTGCAAAAAAGAAAGTAATCCCCGCCTCTTTGAAGACTTCAGCGACCTGATCGGCACTCAGATCGAGCCTGATTCCCAAGACCTCAAGCATTTCCGAGCTTCCGGTCTTCCCGGAGGCGCTCCTGGAACCATGTTTGAGGACCGGAACCTCACAGGCGGCGACTATCGAGGCCATGGAGCTGATGTTGACGGTTCCAACGAGGTCTCCCCCAGTGCCGACAATGTCGAGAGCGTCCTGACCGGTGCCGAGCACCAGGCAGTTCTCGAGCATCACATCAACCAGACCGGAGAGCTCCTCCACGGTCTCACCCTTGGTGCGAAGCGCCATCATGAACGCTCCGATTTGACCCTCGCTGGCCTCGCCGGACATGGTCTGCCTGAGGGCCCAACTTGCCTGCTCGCGACTGAGGTCTCCCCCGCCTACAAGCGTTGAGAGCACGTTGGGCCAGGTAATCTCGGTCATCTTCCGAATTCTACTTAGAGAAATTTCTCCTCGGTGTCCAAAAATTCTTATGAAACCTTGGTCTAGAGCGAAATCACGGAAGGGTAACGGGTAAACTTGAGGCATGTCTGTCACCTCTTCTGCCCCTATGACGATTCATCGTCCAAATGCGACCAGCGTGGGCACCATCGTTTGGCTCGGCAGCGAAGTCATGTTCTTCGCTGGCCTATTTGCGATGTACTTCTCGCTTCGCGCTGGGGCTCCTGACCTCTGGGCAAATGACACGCAGATTCTGAACGTTCCATTTGCCCTGGTAAACACCCTGATTCTTGTTGCCAGCTCCTTCACGGCTCAGTTTGGAGTCTTTGCCGCGGAGCGTATGCAGGCCCGCAGAACAGGCCTCTCCCCCGCTAAGTGGGGCATGATCGAGTGGTTCTTCCTGACCTACTTCATGGGAGCGATCTTCGTTGCCGGTCAGGTCTGGGAGTATGCGCAGCTCGTGGCAGAGGGTGTGACGTTGAGCTCAAATTCCTACGGCAGCGCCTTCTACATCACGACTGGCTTCCACGCCATGCACGTTACTGGCGGTCTGATCGCCTTCTTGCTGGTAATTGGGCGCGCCTATGCCGCTAAGAACTTTGGCCATCGGGAGGCGACAAGTGCGATCGTAACCTCCTACTACTGGCACTTTGTTGATGTTGTTTGGATTGGCCTCTTCCTAGTGGTCTACGTACTGAAATAAAAATGGAGATGAACTTGAACGATAAGCCGATGCGGCGCAAGCCCTGGGCACTTGGCATTGTGATCTTCCTGGGCCTCGTGCTCTCCGGAAGTGGCTATGCCGCTGCGACATCGACATATCAGGCCGAATTTGGCTCGCCAGAGCAGATCGCAGAGGGTAAGAAGCTGTTTCTAGCCAACTGCGCCAGCTGCCACGGAACCAATGGTGAGGGCGCTATCGGTGGCCCAAGCCTGATTGGTGTGGGAGCCGCCTCAGTGGACTTCCAAGTTGGCACCGGCCGCATGCCGGGTCAGGCGTCCGGACCTCAGCTCTACAAGAAGCCAGTCCAGTTCACTGAGGAGCAGATCTCCGCGATGGCAGCCTGGGTGGCTTCCCTTGCACCCGGTCCAGCCATTCCGGCTGAGGAGTACCTGAGGGCCGATGGCGACGCAACTCACGGTGGCGAGCTCTTCCGCATCAACTGCGCGATGTGCCACAACGCTGTTGGAGCCGGTGGCGCGCTCACTGAGGGCAAGTTTGCTCCTGGCCTCGAGGGCGTAACGGAGAAGCACATCTATGAGGCCATGGTTACCGGTCCGCAGAACATGCCCGTGTTCAACGACGCAAACCTGACCCCCGAGGACAAGAAAGACATCATCACTTTCCTGAAGTATGTCGAGGAAAACGACTCGGTGGGTGGCTTGGAGCTTGGCTCGATTGGCCCGGTTGCAGAGGGACTATTTACCTGGATCTTCGGTTTAGGTTTCATCATTGCAATCACAGTGTGGTTGGGAGCGAAGGCTAACTAATGAGCGATCTAGAGAAGTACTCATCCGGCAGCGCTACCAGCATCGAGCGTCCTATCAAGGATCCGGGGCTGGAGCCGCACCGCGTTCGCATGACCGACAAGAGCGAAAAGCACGCTCGCACGGCCGAAAAGCAGGTTGCTGGACTGTTCGTAATCAGCATCATCGGAGCCATAATCGCAGTCTGGGGTTTCTTTGCCTTCCCGATTATCGACGGTGACCTATCGGCAACCCGCAACAACGCTCTCTGGATGGGCATCGGAATGGCGCTGTCCATGCTTGGTATTGGCTTCGGCGCAGTCCACTGGGCAAAGACCCTGATGCCCGACAACGAGGTCGCTGAGGCTCGTCACGCTGCTCGTTCCGATGACGACACCAGGGCCAAGGCAATCGAGATTGTGAAGCTTGCCGATGGCGAATCAGGATTCTCTCGCAGGAAGCTAATCAGGCGAACTCTCTATGGTGCTCTTGCCTTCTTCCCGATTCCAGCCGTGGTCATTTTCGGTGACCTTGGGCCCGTGGTTGGCGACACCCTGAAGCACACGATGTGGCGCAGTGGCACCCGACTCACCAAAGACCCAACAGGCATCCCTATCAAGGCCTCCGAGGTCACCATTGGTTCTGTTTTTCACGTTATTCCCGAGGGACTCAAGGACCTCGAGGAGCACAAACTGGAGGAAAAGGCTAAGGCTGCGGTTCTCCTCGTCAGGGTAAATCCTGGCGAGCTCAAGGAGGATCCAGAGAAGGCCGGCTGGAGTTATGACGGCATTGTCGCCTACTCCAAGATCTGCACCCACGTGGGCTGCCCAGTGGCTCTTTATGAGCAGCACACTCACCACCTGCTGTGCCCATGTCACCAGTCGACCTTTGATTTGGCCGACCACTGCAAGGTGATCTTTGGCCCAGCAGCACGCCCTCTCCCCCAGCTACCAATCACGGTGGATGACGAGGGTTACCTTGTCGCCCAGAGCGACTTCCTAGAGCCCGTTGGCCCATCATTTTGGGACATGAGGAAGTAAGACCATGAGTGTAATTACCGAACCCAAGACCGTTATCGGCAAGGCAGCAAACTACGTAGACGAGCGCCTCACTATTGGAAGCGTTCTGAAGAACTTTGGACGCAAGGTTTTCCCAGATCACTGGAGCTTCATGCTCGGTGAGGTGGCGATGTACTCCTTCGTGATTCTCATCATCTCGGGCACCTTCCTAACCTTCTACTTCCAGCCATCCATGGCAGAGGTGCACTACGAGGGAAGCTACGCTCCGCTGAAGGGCATGGAGATGTCGATTGCCTACGCCTCCTCGCTTGACATCAGCTTTGACATCCGCGGTGGACTGCTTATGCGTCAGGTCCACCACTGGGCCGCACTGCTGTTTGTTGCAGCTGCGGGCCTCCACATGCTTCGCGTCTTCTTCACGGGCGCATTCCGCAAGCCTCGCGAGCTCAACTGGGTCGTTGGCTTCCTGCTGTTCCTGATGGGCATGGCAGCTGGCTTCACTGGCTACTCACTGCCTGATGACCTGCTCTCTGGAAACGGCTTGAGAATCATTGACGGAATGATCAAGGGAATCCCGCTGATTGGTCCAGCTGTCTCATCCGGCTTCTTTGGTGGAGAGTTCCCGGGAACTGAGGTGGTGGCGCGTCTTTACAGCCTCCACATCATGATTATCCCGGCGTTGATCATTGCACTGCTCGGCATCCACCTGCTGATGGTTGTCGTTCACAAGCACACCCACTACCCGGGCCCTGGTAGGCGCGATGACAACGTTGTCGGCTACCCGCTGATGCCCGTCTACGTTGCTAAGGCTGGTGGCTTCTTCTTCCTGGTCTTCGGTGTGATTGCCGCGATTGCAGCAACCTTCACAATCAACCCGATTTGGAACTACGGTCCTTACGACCCCTCCCCTGTTTCGGCCGGAACCCAGCCCGACTGGTACATCGGTTGGCTTGATGGAGCGCTCCGCTTGGCACCGAGCAACCTGGATCTAGTAATTGCAGGCTTTGTGATCCCGATGGGAGTCATGCTGCCGATCATCGTCTCTTTGGTCTTCCTGGTTCTTGTGGGAGCTTACCCATTCATCGAGGCCTGGGTCACCGGAGACAGGCGAGAGCACCACGTTCTAGACCGCCCTCGCAATGCCCCCACCAGGACCGCGATCGGAGCTGCGGGAGTTACCTTCTACGCCGTGCTCTGGGCTGGAGCTTCGACAGACCTGATTGCTGTCAACTTCCAAATGTCGCTGAATCACGTGCTGACCGCGATGCAGATCCTGCTGATTCTCGGTCCTGTGGTTGCCTACTGGGTCACCAAGCGTGCCTGCCTGTCGCTGCAGCGCAAGGACCGAGAGATTGCCCTGCACGGCCGCGAGACCGGAAGGGTCATCCGACTCCCCCACGGCGAATACATCGAGGTTCACGAACCGGTCGACAAGTATGAGCTTTGGAAGCTAGTTGACTTCAAGGACTACGAGCCGATCATGCCTAGGCCAAACAAGAAGGGCAAGATCACCGTCGGCACCAAGCTGCGCTCCGCGATTTCGAAGATTTACTTCGAGGACCGCATCGCGCCAGTATCGAAGGCGGAGTACGAGCTCGCCCACGCAGACCATGGCCACGCAGCCGTCGAAGAGAAGCCAAAGCGCAAGCCAAAGCAGCTCAAGAAGAATCTCTAAGCAATAGCAAAGACCCCGTAGGAACTACCTACGGGGTTTTTCTATAGCGCTCTGGTGACCAAAATGTGCTGCTCGTCGAGCATTGACCCCTCTGCGAAACCAAACTTCTTATAGAGAGCAAGTGGGCCTCGATATCCCCAGGTCTCAAACTGACCGGTCGCTAGCGGCGCTGCCTGAACGTTTTGGTATCCCTGCTCAGGGAGATCTTTCAGCGCGAATTCCAGGAGAGCGGTGGCCACCCCCTGGGATTGCTTGGCGGCATCAACGGCAAAGCAGATTATGGTTGCGGTGCTGCTATCCCCTGGGGGTAGTAGGCGAAAGTTGTTGTGACTATTGGCAGCCATCCAACCAATGACGATCTCCTCGCCATCTTGGTCTTCGAACGCGAGATAGCCCTGCATGACACCCGAGCGGATTCTCTCGCATGCCTGCTCTCGATTGGATGCTGGTGTGGCGGGATCGTTCTCGGCCTTCGTGTTCAGGTATTCCTGGCAGTAGCAACCCTGCCACTGCGGCTGATAAGAGACCGCTGGGCCATCCATGAAGCTCCGAAACTCCTCAGTTTCTGCTTCACTCAGGCGCCGGATAGTAACCATTGTCAAAAGGATAGTTGAACGCAAAAAGCCAGCCCTACTGGGCTGGCCCTATGCGTGGTGGAGATGCCGGGAATCGAACCCGGGTCCACTGCAACGTTCATGACTCTTCTACGGGTGTAGCCTCCAGAGGCGTTCTACTCGGCTGCGGAATTTGTCGGAGGCAACTACGCCGACCAGCCCAGTCAAAGTAAAAAGTCCCGCACTGACCTTTGACGCATCAGCGCAGCAAGATTCCTAAATGACGCCTGGATCTAGGTCGAAATCAAACCTAGGCAGACGGACTTCGGGGCTCGCTTAAGCAGCGAGGGCGAAGTCGGCGCGCTTTGTATTGGCACCTATAGTTTTGTGCAGAGCGTTTACGAGATAACTGCACATCCTCGACCCGCTTCATTCACTCAGCACTACAGTGTCGAAACCGATCATCCCCATATTGAGTTATTCAGCATCAAGCCCTTTCGGGCAGCAGAAAAGAATAACACCTTAGAGCGTCAAAGGCCTAACTAGTGGGCGTGTGCAAAGCGGTCGTGCTCAAATACGAACCCGACAACCGCAACCGCACCAATTGGCAGTGCGATGAAGAACAGCCACCAGCCAACTGCCAGTGAGGCAAAGGCGATGGCACCAGATGCTCCCAGCATCAGCGGCCACCAGCTCCATGGCGCGAAGAAACCGACCTCGCCAGCCTCATCCTCGATGTTGCCATCCAAACGGTCCTCCGGCAGCGTCGCAGTCCTGCGCATTCCGCTGTATAGGTAAAAGGCAATGAAGACTGAAAGGACAACCAAAAGCCCGATGGCAGCGGTGCCAATTGGTTCCACAACTCCATTCTCAAGGTGAGTCCAGATTCCATAAGCAATGTCGGCAAGCGTGAAATACGCGGCCATAACCAAAAGAATGACGATGTTAGAGCGCATTAGACCCTGCCCTCCTGAACGTAGGCCTCTTTGGCCTCAGGTGCCGCATACTCCGGGTAGTTCATGTCGAAAGCTGGGGACTCGGAACGAATTCTTGGGATTGAGTGGAAGTTGTGCCTTGGAATCGGCGACTCGGTTGCCCACTCGAGTGAGCGACCATAGCCCCAAGGATCTTTCAGCTCGACCTTCACGCCATTGCGGTAGGTAATCCAGACGTTCCAGAGGAACGGAATCATGGAGATTGCCAATAGGACCGCTCCAGCAGTTGAGATGAGGTTCATCTCAGTGAAGCCATCCTCGGGCAGATAGGTGGCATAACGCCTTGGCATACCCAATACTCCAAGCCAGTGCTGAACCAGGAACGTTGTGTGGAAGCCGATGAAGAGAACCCAGAAGTGAATCTTTCCAAGCCTCTCGTTGAGCATCTTTCCGGTGAACTTCGGCCACCAGAAGTAGAAGCCGGCGAACATTGCGAACACCACGGTTCCGAAGACCACGTAGTGGAAGTGCGCAACCACGAAGTAGGTGTCTGAGAGGTGGAAGTCCAGAGCAGGCGAAGCGAGGATGACGCCGGTCAAACCACCGAACACAAAGCTGACAAGGAATCCAAGACTCCAGAGCATCGGGGTTTCAAAGGTTATTGACCCTCGCCACATCGTGCCAATCCAGTTGAATATCTTTACTCCGGTCGGCACGGCAATCAACATCGTGGTGAAGGCAAAGAATGGCAGTAGAACCTGGCCGGTGACATACATGTGGTGCGCCCAAACGGTCATTGAAAGGGCCGCGATGGCGATGGTCGCGTACACCAGGGTCTTGTAACCAAAAATCGGCTTTCGGCTGAAGACCGGGAAAATCTCCGAAACGATGCCAAAGAATGGCAACGCAATGATGTAAACCTCTGGGTGACCAAAGAACCAGAAGAGGTGCTGCCAGAGCATCGCTCCCCCGTTTTCTGGATCAAAGATGTGCGCTCCGAAGCGGCGATCAGCTCCAAGGGCAAACAGCGCGGCCGCAAGCGGTGGGAAGCACATGATGATCAAAATCGAGGTCACAAGCGTGTTCCAGGTGAAGATTGGCATGCGCCACATCGTCATTCCAGGAGCCCTCATGGTGATGATCGTGGTGATGAAGTTAACGCCACCAAGAATCGTTCCGAAACCGCTCAGCGCAAGGCCAAACACCCACAAATCTCCACCGATGCCGGGCGAGAATGTCGTATTTGACAGTGGCGCATAGGCAAACCAACCGAATGAGGCTGCTCCCTGTGGGGTGAAGAAACCGGTGACTGCCACCAATGAGCCGAAGTTGAAGAACCAGTAAGCGATCGCATTTAGCCTTGGGAAAGCCACATCTGGAGCACCGATTTGAACCGGCATCAAAACGTTCGCGAAGCCCGCAAATAACGGGGTAGCAAACATCAGAAGCATGATGGTGCCGTGCATGGTGAAGAGCTGGTTGTACTGCTCCTTGGTTGCGACAACATCAAGTCCTGGCAGAGCAAGCTGAGCCCTGATGATCAGGGCCATCACTCCACCGATTAGAAAGTAGAGGAAAGAGGTGATCAGGTAGAGGTAACCGATTTTCTTCTGGTCGGTGGTGGTGAGCCAATCAACGAGGATTTGCCCCTTGCTTCGCTTTGGGGTGAAGCTCGTTGGGTTAGAGGTTGTCTGGGTAATGGTTGCCATTGCTATCCCCTAATCTCTGGGTTGCCGCCGGGAAGATTTTGATTTCTGTCGTATTCGCCCGAGAGCTGACCGACATTGCCCTTGGCTGCAAGCTCAGCCATGCGGTCGTCATACTCGCTCTGCGATACGACCTTGACGTTGAAAAGCATCATCGAGTGGTATTCGCCACAGAGTTCGGCGCACTTTCCCACATAGGTTCCCTCTTTCAAGGGGGTGAAATACATCACGTTGGTTTGACCTGGGAACATGTCCTTCTTGTAGAGGAAGTCGACGACCCAGAAGCTGTGGATTACATCTCTGGAGGACAGCTCGATCTGCACCGACTGACCAACCGGCAGGTACAGGGTCGGAAGCGTCTCCATGACGTTCTCCTCCGTGCCGGTGAACTGGGCCTGAATTCCGGAATCAAAAACATTCTCGTCAACGTAGTTGAAGTCCCAGCTCCACTGCTTGCCGATTACCTCAATGCGAACATCTGGGTTCTCAACCTTGGCCTCGATGGCGGCCATGTCGCGGGCTGTAAAGGCAAAGAATCCGAGAACCAGGACCAGCGGAATTGCGGTGAAAAGAGCCTCGATTGGCATGTTGTAGCGAAGCTGCTGGGGCATCCCAGTCTCGCCCCTGCGGCGACGATAAACGATAAGGGCCCACGCCATCAAACCCCAGGCTGCAAAACCAACGGCAAGCAAGACGATCCAGGAGGTCGTCCACAATCCAATGATTCGATCGGTGTGGTTGGTGACCCCGGCGGCATCTGGAAGGAATCCTCGCTCTAGTTCTGGAGAGCAGCCACTGAGCGCGAGAGCCAAGCTGGAGACTACCAAAAGGCCAGTTAGGCGCCGTCCTCTAGTCAATGAAACATCCTTTTTTGCGCGTGGAAACAGCACAAGTTTACCCCGAAATCTGGCACGGGGTTTCAGATTTGACGCGGTTTAGGAGAAGGAATCGCCGCAGGCGCAGGTGCCAGAGGCGTTTGGGTTGTCAATTGTGAAGCCCTGTTTTTGGATAGAGTCCTCAAAATCGATCTCTGCGCCATCCAAATACGGCACGCTCATGGAGTCAACTACGACCTCGACACCGGAGAAATCCACTACCGCGTCGCTCTCCTCGAGAAGTTCATCGAAGAAAAGCTGATAGATCAATCCGGAGCAGCCACCTGGCTGAACCGCGACACGCAGCCTCAAATCATCCCGACCCTCTGCCTCGAGCAGGCTGCGAACCTTGTTGGCAGCGGTGTCGGTGAGCTTCACACCGTGAGTCATTACGTCTGTCATTTGACAACCTCCAAGAGAAGTTTAACTACTTTCGCTCCATGGTGTTCCCATGCAGCAGCAGCAGCGTTTCGGCGGTTATGGCCCGCTTGAGGGTGGGTAGGTGCTGTGACTCATTTGGACTGTGCGCTCTCGAATCTGGATCCTCCACGCCAGTCACGAGAATCTGAGCATCGGGGAAGACCTCGGCGAATTTCGAAATGAACGGAATTGAACCGCCGACTCCAATGTCAACGCTTGGCTCGGGCCACACTGCGCTCAGGATTTCGTGAGTCAGCTTGGAAGCCCAACCCTCCTTCGCAAAGAACCCCGGGCCCTGCTCGCTGTGTCCAAACTCCACGTGTGCACCAAAAGGCGCATTTGCGCTGATGTGGGCCCTGAGAAGCTCGAGGGCGGCGGTCGGATCCTGGGTTGGCGAGAGTCGCAGGGAGACCCTTGCTGATGCCGACGGCTGTGCGGTGTTGGACGAAACCACAACCGACGGAGCATCGATTCCAATCACCGTGACCGCGCTCTCTCCCCACATCTGCTGGGAAATCGATTTTGTGCCCATGCGCTCGACGCCATCGAGCAGTCCCGCCTCTTCTCGGAGCTGGTCCATTGTTATCTCTGGGCCCGCGATCTCCTCTGACTTGAGGCCCTTGATGGCAACATCGCCCTTGTCGTCGGTCAATGATGCGAGCACCTTCACCAAAACAGTGAGAGCATCGGGAACCGGTCCTCCGGCCATGCCGGAGTGTAGAGCGTGATCGAGGGTTCTAACTGTGAATGCCTGGGAAACGACTCCTCTGAGGTACGCTGTTAGCGCCGCCTTCTCGGTCGACCAGTTGCCGCTATCGGCGACAATAATCAAATCGGCCTGGAGTTCGGCTTTATTGTCGCTCAAGAAGTTCTCAAATGACTCGCTTCCGGCCTCCTCCTCACCTTCGATAAAAACTGTCACACCGATTCGCAGGTCTTCGGCAAGGGCCTTCAAGCCGCTGAGTGCGGTGATATGGGTAACGACCCCAGACTTGTCGTCTGATACTCCACGGCCATAAAGCCTCTCCCCCACAAGCGTCGCCTCAAATGGCTCAGAGTTCCATAGCTCCCGATCTCCTGGAGGCTGGACATCATGGTGGGCATAGAGAAGAACGTGAGGGGCATCACTGGCGCCTTGACGACGCGCCAAGACTGCGGGCGAACCGTCATTGCCATCTGGTTTCTTGGAGCGCCGAACCTCGACGAAGTCGAAGATGCCCAGTTCCGTTAGCTCGTTAGCAACCGCCCTGGCAGATGTTTCCAGGTTTTCGGGATCGAATGCCGGCCAGGCTATCCCTGGAATCTTTACGAGCTTCCCTAGGATTCCCACCGCATTGGGAAAGGAGTCCTCAGCAAATTTTGTTGCCTTCTCTAGCAGGTTGCGATCGAGCGAAATTTCATCAAATGACATGCGAGTAATCTAGTGGCACATCCTGAAAGGCACAGATGAGCGAAGAGACCGCGTCCGCAAAGGGAAAAGGCAGACCAACACCTTCTCGAAAAGAGCAGCAGCAGGCTAGAAAAAAGCCGCTGGTGGGAGATCGCAGCAAAGAGACTCGCGCTAAGGACAAGGAAAAGGTTCGTGCCCAGAGAATGGCCGCCCGCGAGGGCATGATGGCCGGCGATGAGCGATACCTGACCCCAAGGGACAAAGGTCCACAGCGCAGGTTTGCCAGGGATGTGGTGGACACTAGGTTTACTGCCGGTGAGCTCGTGTTGCCGATGCTCTTTGTCGTGGTCATGCTGACTTTCATTGATTCCTTCCTGCTTCAGGTGATCGCGCTGTTCACGATGTGGGGCCTATTCGGCATAGTTGCCCTGGATGCAACCCTGGTAGGTAGAGCTGCCAAGAGGCGTGTGGCGGCGAAGTTCGGAGCCGACAAGCTGGAGGGTGGAATTGCGTGGTATGCAGCCATGCGATCGATTCAGATGCGGGCGCTGAGAATCCCCAAGCCACAGGTTGCAAGATTTCAAAAGCTAGAGAACTAGGGAGATAAAAATGGAATTCAGATATCTAGGAAACTCGGGATTCAAGGTCTCAGAGATCATCTATGGCAACTGGCTAACCCATGCCTCTCAGGTTGCAGACGACCAGGCCATCAAGACAGTGCATGCGGCCCTAGATGCTGGCATCACCACCTTCGACACCGCCGATGTCTATGCCAACCAGGCAGCGGAGGTAGTGCTCGGTAAGGCCCTCGAGGGTCAGCGCCGCGAGGGCATTGAGATCCTGACCAAGGTCTACTGGCCAGTGGCCGAGAAGGGTCCAAACGACACCGGTCTGTCCAGAAAGCACATCTTCGAATCAATTCACGGTTCCCTAAAGCGCCTCAAGACCGATTACGTCGAGCTCTACCAAGCCCACCGATACGACTACGAGACGCCCCTGGAAGAGACCATGCAGGCCTTTGCCGATCTGGTTCGACAGGGCAAGGTGATGTATGTCGGAGTCTCGGAGTGGACTGCCGAGCAAATTCGCGAGGGTAAGAAGCTTGCCGATCAGCTTGGTTTTCAGCTGATTTCAAACCAGCCCCAGTATTCGATGCTCTGGCGAGTAATTGAAGAAAAGGTTGTTCCAACATCAAAGGAGCTTGGGCTCGGGCAGATCGTCTGGTCCCCGATGGCTCAGGGTGTTCTTAGCGGAAAATACCTCCCAGGGCAGCCCGCCCCCGAGGGATCTCGTGCGGCAGATCCCAACGTCGGCGAATTCATTCAAAAGTTCATGACCGACGATGTCCTCACCAGAGTTCAGCAGCTTGCTCCGCTTGCGAAAGAGGTTGGACTGGATATGGCTCAGTTCGCGGTCGCCTGGGTGCTTCAGAACGACAACGTTTCTGCGGCCATTGTGGGTGCGAGCAGGCCCGAGCAAATCTCTTCTAACGTGAGGGCCGCCGGGGTAAAACTCCCCGCGGAGATCATGAAGAAGGTGGATGAGATTCTCGGTGACGTGGTCGTTACTGACCCAAGCAACACTAAGAGCCCTGAAGGTCGCCTCTGCTAAGAGCGCGCGCCCAGAATGGGCCGTGGTAGACAAAACCTGTGTAGCCCTGAACCAGGTCTGCGCCCGCCGCAAGGCGCGCTCTGACGTCGGAGGCGGACTCCACTCCCCCGACCGAGATAATGGCGAGCGACTGGGAGAGCGCCCGAACCTTTTGCAGCAGCTCAATTGCGCGTGGAGCTAAAGGTGCGCCACTGAGCCCGCCAGTCTCCTGGACATGTGGCCCACTGATGCCCTCTCGGGAAATCGTGGTGTTGGCAACTATCAGCCCAGAAAGCTCCAGCTCGGTGGCCAAAGCAACTACGGCCTCAAGATCTGAGTTATCCATGTCTGGAGCTATTTTCAGGAAGATGGGCGTCGCACCGGCATGCTGCTTCGTCGCCTCCAGGATTGGCCTGAGAGCTGTCACCTGCTGAAGGTCTCTCAGTCCAGGTGTGTTGGGGCTTGAAACGTTGACCACCAGGTAGTCCGCAAGGCTTGCTAGTTTCTTGGCACAAACCGCGTAGTCGCTGGCGGCCATCTCGGCGGAAGTTTGTTTGTTCTTCCCTATGTTCACACCAATAACCGGAAGCTTCTTGCCGCTATAGCGAAGCCTCTCGAGCCGAGCCGCCAGGGCGTCGGCACCCTCGTTGTTGAAACCCATTCGATTGATAAGTGCGCGGTGTTCGGCGAGCCTAAATAGCCTGGGCTTGGGATTGCCCGGTTGGGCAAGTGGGGTGACCGTGCCTACCTCGACGTGCCCAAAACCAAGCTGATAGAGCTGCCTTATCAACTTGCCATTCTTGTCAAAGCCTGCAGCCATTCCGATTGCGTTCTCAAACCTGATGCCAGCAACCTCCCGCGCTCGGCCCTGAATTCGCCGTGAGAAGAGTGCTGCCAGAATGCGTATTCCGATTACCCCGAGTGAGTGAGCAAACTCCGGATCTAGGCGCTTGAGGATGAGGTTGAAGAGCAGCCGATACATCAGTCGCGAAGCTCGTTTATTGCAGATTCAAAGTCTTCCAGCGAGTCCCATGCCTGGTAGACGCTTGCAAATCGCATGTAAGCGACGTGATCGAGGTTTCTAAGCGGCTCCAGAATTGCAAGACCAATGTCTTGGGCCTCGATGCTGGCTGCGCCGGTGGCGCGAAGAGTCTCCTCAACCTGCTGTGCCAAGAGGGCTAGGTCGCCATCTGTCACAGGCCTACCCTGGCAGGCCTTGGTAACACCGGCGATGATCTTGTCTCGAGAAAACGGCTCCGTCACGCCAGAGCGCTTGGTGACCATCAAACTTGCGGTCTCGATGGTGGTGAAACGCTTCTGACACTCGGGGCACTGCCTTCGCCGTCTGATGGCTGAGCCATCATCGGATGTCCGAGAGTCGATCACTCTGGAATCCGCGTGTCTACAAAATGGGCAGTGCATCAGCTCTCAAATCTAATCCGTGCCGCTTCGCCATGGGCCCCGAGACCTTCTGCATCGGCAAAGACACTCAGATCATCAACGACTTCCCTGAGGGCCTCTTGGCTGTAGCTGATGACCTGCTGCTGTCTCAAAAAGGTCTGAACTGATAGTCCGGAGTAGAACTTGGCCTGCTCGGAGGTTGGAAGCACGTGGTTACTGCCGGCCAAATAGTCCCCCAGAGAGACCGGCGAGTTTGCACCAACAAAGACCGCTCCGGCATTTCTAATCTGAGCAGCGACATCGCGCGCGTTAGCGGTCATGATCTCGAGGTGTTCGGTGGCGTACTCGTTGGCGATCGCAATTGCCTCGAGAATCGAGGCCGTCTTGCAAAGAACCGACTGTTGCCCTGCGAGTGCAGCCTCAACGCGGGTTCTGTTTGGGGTGTTGGACGTTTGTCGCTCAACCTCCAGGGCCACCTCAGCAATCAGCTCATCCGAATCGGTCAGCAGGACTGCGGCGGCATTCTCATCGTGTTCGGCTTGAGAAATCAGATCGGCCGCAATCAGCCGCGCATCCGCCTGAGCATCCGCGATGATCATGACTTCGGTAGGACCCGCCTCGGAGTCGATAGCTATTTGACCTCGAAGCAAGCCCTTGGCAGTTGCGACAAAGATGTTTCCTGGGCCTGTGACCATCCGAACGGGCTCCAACCCGATTGATTCGACTCCGTATGCCATGGCAGCAACCGCCGATGCTCCGCCAATGGCAAAGACATCAGAGACTCCCAGAAGTTCCGCTGTCGCGAGGATGGTTGGGTGAGGCAAACCCGCAAACTCTTTTTGAGGTGGCGTGCAGATCACAAGCCTTGGAACTTCGGCAACCTGCGCCGGAACGACGTTCATGATTGTGCTGGAGGGATAAACAGCCTTGCCACCTGGAACATAGAGTCCCACCGAATCCACTGGCACATTCCGCAGCCTGACCTCGCCACCGGCTGTCGGCAGACTCAGGACCTCTGCGGGTAGCTGGTCTTGACTGACCGTCCTGACCCTCGCGATTGACTTTTCGAGTGCGGTGCGGAGCGCTGGGTCAAGGTCTTCGAGCGCCTGGGCCATATCCTCCCTGGCAACCTTGAAAGACTTCGGGACTACGCCATCGAAACGCTCAGAGTGGTCACGAAGTGCACTCTCTCCGCTGTTCTTTACTTCGCCAATGAGCTCGGCGACCTTGGTCTCAACGTCAGCGCCGCCGATTGCTGCCCTGGGAATCAGCTCGCGCACCCGCAAAGCGGTAACCTCTCCGCTCCAAATTAGCTTTCGCATGGCCGATTCCTGTGAGATTGAAAGATGCCCTAACCTTATCTGAGAATGAATCAGAACTCCCCAGACTTCCCCCTGAGTGGAACCGAAGCCCTGCTATCGGTGTTCCGCAATCATGCCTCTGGAATAACGATCATCACCTCACGCACCACGCAGGGCGAGCCAATCGGTTTCACGGCCTCATCGATTACCTCGCTGGGTTCTAATCCCCCGTTGGTTTCGATGAACATTGCCCAGGGCTCCTCGAGTTATGAGCACATGTCGCCCGGCACCAAGGTTGCAATCCACACCATGGATGAAAACACCGTTGACCTGGCAATTAGGTTTGCAGGCCCCAAGGAGCAAAGGTTCAGCGGCGACGAGCAGGTGGGCCCCTTTGAGCTGCCCATTCTCGAGTGCCCCTCGGTGCTAATTGGAACCGTGAGGGAGCGGTTTGAGGTGGAAAAGAATGCGGTTCTAGTGATTTCGGCGGAGCTAGCCAGCGAGGAGAAGGTCGCAAACCGACCCCTGGTTTACTTCCAGCGCGGCTACCACGTCATCGGCGACCGCATCGCAGACAATTCCTAGTCCACCGCATCGGGCCCAAACAGGGCCTTCAGCTCACCGAACAGGTCGTGCCCGACGCTAACGCGCTGGGGCAGCATGAAGTGGCTGGTCTGGCCACCTGATAGCAGCTTCACCTGCACCTCAACCGGACCCGGGTGAGCCTCCAATATTGTGGCGAGTTCAATCAGCCGATCCTTCGTGGCAAGAGCCTCCGTCAGCTTGAGTTGCAGGACTCCGCCTTGTTCCCGACCGGCCTCAAGCACCTCTATCGAATATCCCTGCAGCACGACCTCGTCGTCCCTTCTGGAGACTCTGCCGCGAATGGTGACCGTGGAGTCCTCGACCATAAGCTCCCGAAACTCCTGGTAGGTCTTTCCCATGAACATCACTGTGATCTCGCCCGAAAAGTCCTCGAGGGTTAGCTGGCCGTAAGGATTGCCCGAGCTCCTAGCAATCTTGTGCTGCACTTGGGTAATCAACCCGGCCAGGGTGATGCTCTCACCGTCGGCAATTTCGGAGTCTCGCAGGGCGGCAGAGCCCATATCCGAGTGCCGCATCAGATCGGCCTCCATGCCGGCAAGCGGATGATCGGAGACATAGAGCCCCAACATTTCCCGCTCGTGGCTGAGCAGGTCGCGCTTCGTCCACTCTGGCAGCTGAGGAATCTCTATTGTTGTTGGGTCTTCCTCCATGAGATCTCCGAATAGATCAACCTGGCCAGATGCCGCCTCGCGCTTAATGACGGCGAGGGCATCGATGGCTTCGTCGTGGATGGCCAAGAGCGAGCGGCGGGTGTGGCCGAGAGAGTCAAATGCGCCGGCCTTGATCATCGACTCAACCACGCGCTTCGTGCTGGCCTGGTTCGAGACCCTCTCCAAGTAGTCACGGAAAGATGCGAATGGCGACTGCTCCCGGGCGCTGACAATGCTCTCGACAACGTTCTTGCCGACGTTTCGAACCGCTCCAAGTCCGAAACGAATGTCATCGCCAACGGCGTTGAAGACGTGGATTGACTCATTGATGTCTGGTGGCAGGACCTTGATTCCCATCTTCCGACACTCATTGAGGTAGATCCCCAGCTTGTCCTTAGAGTCACTCACAGAGGTCAATAGTGCGGCCATGTATTCTGCGGGGAAGTTGGCCTTGAGGTAGGCCGTCCAGTAGCTGAGCACACCGTATCCAGCCGAATGAGCCTTGTTGAAGGCATAGTCGGCAAAGGGCAGCAGTGTGTCCCAAAGGGCCTTGACGGCACCCTCGGAATAACCGTTAGCCTTCATGCCTTCTGAGAAGATCTCGAACTGTTTTGCCAACTCCTCGGGCTTCTTCTTTCCCATCGCCCTGCGCAGCAGATCAGCCTGGCCAAGGGTGTAGCCGGCCACCTTTTGCGCGGCCGCCATGACCTGCTCCTGGTAAACAATCAGCCCGTATGTCGGGTCGAGAATCTCTCTGAGCGGTTCCGTCAGTTCCGGATGCACGCCCTCGGAGACCTGCTGGCCATTCTTGCGCTGGGCATAGTTGGTGTGAGAGTTCATTCCCATCGGGCCTGGTCGATAGAGCGCAATCACAGCCGAGATGTGCTCGAATTCGCTTGGCTTGAGCATGCGCAAGAGGGATCGCATGTTGTTGCCATCAAGCTGGAAAACTCCTAGGGTGTCGCCCCTAGAAAGGAGCTGGTAGGTGTTCTCGTCGGCATTCAGGTCGAGCTCCTCGAGCACCACGCTCTGACCACGATTCTTTTTGATGTTTTCCAGGGCGTCATCAATCACGGTGAGGTTTCGAAGCCCCAAGAAGTCCATTTTTAGAAGACCCAGCTCCTCACAGGGTGGCTGATCGAACTGCGTGATGATGGCGCCATCCTCTTCGCGCTTCATGATTGGTATGACATCCATCAGCGGCTTGGCGCTCATAATGACACCGGCGGCGTGAACTCCCCACTGCCGCTTGAGTGACTCGAGGCCCTGCGCCAACTCGAAAACCTCTTTGCTGTCCGGGTCACTCTCGATGAGCTCGCGGAACTCTGCTCCCTCGGCGTAGCGCTCAGAACCCGCCACCGTTACCTCATCAAGGCTCACGTCTCGACCCAGGACCATCTGAGGCATTGCCTTGGTCAACTTCTCGCCAACGGCATAGGGCTTTGCAAGGACCCTCGCGGCGTCCTTTAGGGCCTGCTTCGCCTTGATGGTTCCAAAGGTCACGATCTGTGCGACGCGGTCATCGCCATACTTCTCCGTCACATAGCGAATGACCTCTGGCCTGCGCCGATCGTCGAAGTCAACGTCGATATCTGGCATCGAAAGTCGCTCAGGGTTCAAAAAGCGCTCAAAGATCAGGTCGTGCTCCAAGGGGTCCAGCTCGGTGATGCCAAGCGCATAGGCCACGATCGACCCGGCGGCCGATCCCCGACCGGGACCAACCCGGATGCCCTGGGCTCTGGCCCAGGCGATGAAGTCTGCAACAACCAGGAAGTAGCCGGGGAAACCCATCTTGGTAATGACATCGATCTCATAGGCGGCCTGACGCTTGCGATCTTCATCAAAGCCCTTAGGGAACCTCCGGTCCATGCCGGCCCAGACTTCCTTTTCAAACCAGCCCGCCTCTGTTTGGCCCTCTGGAACCGGGAACCGGGGCATCAGGTCTTGCTTCTCGAAGTCAATCTGGCAGCGCTCTGCAATTAGCAGGGTGTTGTCGGCGGCCTCCGGGAGTTCACTAAAGAGAGCGCGCATCTCCTTCGGAGACTTCAGGTAATACTCCTGGGACTCAAACCTGAAGCGCCTCGGGTCATCCATGTTCGTGCCGGTCTGGACGCAAAGGAGCGCCTCGTGGGCGTGGGAGTCTTCCTTCTCAACGTAGTGAAGGTCATTGGTGCCAACCAGTGGCAGTGAGAGTTCCTTAGCAATCTGAAGCAGATCGTCTCGCACCCGCTTTTCGATCTCCAGGGCGTGGTCCATGACCTCCACGAAGTAGTTGCCCTTGCCGAAGATGTCGAGGAAGTCGCTGGCTGCCTGCAAAGCCTCATCAAACTGCCCGAGACGCAGGCGAGTCTGAATCTCACCACTGGGGCAGCCGGTGGTGGCAATGATGCCCGAGCTGTGAAGCTGCAGCAATTCGCGGTCGATTCGCGGTTTGAAGTAGTAACCGGAGAGATAAGCCTCGCTGCTTAGACGGAAAAGGTTATTCATGCCGGCATTGTTTTCCGCCCACATCGTGATATGAGTGAAGGCACCACCGCCCGAGACATCGTCCCCGCCACCATCGCCCCAGCGGACCTTCGACTTTTCAAGCCTGGAACCTGGGGCCATGTAAGCCTCGATGCCGATTATTGGCTTCACCCCTGCCGCGTTGGCCTGCTTCCAAAACTCATAGGCACCATGGGTGTTGCCGTGATCGGTCATGGCGATGGCCGGCATTGCGAGCTCGGCTGCCTTCTGAACCAGCGGCTTGATGCGCGCCGCGCCATCAAGCATTGAATACTCGGTGTGGTTGTGCAGATGAACAAACGACTTCTCTGACACTTCACACCTTTCGATAGGCCTCAATGCTAAAGCCGAAAGGAGACATCGCGAAGTGCCTCGAGGGCAATTTCCAAATCGCTCGGATACTTCGAGGAAAACTCAACCGGCTGCTTGGTTATGGGGTGCTCGAATGCCAATTTCACCGCATGCAGCCACTGCCGTCTAAGCCCCAACTTTTGGGCAAGCTTCGGGTCGGACCCATAGAGGTCATCTCCCACTAGCGGATGATTGAAGTGTGCGAAGTGAACCCTGATCTGGTGGGTTCTGCCGGTTTCAAGGCCCACCTCAACCAGGGCGGCAGTGGGAAGTAGTTCGATCAGGCGGTAGTGAGTAACCGCCGGCTTTCCGCCTGCAGAAATAGTGAACTTGTAGTCGTGTCTGGAGCTTCGGGCAATTGGGGTATCGATGGTTCCCTCGGCGGGTTCGGGGTGCCCCTGAACCAAGGCGTGATAGGTCTTCTGCACGGCCCTGTCTCTGAAGGCCTGTTTCAAAACCGCATATGCAGCCTCGCTCTTAGCAAGGACCATGAGACCTGAGGTGCCAACATCCAGGCGCTGCACAATCCCCTGGCGCTCCTGAGCCCCCGAGGTGGTTAGCGTGATTCCGCGTGCTAAGAGTACGCCGGGGACAGAGGGGCCAACATAGCCTTGGGTTGGGTGGGAGACCACTCCCGCAGGCTTATCAACAACGACGATGTCCGAATCCTGAAAAACAATCTCGAGCTCGGGAACGTCCTCGGCCTCTACCGCGACCTCCGATTGCTTTTCCTCGAGCTCTACCTCAACCGTTGAGCCCTCGGTGAGTCGAGAACTCTTGTTAGCTGGTTTGCCATCAACTAGGACCTTGCCGGCTTCCACGAGCTGACCGACCTGGGTTCTGGAAAGACCAAGCATCTTTGCAACCGCGGCGTCGAGCCGCTCCCCCACTCGGGCCTCTGGAACCGGAAGCAACCTACTTGGCACGCCCGCCACCTATTTCGTCCCCAAGCATGGTTCTCAGGATCGCGAGGCTTACCCCAATTACTAGGAAGCTGTCGGCGAGATTGAAGATCGGGAAGTTGAAGGGAATCTGGATGAAGTCGACGACGTGACCATTGAAGAACTCAGGAGCCTTCAACGCCCGGTCGATTAGGTTTCCGGCAGCTCCCCCGAGCACGAAACCCGCGATCACCGACCAGGTCATGGTCTTGGCTCTTGGGCCGAAGGTAATCATGGCAATGGTTGCGGCCAGTGAAATGGTCGTCAATATCCAGGTTGCACCGACACCTAGGGAGAAGGCTGCGGCGTCGTTATAGGCCAGGCGAAACTTCAGCAGCTCACCGATGACTGGTATCGAACCTTGCCCAACCAGGGTACTTTCAGCCCAAAACTTGGTTATTTGATCGAGAGCGACAACCGCAATTGCTATCGCGAAGAAGACAGCTGTGCGCGGACCTCTAGTCCTTGCGCTTCTCACGCTTGGACGGCTCTTCTTCGGTTAGGTCTTCGAGCTCTACCGACTCTTCCACCTCGGTCTCACTGGAGTCTTCAGACTCTTCAGATTCCTCGGCGAGCGGCGTCTCTGAGGTGCCCAGCGGAGCAGGCTCCTGGGAGTAATACTCGTACTCAACCTCGGCCTCTGTTGCCGGTGAGATCTCGTCTGAGATGTCCATGTAGGCCTCTTCGGAGAGTATCTGCTCGAGCTGACCCTGGATGTAGTCGCGCAACTTGGAACGGTATTCGGCCTCGAAGCGCTTGAGGTCTTCAACGGCCTCCTCGACACTGCGCCTGTCCAGCTCAAGCTGGTTTAGCACCTCACGGGCCTGTGCCTCAGCGTCTCGCACGATTCTGGCGGCCTCGCGCTGGGCATCGCGAATAATCTGCTCGCGCTTTACACGACCCTCTTGAACGTGGTCGGCGTGCAGCTTCTGAGCCAGCTCGATGATGCTCTTCGAGGCGTCGGTGTCCTCGTCCGCCAAAGGTGCTGGAGGGTTCACGGCTACCGGGAAGGCTTCAACCTCAACCTCACCGGCAGGCGAGCCCTGGGTCTTGAGATCCTGATTCTCGGAGAGGATCTTGCGAAGCTCGACGACGATTTCATCTAGGTAGTCATCAACTTCATCCTGGTCATAGCCCTCGCGGAACTTAGTTACCTGGAACCGCTTGGCCAGAATGTCTTCTGGAGATAACGCCATTGTGAACCTTTCCTAGCGCCTAAAAAAGCCTTCGCCTATGTTATTGCCACCTACAGGCCTCTGACAAAGCCCTGAAGGATAATGACAGCAAAGAGCACCAGTGTCCAGGCCAAATCTAGGCTGATTGTTCCTAGCCGCAGCGGCGGAACAAAGCGACGGACAAATTTAAGCGGCGGATCGGTCAGGGTGTAGGCAAAATCGAGTATCGGAAGCAAAAGACCCTTGGGCCTCCAGGAAGAGTTGACACCCATTACCAGGTCCGACACGAACCTTGCGAGCATGGCGTAGAAAAAGAGCTGAAGCGCCCAGTAGAGAACGAAGCCGACGATACTCATCAGCTACTGCATCAAATCCTCTGGCTCATCCTCATCGGGATCAGCGTCGGTAACTGCGACGTTCTGGGGGCTAAGCAGGAAAACCTTTGGTGTAACGCGCCTCAGGTGGCCCTCCAGGCCCTCTTTGAGCCCAATCATGAAATCAAGCATGCGCTTGGCATCTGCCTCGCTCATGGAGCCGATGTTAACGATGACCGGCACACCCGAGCGGAAGTGCGAGGCTACCTCCCTGGCATCCGAGTAGTTCTCTGGATCCAAGGTCACAATTTCTGACATGTCCGCGGAGCGGCGGGGCTTGGGAGCTGCTGGTCGCGGCTTAGGGGCGCTCTCCTTTGGAGCACTTTCGCCCGAGCCGAATCCAAAGAAGCCCATTACTGAATTAACGATTCCCATGATTACTCCTCAACTGCCTCAAGACTAGGTCCTAGGCGGGCCTAGGGCCTGTAATGGCACTCCCAACCCGGATATGTGTCGCGCCCATGGAAATTGCCGTCTCGAAGTCCTCGCTCATTCCCATTGACAGGTCAGTGGCCGAGGGTGCGAGTCGTTGCACCCGCTCGGCTAATTGCAGAGTCCTGTCGAACTCAGCGCGGGGTTCCTTGCCCAACCCGGCGACCGCCATTACCCCTCTAAGCCTCAGGCGAGGAATCTCCAGGACAAGCTCAGTTAGCGCCTCCAGATTCTCTTCGCTTACTCCCCCACGACCGGAATCTTCAGTCAAGTTGAGCTCGATGAAACCATCGATCTCCCGGTCCTGATTCTCCAGCTGCTTGCCCAGCTCTTTCACGAGTGATTCTCGATCGATCGAGTGGATTGTCGAGGCGTAGCTCAGCACGCTTTTGACTTTGTTGGATTGCAGCTGGCCGACAAAGTGCCAGGTCGCCTCGCGGCCGGCAGTCCTCAGCGCCTCGGCCTTGGGCTTGGCCTCTTGATCGCGATTCTCGCCGAAGTGCCGGTGACCAAGATCGAACAGCTCATGGGCCACCTCAGTCGGATGCAGCTTCGTAATCACGATCAGCTCTACCGACAGGGGTTCGCGATTCGCCGCCAGGCAAGCACTAGCCACTCGCTCCTTTACTGAGCTGTAGCGCTCAGCAAGGCTCATTAGCGGAAGAACTCTGGCAGATCCAGATCGTCACCAAATGAACCGGTGCTCGAAGGCTTGCTGGCCTGTGCGGGCTGGAGCTCCTCTTCGGCCTCGAAACTCGGGGCTTCGACCTCCACCGGCTCAACCACTTCTGGTTCGACTACGGCCTCGGTTTCCAGGACCTCTTCCCGAGAGCCAATCATGGCGCTTTCAAACTTGCGGTGCTTGGGCTCACCACCATCGAATCCGGCGGCAATAACGGTGATTCTTACCTCGTCACCAAGGGTGTCCTCGATGGTGGCACCAAAGATGATGTTGGCCTCTGGGTGGACGGCCTCCTGCACCAGTCTCGCGGCATCGTCGATCTCGTGAAGACCAAGGTCGGAAGCACCCTGGACCAGCAGCAAGACACCGTGTGCGCCCTCAATGGTTGCCTCAAGTAGCGGCGAGGAAACGGCGATTTCTGCGGCTCGAACGGCTCGGTCTTCGCCTTTGGCAGTACCAATACCCATCAGGGCACTTCCGGCACCCTGCATTACAGACTTTACGTCGTTGAAGTCGAGGTTGATCAGACCTGGCACCACGATCAAATCACTGATGCCTTGCACGCCGGCGCGAAGCACATCGTCCGCTGTCATGAAGGCCTCGAGAGCGGAGACCTTCTTGTTTGACATCTCGAGCAGGCGCTGGTTTGGCACCACGATCAGGGTGTCCACTTCTTCGCGCAGCGACTTGATTCCCTCGTCGGCCTGCACGGCGCGGCGCTTACCCTCGAAGTTGAAGGGTCGAGTCACAACACCAACGGTTAGCGCACCGAGGCGCTTTGCGATGCGAGCGACCACTGGAGCACCTCCGGTGCCGGTGCCACCGCCCTCACCGGCGGTAACAAAGACCATGTCGGCACCTTTGAGGGCCGCCTCAATCTCACTCTCGTGCTCCTCAGCAGCACGGCGACCCACCTCGGGGTCCGCCCCAGCTCCCAATCCCCTGGTTATGTCTCTACCGATATCGAGCTTGACGTCGGCATCGCTCATGAGCAAGGCCTGGGCATCGGTGTTGACTGCTACAAATTCGACGCCACGAAGCCCGGTTTGGATCATGCGGTTTAGGGCGTTTACGCCTCCACCGCCGACACCAACGACCTTGATGACGGCCTGATAGTTAGGTGACTGGGTCACTTCATGCCTCCTGCTGGAAAACCCTCAAGTTAAGGCTGAGGCTTAACTTTTCTCAGGATTTTCAATTAGCGCCACGAAGGTAGAGGTCAAAGGCCCCAAGAATAAGAAGGCCTTCGGGCGTGTCGTAAACAACAGATGAACTAAAAATCCGGGTACCTGACCACTGGAGAGTTCGGTGAGGACACATCAATCTCGACTCCCTCTTCCAGGCCAGTGGCAATCAGCGAGTCGAGCACCTCAGCCTTGAGCAGCGAATCCTCGTTTGAACCCCAAATCACGCTCCAATTGCCATCTTTCAGGGTGAGTTTGGTGGTCAGCTGCGGCGAAACCTCCACCGAGAAGACCTGGCTGTAGGTAGTTTTCGGCAAACTGAGCAGCAACTCAACGGCATTGCGATACTCGGGCGAAGCCAATGGGTCGCCGTAGAAGATGAGAAACGGGTATTCCCCCACGCTCGCCGCAGGTGCAATCTGCACGCCCGCGGCGTCATAAAGGAAGTTTTCTCCCCCGCGAACCAGAACAACTAGCGGCTGGCGCTCCCGGACCTTGACGCGCAGGGTGTGCGGTGGCTCGGCTCGGAAAGTGAAGGTCTCAATCAGTGAAAAGTCCGCCAGCAGCCCAGTGAGTTCGGCTTCGCTGATGGTGGGGAGCGGCCTGCCCATCAGGGATGTGAGTTCCGCGCGCACATCCTGTGCCGAAAGGCGCTCGTTTCCAGTTATCACGATCCGCTCGAGGGCAAGGATTGGAGTGAAGTAGGCAGCCAATACAAGCGCGACCAGAGCAATAGGTGACGTTACGGCAAGGGATCTAAACCAAATTGTCAGGCCACCGATCTTGCGGCGTTTTTTCGGCTTTGCCTTTCCGAGCTTTCGTCGCTCCTCGCGCAACAGCTCGCGATCTGAACGGGCCACCTAGTCCTCCAGGGCTGCAAGCAAGTCCGGAACCATGCGATTGATGTCGCCGCAGCCCATGGTGATTATGAAGTCGCCAGGGCCTGCAAGCCTCGCGGCAGCGGATGGGACATCGTCCCACTGCGGCACATAGTGCATGTTCTCGGACCTGGCGTAACGGTCGGCAATCAGCGCCCCGGTAACACCTGGCTCGGGATCTTCTCTAGCCGCATAGATATCGGTCACTACGGCCTCGTCACTGAGCAGCAGCGCATCGGCAAACTCTTGGGCAAATAGCCTGGTCCTCGAGTAGAGGTGGGGCTGGAACACCGTGATTAGCCTCCCCTTTCCAACAACAGCCCTGGCCGCCTTCAGCGCAGCGGCAACCTCGGTGGGGTGATGGGCAAAGTCGTCATAGACCTTTACCCCCCTCTGATCGCCGTGCAGCTCAAAGCGCCGCTGGGTGCCGGCAAAACCCACCACCGCATCGGCCGCAGCTGCAAATTCAAACCCGAGACCAACCAAGACCGCTACCGCACCGGCAGCATTCAGCGCGTTGTGCTCACCAGGGATGCTCAGCTCAAGGTTGGCGGCCTCAGAGCCGAAGTGCAGGCGGAAACTCACCCTGGGGCCAGACGCATCGATGTCCGAGACTCTCACCACCGAGCCTTCACTCTGGCCGAAAGTGATGATTCTGTTGTGCTTGAGAAGTCTGCGAACAGCGACCGCGCCGGGGTCGTCGGCGGAAATAACAACGAAGTCGCTGGCTCCATCGGCAAACTTGGCAAATTCCGCCTGAAAGGCTTCGAGCGATCCGTAGTGGTCTAGGTGATCGGGATCGACGTTGGTAACGAGGGCAACTGCGGTGTCGTAATGCAGGAATGAGCTGTCGGACTCATCAGCCTCGATTACAAAATGCTCGCCTTGCCCAAAGGCGCTGGAAAAGCCGTACTCCTGGATGACACCGCCATTTACGAAGCTGGGATCTGCCCCAAGGCGCCTGAGGGCGCTGATGATCATGCCGGTCGAGGTGGTCTTGCCGTGGGCCCCCGCCACGGCAATTGGCTTGCCACGAGAGGCCAGATGAGCCAGCAGGGCGGAGCGGTGCAGCACCGCTAGCCCGCGCTCCTTGGCAAGCAAATACTCGGGGTTTGTGGGCCAAAGCGCGCTAGTGACCACAACCGTGTCGGCATCGCCGAGATTCTGCGCGTCGTGCCCAATCGCAATCTCGATACCAAGCTCACGAAGGCTGGAGATATTGAACCCCTCGCGGACATCTGAGCCTGTCACTCGGTGCCCCATTCCGTGGACGAGTCGGGCTATGCCTGACATGCCAGAGCCACCAATGCCAACAAAATGGACCTTTCCAAGGTCCTCTGGAACGGAAACTGAATAGTCGGGCTTAATCACGGCTACCAGTATGCAGGGCGCTCAGGGTGAGATCGCGAAGCCGCTCTGTGGCGTCAACGATTGCCACGCTCCTGGCGGCCTTCGACATCCCCTCCAACGTCTTTCGATGGCTAATCATGGGCACGATCTTCTCGGCGATGTAAGCCGGGGTGAACTCGCGGTCTGCCACCAGCACCCCGCCTCCCGCATCCACGACCGTTAGGGCGTTGAAGCGCTGCTCACCGTTGCCAACGGGGTAGGGAACATAAACCGCGGGCAAGCCGCAGGCCGAAAACTCGGCAACGGTAGATGCGCCAGCTCGAGAAATCGCCAGGTCGCTAGCCGCAATGGCCGCATCCATCCGATTGCAGTAGGCAAGCCGAACATAGCCAGGGGTCTTGGCATCCGGCAGGCCGGCCTTGTCCCCGACGATGTGCAAGACCTGCACCCCTGCGTTTTTTAGGGTATCCAGCGACTCGATTACCGCGTCATTGATGCTCTTGGCACCCTGCGAACCACCCGTAACCAGCAGCGTTGGAAGCGACGGATCCATCCCCAGCTCGACCCGAGCCTGCTGCTTGTCATAACCCGCAACGGAAACAGCTATCTCAGACCTGATCGGCATTCCCGTCAAAACATGCGGTTCTAGATTGCTGTTTGGGAACGCGACCGCGACTTTGGTTGTGAACCTTGCTCCGAGGCGATTGGCAAACCCTGCAATCGCATTTGCCTCGTGAATCACCAGCGGCTTCTTGCTCAGCCAGGCAGCCAAATAGGCAGGCGCTGAGGCATAGCCTCCAAAGCCGACCACCGCATCAATCTGCCTGTCACGCAGGATATTCGACACCAGCCGGCTTGCCATGAAGAGCCGCACTGGAAACCCGAGGGCGCTAAGGCTCAGCCGACGCGGCATCGGAAGCCGGGGAATCGTTAGAAGCTCAAAACCGCGCTCTGGCACGAGGCGAGACTCCAGGCCCTCCCGGGTTCCAAGGGCAATGACCTCATGGCCCTCGGACCGCAAAAGTTCAGCCAGGGCAAGCAGCGGATTGACATGACCGCCAGTGCCACCGCCAGCCAGCAGCAGCCGCACTACGAACCCCTTCGGCCGAGTTTCGAGACTCGATCACGCTCAACGGCTAAAACAACTCCGATTGCTGCCATGGTCGAGATAAGCGAGGAGCCTCCGGCCGATATCAGCGGCAGCGGAACGCCGAGGACTGGGAAGACTCCCAGAACCACACCGATATTGATAAACGCCTGCATCACGATCCAGATCATTACTCCGACCACGATGTTCCTGGAAAAGGCATTGGTTTGAAGCCTTGCGATCGCAAAAAACGTTAGACCGATTGCAAAGAAAATCAGAATCACCGCGAGGGCCCCGACGAGCCCCAGCTCCTCGCCGATCACGGCAAAAATGAAGTCGTTCTCTACCTCTGGAATCCAGCTCCATTTCAGCTTCGAGCGCCCCAGTCCGGTTCCCCAGAGTCCCCCTGAGGCCAGGGCCCAGGTGCCATGCTCAAACTGCCAGCGGACGCCCATCGGGTCTGCCATCTCGGGGTTGAGCCAGGCCTCGAACCGCACCCGCCGAGATGGCGAGCTGGCCACAAGGGCAAAGGCCCCCAGGGCTCCAACAGCACCCATGGTTAGCCAGGTGGTCCAGCGCATTCCGGCAAACAAATACATGCCCATCAGCACGATTGCCATTACGACTCCGGTGCCCATATCGCGCCCCATCAGCGCCACCAGCACCAAAGCCACACCCGAAGCCGCAAAGACCCAAGTCCAAAGCTGTCTGGTTTTCAGGGGGTCTCCCCCGGTCTGGGAGAGCCAGTTGGCCAGAGCAATAATCAGTGCCAGCTTGAGAAACTCACTGGGCTGGATGCTGACAGGCCCCAGGTCCAACCAGTTTCGGTTTCCGTTGATGTCTTGTCCCAAAAACACCGTCGCAACCTGCAGCCCGAGGGCAATCAGCAGGAAGGTCTGACCGATTCGCCGATAGAACTTCATCGGGAGGTTGGAGGCAATTAGCAGTGCAACAAAACCAACAATTGCGAACAGCCCCTGCCGCAAAAATACCGAGGCAGCATTTGATGTCTCCTTGAAGGAATCAACTGCAGACGCGCTGGCAACCATTGCAAGCCCTAGGCCCACGGTTATCAGCGTCAGACCAAGCAGCATCAGACCCTGCCGGGACTGGCTTCGAATCTTTGGCCTGAGGGCCTCTCTGACGTTCGTCATTTGAGCTCCCGAACCGCTGCGATGAACTTATCCCCGCGCTCTGCATAGTCCTTGAACTGATCGATGGATGCAGCCGCGGGAGCCAGCAGCACGGTGTCCCCCGCCGCTGCCAACGAGGTCGCTGCACTCACCGCCTGACTCATCACATCATCACCTGAGATGACAGTAACTTGAGCGCCTGGAAGCAGCTCGGTGACAAGCCGAGCGGTCTGATCCGAGGTTATTCCAATTACGACGACGGCTTTTAGCCTCTTGGCGTGAGTTTGAATGAGCTCGCGAGGGTCGGTCCCCTTGAAGTCTCCTCCCATGATCCAAACCACCGAATCGTAGGAAGTCAGTGAGCTGTTCGCCGCATGGGGATTGGTGGCCTTCGAGTCATTGACGAAGCTAACGCCGGCGCTAACTGCAACCAGCTGATTTCTATGGGGCGAGATCTGAAAGCTTGAAAGCGCATGCTTTATCTCAGCTGGAGAGACAGCTACGGCTCTGGTAAGAGCAGTTGCCGCTGCAACGTTGGCTTTGAGCTGGTCCGAAACGCTCGCAATCTCACCGAGGTCTGCCTCGGTCACAATCTCGAGGGCCCGGTCTTTGCGATTGTCGAGAAAGGCGCGGTCCACAAGGATGTCCTCGACAAAGCCAATCGACGAGGGTTGCGGGGTGAACAGCGAGAAACCAATTGCTCGGCAACCCTCTATTACATCCGCAGCCTTGGCCGCCTCTAGGGTCTTGTCATCCTGCTCGTTGAAGATGATGGCCTTCTCGGTTCCAAGAAAGACCTTTGCCTTGGCAGCAAAGTAGTTCGCGAGGTTGCCATGCCAATCGACGTGATCCTCGGCAAAGTTCAAAAAAGCTGAGGCAACCGGGTGAATCTCGCCAATGTAGTGCAGCTGGAAGCTCGAGAGTTCAACCACCAGATAGTCAAAGCCGACCGGGTCTCGAATCGCATCGAGGATCGGTGAACCGATGTTTCCACAAGCTAGTGCTCGCCGACCAGACCCATTCAGGATGTGGGAGACGAGCTCGCAGGTGGTGGTCTTGCCGTTTGTTCCAGTGATGGCTAGCCACCCAGCCACCTTGACTTTGTCCCTGAGCCGCCAGGCAAGGTCGATATCTGTAATCAGCGGAATGCCTTCGCCGGAGAGGGATTGGACCAATGGGTGGGAGGGACTAAACCCCGGAGATACCACCGCGAAATTCGGCCTGAAGCCAAGCTCACCTAATAGCGCGGGGTCCTCTCCTGGAATGAAGCGTGATCCGATGACCTCAGTCATCTCGATGATTTCAGGCTTCGCGCTCGCGCCTATGGCTACCGTTTCGACGCCGAGTTCGACGAGCGTGTCTACCGCGCTGAAGCCGGACCTGGCCAGGCCAAGGACGACCGCCTTTAGATTTGACCAGTCAGCTTGCCATGAGGTGGGGAGGCTCATAGACCGTATATCCACTCCACATAGAACAGCCCCACCCCGGCTGCAACGCAGAGTGCGGCAATGATCCAGAACCGAACCACGATGGTGATCTCGGCCCAGCCCTTAAGTTCGAAGTGGTGATGCAGCGGTGACATCAGGAACACTCGCCTGCCAGTACCCGTGCGCCACTTGGTTAGCTTGAAGAATGCCCTCTGGATAACCACGGAACCGGTGACAATGACGAAGATGCCGCCAATGAGCACGAGCAAAAGCTCGGTTCTCGAGAGGACCGCCAGGGCCGCTAGCGCACCGCCAAGGCCCAGCGATCCGGTATCTCCCATGAAAAGCTGCGCCGGGGAGGTGTTCCACCAAAGGAATCCCAAGCACGCGCCAACAATGGCAGCGGAAACCACCGCAAGATCCAGCGGATCGCGGACCTCATAGCAGGCCGAGAGGTTCTCAACGGCGGTGCGGCAGGACTGGTTGAACTGCCAGAAACCGATGATCACATACGCTCCGATGGCAAACACCGCGCTTCCTGATGCCAGTCCATCTAACCCATCGGCGATGTTCACACCGTTTGAGGAGCTCGCAACGAGCAGAAATACCCATCCGGTGAACAACACCGCTCCGATGATGCTCCCCCAGAGGAACAGATCAACTGGGAGGTCTCGGAACAGGGAAATGTGAGTGCTGGCCGGAGTCAGGCCGCGATCGTCCGGAAACTGCAGTGCGAGGTAGGCAAAGACAACCGCCACAATCGCCTGGCCTGCGATCTTGGCCCAACCGCCAAGACCCAGGCTGCGCTGGTTGCGCACCTTCATTAGGTCGTCAACAAAACCAACGAGTCCCAAACCACTCATCATGAAGAGCACCAGTAGGGCCGAGGCACTTGGGTTCTCGCCATTTATAAACTTCGCCAAGAAATACGCGACTATCGCAGATATGAGGATTACTACCCCACCCATCGTTGGAGTGCCGCGCTTGGTTTGGTGGGTTTTCGGCCCATCATCACGAATGAATTGGCCCCACTGAAGCTTCTTGAACAGATTTATGAATACTGGAGTGGCGAAGAGCGAGATTGCTAGTCCAATCCCGCCAGCGGCTAAGAGAGCTCTCACTTCACACCCGCCAATTCATCTCCGAGAAACCTAAGTCCAGCGATGTTCGATGCCTTTACCAACACGACATCGCCGGGCTTTAGCTTGGCACGAATAGTCTCAAAAGCCGTGCTCATCGATTCGATGTACTCACTTTCGCCATCCCAGCTGCCCTCCTGGCTGGCGCCCATGTGAATCAGTTTGGCCTCCTCGCCAATCACAAACAGCTTGTCGATTCCAAGCCGAACCACGAGCCTGCCGATCTGGTCGTGCTCCTGTGCTGAATACTCACCGAGTTCGGCCATTTGCCCCAGCACGGCCACTGTTCTATTGCCTGCTCTACCGAGGACCGCGAGGGTCTGAAGTGCAGCTCGCATCGAGTCTGGGGAGGCGTTGTAGGCATCGTTTATGACCCAGAAATCGCCCGCTTTCAGCAATTGCATGCGCCAACGCTCGACAAAGTCGAGTTCTTGAGCCACCGCTAGCGATTCTTCAACTCCAACGCCCAGCTCCATGGCGGCCGCAATGGCTGCAGCCAAGTTCATGGCCTGATGCTCGCCCAGGATCTTCAGTTGCGCCTCGTGCCGGTTGCCAGCAACCTCAAACGTGACTTTGGTGCCGGCAAGCGAAAGCTCGGTGGAGATGAGCCTCACCGCAGCATCGTTGTCGAAACCAAAGCCAATCTTTCTTGCCTTGGTCTCGAAGTTTCTTACCCTGGGGTCATCGAGGTTCAGAACTGCGACGGAGCGAATGTGAGGCATCAGCTCCGCTTTGATTCGCTCGGTGGCTTCGATGCCACCGAATGCCCCGGCGTGGGCCATGCCAACCTTTAGTTGAATGCCGATATCTGGTTTTGTCCAGCGAGCCAGTCCGTCTATGCTTCCTGGCCCCGCAGCCCCGAGTTCGAGCACTAAGAATCGGGTGTCCTGCTCGATCCTGAGAACAGTTAGCGGAAGCCCCACCTCGTTATTGAAGGAGGCCCTGGGATAGATGGTCTTGCCTTTGGTGGCCAAGATCTTGCCAAGGATGTTCTTCGTCGATGTCTTGCCGTTACTTCCCGTGATGCCAACGACCTGAAGGTCGCCTCGACTTCGAACTGCCTCCAGGACATGAGATGCCAACTGAGAAAGCGCGACCACGGTATCGGAAACCACAATCTGGTCTATCTCAGTATCCGCACTGGGACTCGAGACCACGGCCAAGGTTGCTCCCGAAAGCAGCGCGTCTACCAAATACTTGTGACCATCCTCATTTTCGCCAAGCTTGGCGAAGAAGATGCCGCCGGAGACGATCTCTCGCGAGTCTGTCTCGACAGGGCCCGAGACCACTCGGTCTGGATCTCCGCGAAATATCTCCCCGGAGACCGCGGTTGCAAGCTCGGCAAGGGTCATGGCGATCATCGCTGAACCAACCCTCTTGCTATCTCAAGCGCATTGAAAGGAACTTTTTCGCCCTTGATTTCCCGGTAGTCAAGATTTCCAGGGCCACACCAGAGCACAGCCTCATCCTTGCCAGCCCTTTCAATCGCGGTCCTAATGGCCTCGGCAGGATCGGGGACCTCCACAAACTCTTGCTCTGCTGCGGCCAGGGCAGCGGTGAGTTCTGCGCGAATTGCCGCTGGGTCCTCGTCTCTGGGGTGCTGGTCGGTAACTATGACCAACCTAGAACCAGAGGTGGCATGTGCCATCAGGGAGCGTTTTCCCTTGTCTCGATTTCCACTGGCTCCCAGCACAACAATGAGGCTCTTGTGGCTGGCCCGAAGATCCCGAACCGCGGCCTCGACGCCGGCTGGAGTGTGTGCGTAGTCGACATAGACAGCCGGGGCTGTGGATACCCTCTCAAGTCGGCCGGAAACCTGCAGTTCAATCTTGGACAGCGCCACCAGCAGAGCATCCGGGGCAACCCCAGACTCAAGAAGCATTACTAGTGCGAGACCAAGGTTCTTTGCCATGGTCGGAGTGAGATTGACAGCTGCCGCAAGGCTTTGCTTGCCACTTAGCTCCAATTGGTCGTTCGAGTAGGTGAGCTGGTATTCGAGGTCCGCACCAATTCCAACCTTCGGAATAGCCGCTTGCTCGTAAAGCTGCTTGCCCCACTCATCCTCGACGTTGATAACGGCCCGCCTTGACCAGTTTTCTGCAAAGAGCTCGGCCTTGGTCTCAAAGTACTTCTCCATGCTCTGGTAATCATCTAGGTGATCACGCGAGAGATTCGTGAATCCGACCATGTCAAACTCCAGGCCAGCTATGCGGCCTCGTTCAATTGCCTGAGCAGAGACTTCAATTACCGCCTTTGCATCACCCGCGCTTCGCATGTCACTGAGCAGTTGGTGGATCCTCGGGGCTTCCGGTGTGGTCAGCTCGCTTTTTTGCCAGTTGCCTGCAATGCAGATGCCCGAACCCCCGATGAGGCCGGTCTTGCTATCGAGCGCGTTCATGAGACGGTGAAGGTAGGTGGTTGTGCTTGTCTTGCCGTTCGTGCCGGTGACGCCCAAAAGCCCGGTCTTCGGGGTTGCAAAGATCTCGGCAGAGACCTCGCCGGCCGGCGACCTTGGGTCCTTGGCCAAGATGGTCGGTAACCCAAAGTCTCCCGTTTTATCGGTCAGCAGGGCCACCGCACCCAGCTCGATTGCCTGCTGCAAGTGATCGAGCCCGTGAGAGTTCTTACCCGGAGCGGCGATGAACAGGTAGCCGGGTCTGATGTGCCGCGAGGAGAGGGCTGCGCCGGTCAGCTCAGCATCGCCAGTGGCGAATAGTCCCAGCTGCTTAGCCACCTGCGCAAGGCTAGGCACCTGGCTGTCCAAACTTGTTTGAAG
>JAPOHQ010000020.1 GCA_029979375.1 Microbacteriaceae bacterium
CATGACCTTCCAATATCGCGGTCTTGCAACAGTTGTTCTCGGCTCTCTTATCGTGGCCGCCTTGCTGGTTTATCTGTTCATCGCCTTCTTATCTTGGAGGCAGGGATACAGGCTCTCCCTCGCCGGTGTCGCCGGTTTGATTGTGGCGATAGGTATCACCGCGGACAGCTTCATCGTCTACTTCGAACGTATTCGCGACGAGCTGCGTGATGGTAGGGGATTGGAGATCGCCGTTGAGGCAGGTTGGAAGCGCGCGTTCCGCACCATTTTGGTCTCCGATGCCGTCAGCTTCACCGCAGCGGTAGTGCTCTACCTTCTGACCAGCAGCTCAGTTCGAGGCTTTGCATTCACACTTGGTCTGACAACACTGATTGACCTACTCATCGTTACCCTGTTCACACACCCGCTCGTTCAGCTCTTGGCACGAAACAGTTTCTTTGCCTCGGGCAGCAAGTGGTCGGGCTTCGATCTCTCTGCCAAGCGAGCCAGCTATCGCGGCAGAGGTGAGTTCCGGGTGTCGAACGAAGTCTCGGCAGGCAAGGTAAAGAGTGCATCCAAGGAGGCACAGAAGCGTCAGACCATCGCGGAGCGCAAGGCGCTAGCAGCAAAGGAGTCCGATGAGTAAGTTCAGGAAGCTCGGTAATGAGCTTTACTCAGGCGAGAGAAGCTTCAACTTTGTCGGTCGCAGGAAGCTTTGGTATGCATTCGCCGCGCTTGCTGTCATCCTGGCGATTGTTTTCCCAGTGCTGCGAGGTGGATTCAACTTCGGCATTGAGTTCCGAGGTGGCTCTGAGTTTCGACTGACTAACTCTCAGGAGCTCCCACAATCTCTTGCCGTTGATACTGTCACCGAGATTGTTCCTGGTGTGCAGGTAAATGTTGCCGCCGTCGGGCTTGCAGATTTGCGAATTCAAACAGAGCAGCTCGAAGACGTTGAGTCTGAGGCCGTTCGAATCGCGCTAGCGAATGCCTACGGGGTTCCTTCCGGCGAGGTGGCGTCAAGCTTCATCGGCCCGAACTGGGGTGCCGATGTAACGAGACAGGCGCTGATCGGTCTGGGAGTTTTCCTCTTCCTGGTTTCCCTCCTCATGGCCTTCTATTTCAGATCCTGGAAGATGTCGGTAGCAGCGCTCCTAGCTCTCTTCCACGACCTTGTACTCACGGCAGGTGTCTACGCGGCGGTTGGATTCGAAGTGACCCCGGCAGCTGTAATTGGGTTTCTTACGATTTTGGCCTACTCGCTCTATGACACAGTCGTCGTGTTCGACAAGGTCCGTGAAAACACGCTTGAAATTGAACTATCTGAGACCCGAACCTTTGCCGAACAGGTAAACCTTGCCGTGAACCAAACCCTGGTGAGGTCCATCAACACATCGGTTGTCGCAGTGCTACCGGTGGCCTCCATTCTGTTCATAGGATCGCTCTTGCTAGGCGCCGGAACGCTTAGGGACATCGCACTAGCGCTGTTTGTCGGAACAATTGTGGGTACCTACTCCTCAATCTTCCTGGCAGCACCGATCTATGCTCACCTACGCGAGGGCGAGAAGGACCTTAAGAAGGCCGCAGAGAAGGTTTTAGCCTCTCGCCAATAGACTTCTCACTACCTGTAAGGAGTGAGAAATGACTGACAGCCTCGCCAGCTCACTTCGCTCGCGCCTGCCGAGGATATTCACTCGAGCCTCAACCTCGCTCAGCACCGATTTGGCGGAACTGGTTCGCATCGTCAAGCTCAACCACCCCAAGTCCGATTATCAGGTTATCGAACGTGCTTATCGAGTGGCCGAGAAGTACCACGAGGGTCAAAAGCGCAAGAGTGGTGAGGACTACATCACCCATCCATTGGCTGTGGCAAGGATCCTGGCTGATCTTGGCTCCGGCCCCGCAACCATTGCCGCTGCACTCCTTCATGACACCGTGGAGGACACCGAGTATTCCTTGGAACAGCTCCGAGAAGACTTTGGCGAAGAGGTTGCTCTGCTAGTCGATGGGGTCACCAAGCTGGACAAGATGAAGTTTGGCGACACAGCTCAAGCAGAGACCATGCGAAAGATGGTCGTTGCGATGAGCAAGGACGTCAGAGTATTGGTCATCAAACTGGCCGATCGACTTCACAACGCCAGAACCTGGGGATTCGTCTCACCAGAGTCTGCAAAGCGCAAGGCACAGGAGACCCTGGAGATTTATGCCCCACTAGCGCACCGTCTCGGTATTTCGACCATGAAGGTCGAGCTCGAGGACATCAGCTTTGCGGTTCTCTACCCCAAGGTCTACGAGGAAATAGTCTCTCTGGTGCAGCAGCGCAATCCCTCGCGTTCCGATTACACGGATCAAGTGATCGAGGCTATCGATCGGGAGCTGCGCGAAGTTAAGGTCAAATCCAAGATCGACGGACGCCCCAAGCAGTACTACTCGATTTATCAGAAGATGGTTCTCAAGGGCAGGGAATTTGACGACATCTACGACCTAGTCGGTATCAGGGTAATCGTTCCAACTGTTCGCGACTGCTACGCCGCTCTTGGCGCAATCCACGCACGCTGGTCGCCACTACCAGGCCGATTCAAGGACTACATTGCGATGCCTAAGTTCAATCTTTACCAGTCGCTGCACACGACAGTGGTCGGCCCCGACGGCCGAAGCGTAGAGATTCAAATTCGCACCCAGGAGATGCACCAGCGTGCTGAATTTGGTGTCGCAGCTCACTGGAAATACAAGCAGGCGGCCTCAAAGGGCGGCAAGGACGTTGACTTCGCATGGCTCAAGCAGCTCTCCGATTGGCAGGAAGAGACTGCAGACCCAGGAGAGTTCCTCGACAATCTCCGCTTCGAGATTGGTGCAAAAGAACTTTATGTATTCACCCCGAAGGGGAAGGTCGTCGGCCTCTCCACTGGCTCAACCCCCGTTGACTTTGCCTACGCTGTTCACACCGAGGTTGGCCACAAAACCATAGGGGCAAAGGTCAACGGCAAGCTTGTTCCGCTGGAAACCGAGCTCCAGGCTGGAGACGTTATCGAGGTTCTAACGAGCAAGAGTGAATCCGCTGGACCCAGCAAAGACTGGCTCAATTTCGTTGCGAGCCCAAGAGCAAGGGCCAAGATCAAACACTGGTTCACCCAGGAACGCAAAGAGATTGCTGGTGAAGAGGGCAGGGAGTCGCTTGTCAGAGCTCTTCGGCGCCAGTCGCTGCCAATTCAGTCAATGATGAAGGAGGAATTCCTCGATGAGATCGCAGAGGAATTCAAGCTAGCGGATTCCAACTCTCTGTTCAGCATGATTGGACAGGGTCAAATCTCGGCGGGTTCAGTTGTCGAGCGGCTCAAGCTGCTGCAAGGCATCACTCAGGAGCCTGACACCGAGGAGATACCGGTCCAGCTCCCCAAATCGCTCAGAGGTCCAAGACCAAGCAACCAGGGGGTCTTGGTAAAGGGCTCTCCCGATGTCATGACGAAGATGGCACGTTGCTGCACGCCAGTTCCTGGGGACGAAATCACGGGATTTATCACCAGGGGAGAGGGTGTCTCGATACATCGCAACGACTGCAAGAACGTCGGTTCCTTGACGGCCGAAAGGATCGTAGACGTCAGTTGGGCCGAGGACTCCCGGGGAGTCTTCATGGTTCAGATTCAGGTTGAGGCCCTCGACCGGTCAGGCCTGCTCTCCGATGTAACCCGCGTCTTGACAGAGAACCACGTGAACATTCTGAGTGCTTCTGTTTCAACCGGAAGAGACCGCGTCGCCATATCCAAGTTTGTTTTCGAGATGGCGGACCCTTCGCACCTCGATCACTTGCTGAATCAGGTCAGGAGAATTGACAACGTCTACGACGTTTATCGGGTGAAGGGCGCTTAGTCGACCGCGTTTTGGGCGGCTACCAGAAGGGCCTTACGAGTCTGAATTTGCGACTCAATTTCCTTCTTTTTGGCAGCGGGAGCTCCCTTTAGTTCAGCCTCAAGGACGCCAATCACCGATTCGAGCTGCTCGACGAGCTGGTTGCTGCGCGCCTTTGCGGCTGGATCGGAGCGCATCCACTCGTCCCGCTCGGCATCCGCAATCTTCTGCTCAACCGCGCGCAGCCTAGACTCGATCGACTTGACCTCGTTGCGAGGAACGTGACCGATACGACTCCACTTGGATTGGATGTCGCTAAAAGCAGCCTTTGCCTTGCGAATGTCGGCAGGGCTAATCTTTTCGGCTTCGGCTAGCAGCGCCAGTTTTGCCTTTAGGTTTTCTGCCTGGCTTGCATCCCGTTCCGCGTCTAGTTCCTTCTTGGCGGCAAATATGGCGTCGCCGTGAGCTCGGAATGCCTTCCATAGCCCGTCCTCGGCCTTGCCTGCCTTTCCGGCCTTCTTCCAAAGGTCCTGCAGGTTTCGGTAGTCAGCTGCTGCAGCAGCTCCCTTCGAGGCGAGCGTTTCGGCCTTGGCAACAAGTTCGGTCTTGATCTTCTTGGCCTCTTTGAACTGGTTGTCTAATGAGGCAAAGTATTTGCGTCTGCCAGCCTCGAACTTTGCCCTGGCCTGCGAGAAACGCTTCCAAATAGGGTCGGTCTGAGCCTTCGGAATCTTGGGGGAGTCTTTTTGGATTTGCTGCCAGCGCTCAAAGAGTTGAGCCATCTCGGCAGTGCTCTTCTTCCAGTTAACGCCGCCGAGATTGGAGACGATCTTTTCGGCCCTGGTGGCAATCTCTTCTTTGTCTGCCATTGCCTTGGCAATCGCCTCATCGCGTGCGGCTTGCGCCTTTGTCGCCGCCTCCTCGATCGCCGGAAGCAGAGCTGAGACACGAAGGCGAAGTGCCTCTAGGTTACCTACAGCCTTCGGCTCGCTGAGCTCTGTGGTGAGGTTCTGATGGGTCGTCTGCAAGCTCTTGGCATCTGTGATGCCGGAGGAGATCCGCTGCTCCAGGATTCGAACCTGCGCCTCGAGGTCATCGAATTTCTTGGTAAAAAATGCCAATGCCTCGTCTTGGCTTACGTCTGGGTACTGTCCGACTAGACGCTCAGTGCCCTTGTCAATGACGTAGACATTGTTCTTATCGTCAACTCGCCCGAATTGATGTGTAGCCAATTGTTCTCCTGTTTAGCGACGCTTTACTCTACCGAAACATCAGCGATTACAACCTGCTCAGCTGGGGAACCATCGGTCCCACCGCCACTAAGACCGGTTTCGGCGATAGCGAGAATGGCATCCAGCCCCTCAGTTAGCGTGCCGAATACGCTGTAGCCTCCCACGTTATCCGAGGGAATTTGCGAGTTTTCGTAAACGATAAAGAATTGTGACCCCATCGAGTAGTCGTCACCGCCTCGACGGGCCATCGCGATTGTTCCAGCGGGATAAATGTCGTCTGCGGGTGCATTCTCGATAGGACCCCAGTTGTAACCTGGCCCGCCAGTGCCATCGCCATTCGGGTCTCCACACTGCAAGACAAAGATCCCGGCGGTGGTTAGCCGATGGCAGCTGAGTCCATCGAAATAGCCCTGCTGCGCAAGACTGACAAAGTTTGCAGTTGCCTGTGGGGCTAGGTCTCCGAAGAGCTCGAAGCTAACCGGCTCAGTGCCAATCGTCATTTCACCCTGCCATCTGCGATCTTCGGCCAGGGAAGCATCTGGTGTTTGAGGGTCGGATGCGGGTGTGACTTCCGGAAGCGCGGTTTCCTCGGCTGCAGGGTCTGTGGTGATTTCTTCTAGCGCATCTTGGCTTCCGGGTCCAACCCCAAAATAGAGCAGTTGCGAGCCGAGCGCGATCGCTATTGCCGCAGCCGATGCCACCAACGCGACTCGGTTGTCCTTAGCCTTACTGAGTTTGCGTTGGGTTAGAAGCTGCTGTTTTGCCTGGTAATTGGCTAGCTTGTCTTTTTCCTTCATTGCCTGCCTTCCGCCAGGTAATTCTAGGTGGCTCCTAGAATCTGGGTGTGCCAACACCTCTTGCGGAGCGCCTCAGGCCGCAGCAGATATCCGAGCTAATCGGGCAACAGCATCTGCTCGCCAATGGCTCCGCGATCTCCAAATTCCTCTCGGGCGATTCATCATCCTGGGCGTCGGTAATTCTTTGGGGGCCGCCTGGAAGCGGAAAGACGAGCATCGCACGGATAATTGGCGAGCACTCTGGAGCCAAGTATCGGGAGCTAAGCGCGATCAGCTCTTCCGTTTCGGAGGTCCGAGAGGTCATAGAGGCAGCAAAACGAGAACTGAGCTCTTTCGAGAAGCCAACCATCTTGTTCCTTGACGAGATTCATAGATTTTCAAAAGCACAACAGGACAGCTTGCTCGGTGCGGTTGAGTCCGGGGTTATAACGCTTGTGGCCGCAACGACTGAAAACCCGAGCTTCAGTGTTATCAAGCCGCTTATCTCACGGAGCCTGGTGCTCCAATTAGAGCCCCTTACGACCGAAGGTGTGCTCGAACTTCTCAATCGAGCGGTAGCGCAGGATAAAGCGTTCGAGGGCGTCAAAGTAGCCAAGGACGCTCTGGATTACCTGGCTGAAATATCATCTGGCGATGCTAGACGCGCGCTCAACCTCCTTGAGGCAGCCGCTAACGGTGGCAAGTCGATTACCTTGGACTTGGCAAAGGCTGCATCAAAGAATGCAATTGCCTTCGACGCCAAGGGAGATGTTCACTACGACACGATCTCAGCTTTCATCAAGAGTGTCCGAGGTAGTGATGTCGACAGCGCTCTGCACTATCTGGCGCGCATGATTGAAGGCGGGGAAGACCCTCGCTTCATTGCTAGAAGGCTAATGATCCTGGCTTCCGAGGACATTGGGCTTGCCGACCCGCAGGCAATGGTTTTGGCAGAGGCCTGTGCGGGGGTGGTTGAACGAATCGGCATGCCTGAGGGCCGAATTCCGCTTTCCGAACTAACCATCTACCTGGCGCTTGCCCCAAAATCCAACCGTGCCTACCAGGCAATAGATAGAGCGCTTGAAAATGTTAGGAACTCACGGCTAGATCCGATTCCAGCCCAGCTGCGTTCTACAGGCGCCGTTGGCTATCTATATCCCCATGACAATCCAGCCGGCATCGTGAAACAGTACTACTCGAGCAAGTCTGATTTCTATTCACCCTCGCAACATGGCCTCGAGGCGAGGCTTGGTGAGAGATGGCTCGCCATTAAGAAAATCCTCCGAGGTGATGACAAGGAATCCTAGTTTTGCTAGGATTCTCGGGTTGTTCTGACTTTGCGGCTGGAGTCGAACCAATCCAAATAAAAAACTTGAGAGGTACCTTTTTGTCTAAGACAACAAGAACACGCAGCAAGACGAGAATGTCACGCGCGCTAGGAATCGCCCTGACGCCAAAGGCTGCAAAATACATGGAGAAGCGTCCATACGCCCCAGGTCAGCACGGCCGCACCAAGCGCAAGTCAGACTCCGACTTTGCTGTTCGTCTTCGTGAGAAGCAGCGTTTGCGCGCTCAGTATGGGATCCGCGAGGCCCAGCTGAAGAAGACTTTCCTAGAGGCAAAGAAGACTTCAGGCCTAACAGGTGAGAACCTGGTCGAGCTTCTAGAGATGCGTCTTGACGCTCTCGTTCTCCGCTCCGGCTTTGCTCGCACGATGGCGCAGGCTCGTCAGATGGTGGTGCACCGCCATATCCTGGTCGATGGCCAGCGGGTAGATCGCCCAAGCTTCCGCGTGAAGCCGGGTCAGATGATTCACGTTCACGAGAAGAGTGAGCGCACCGAGCCTTTCCAGGTTGCAGCAGCAGGTGGAAATGCCGATGTGCTCGCCGCAACACCGGAATACCTATCGGTTGAACTAGATAAGCTTCACGCCACCCTAGTTCGTCGTCCCAAGCGAGCAGAAGTTCCCGTCACCTGTGACGTTCAGCTCGTTGTTGAGTACTACGCGGCCAGGTAGAAACCTTGTCCGGCGGCGACATCGCAGGAATTGTTATCAGTGGGGCGATTGCCCTACTGGTACTCCTGCTTGGCGTTCCGCTGGTAAAGCTCGGTCGTCTCATCGATGAATCGGCAAGAACCGTCAAGATCTTCAATAACGAGCTCGAGCCGCTCCTGGATGAAGCAAAGACCACTCTCAGCGAGGCAAACCGACAGCTCAAGCGGATTGATCAGATCACCGAGGATGTTGAGCAGGTCACCGAAAACATTAACTCGATGGTTGCAGTATTCACAGCCTCGGTCGGTGCCCCGGTAACTAAGCTTGTCGGGGTAGTTCAAGGTGTACTGAAGACCTTTGGAAAAAAGAGGTAGGCAATGTCGAAGCTCGGTTGGTTCTTAGCAGGTATTGGTTTGGGCGCGCTCACCATCATTCAGGTTCGTGACAACCCAAAGGCCAAGGCGGCTGCAGATGAACTTTATGCCGCGGCAAAGGACTTCTCAAACGCAGTCGCAGAAGGCTATCGCGAACGTGAAGAAGAGCTGACAAAGCCAAAGAAGTCCACCGGGGCGAAGAAGTAGCAGATGAAGACCGCTGAAATAAAGCGGCGCTGGCTCAGTTTCTTCGAATCCAAGGGACACACGGTTGTACCAAGCGCCTCGCTGATAAGCAACGATCCCACCTTGATGTTCACCGTTGCGGGTATGGTGCCGTTTATCCCATACATGACGGGGATTGAGCCAGCACCTTACAAGCGCGCAACGAGCGTTCAGAAGTGCGTTCGAACCCTAGACATCGAAGAGGTCGGAAAGACCACCCGTCACGGAACCTTCTTCCAAATGAATGGCAACTTCTCATTTGGTGACTACTTCAAAAAAGAAGCTATCGCATTTGCTTGGGAGCTCTTGACCACCTCCGTTGAAGAAGGTGGCTACGGCTTCGATCCAGAGAGGCTATGGGTTACCGTCTATGAAGACGACGAAGAGTCAATCGGTTACTGGCTCGAGCAGACCTCCGTACCCCGTGAGCGCATCCAGAAACGTGGCATGCGCGACAACTACTGGTCAACAGGGCAGCGCGGCCCCGCCGGTCCCTGCTCGGAGATTTACTTCGACCGCGGACCAAAATACGGCGTCGAAGGTGGGCCAGAGGCTGATGAAGACCGCTACATCGAAATCTGGAACCTGGTGTTCATGCAGTATGAGCGCGCCGACGGTGGCACCAAGGATCATTTCGAGATTCTCGGAGAACTACCCAAGAAGAACATCGACACGGGAATGGGCTTGGAGCGCGTCGCATTCCTCCTTCAGGGGGTAGAGAACGTCTACGAAATCGATCAGGTCAGGCCCCTCATTGATGTAGCGAGCGAGTTGAGCGGCAAGAAGTATGGAGCGGTAGAGCTCGACGATGTTCGGATGCGCGTAATCGCCGACCACATCCGCAGTTCACTGATGCTTATGACTGATGGTGTAACACCATCGAATGAGGGTCGCGGCTATGTCCTCCGTCGCCTCCTAAGGCGTTCGGTGCGTGCCTTACGCCTGCTGGGAATCGAAGAGCCTTGCTTCGAGCGGCTGTTCAAGACCAGCAAGGATGCGATGGTCGAGGCCTATCCGGAGCTTGAGGAAAATTTCGCCAGGGTTTTGAAAGCTGCCGTGGCGGAGGAGACGGGATTCCGCAAGACACTCGAGACCGGAAGCGCCTACCTCGCCGAGGAGATCGCCAAGAGCACCAAAATACTCTCTGGTTCAGTTGCGTTCCTGCTGCACGATACCTACGGCTTCCCGATTGACCTCACGGAGGAAATTGCGCAAGAGAGCGGACTCGAGGTCGATAGAACCGAGTTTGAGTCACTGATGACACAGCAGCGCGACCGAGCCAAGCAGGACGCGAAAGCCAAAAAGACAGGTGGTGCGGCTCTTCAGGTCTATTCGGATTTTCGCGCCAAGGGGGCAACCGAGTTCACGGGCTACAACTCACTCGAGTCTCAGGGGCAAGTCATTGGCCTAATCCGCGATGGCGAATCCGTGAAAGAACTCTCTGAGGGACAGCTCGGCGAGCTCGTTCTAGATCGCACAAGTCTTTACGCAGAGTCTGGTGGGCAGGCAGCTGATGCTGGAGTGATCCGAGGGGACGGATTCGAGCTTGAAGTCCTTGATGTGCAGAAACCAGTTCGTGGACTCTTCAGCCACAAGGTTCGGGTAAAGAGCGGCCAGGTCGCTATCAATGCGCAAGCTCAGTCGATCGTTGATCGCGAGTGGCGAATTGGTGCTTGCCAGGCACACAGCGCCACCCACGTCATTCACGCTGCGCTGCGACAGGTTCTAGGACCACAGGCGCTTCAGTCAGGATCTTTCAACAAGCCCGGCTACATGCGCCTCGACTTTGCTTGGGGCGAGGCCCTATCGGAGAGCACCAGGTCGGAGATCGAAGAGGTATCGAATCTTGCGATCCGCTCTGATCTAGCAGTCAGTGCACAGTTCATGTCATTGCCCGAGGCGAAAGAGTGGGGAGCTATCGCACTCTTCGGCGAGACCTACGACGAGCTGGTTCGAGTTATCCAGGTCGGCGGACCCTGGTCCAGAGAACTCTGTGGTGGAACTCACGTCTCGCGTACCACGCAGATCGGGCTTGTCACAATAACTGGCGAGTCATCCGTGGGTTCAGGATCTCGAAGAATTGAAGCCGAGGTTGGCTTCGAGGCGCTAAGCAGTTTGATTGCAACTAAGCGAGTTGTTGACCGACTGGCGGCAAGCTTCAAGGTTCCCGCATCTGAACTTGAGGAGCGGGTCGCCGACGCTTTGAGCGAGAGTCGCGCGCTAGCGAAGCAACTTGAAGAAATCTCGACTAAGGCTGCCATGAGTCAGGTGTCGGAGCTTGCAGCCAGCGCAACGAAGGTTGGCCAACACAATCTTGTGGCTTGCAGAGCCGATGTTTCCACCGCTGATGCTCTGAGGCAGGTTGCCATCAGAGTTCGCGAGGTTGTCGGGGACGACTCGGTGACGATTCTTGGGGCCGTGTTAGAGGGTAAGCCGCTAGTAGCAGTCGCAGTTGGATCAAAGTCGCAGCAAGCCGTGAAGGCCGGGGACTTGGCAAAGGCCGCCGCCGCTGTTCTCGGAGGTGGGGGCGGTGGCAAGGCAGACTACGCGCAAGGTGGTGGAACCGACGCGGGAAGCCTTGACACGGCGATAGCCGAAGCGGCAAGGCTAGTCTCTTGATTCTGCTGGCCATTGATCCTGGGGCGGCTCGACATGGAGTCGCCTACAACCAGGGAGAGCTCGTGCTGGCGCTTGATGCGGTTAGCGCAGGCCCGGAAGCAATCAAGATCCTTTCTGAGATCGCTGTAGCCAAAAGGGCAGACGGTGTCGTTGTGGGCCTGCCGCTCTCACTGTCTGGGGACCACACCGCGTCAACCAAACTTGCCTTAGCGCTGGCTAACGAACTTGAGACCTCGCTTGCAGTTCCCGTGCGATTGGTGGATGAGCGCCTCAGCACGGCGGGGGCTGCTAGGCGCTTAGGCGCAGCTGGCAAATCATCAAAGGAGCAAAAGAGCTTCATCGACTCCGAGGCTGCAAGGGAAATACTGACTTCGGCACTGAGAATTGGGTTTGAGTCCTGCCTGGAGCTGAGCGATGCTTGACGAGTTTGAGACCCAGGAGAAGCCCAAAACCCGAGGCCGAAGTGCAATCGCTGCTCTAGTGGCACTGGCTATCGTCGCAGGTAGCGTCATCGGGGGCTATCTGGCGTTCAGGGATAGCTTCAATTCGCTGGTCGGCTCCGTTATTGATCGCTTCACGGTTGAAGACTATGAGGGCCCGGGCGGTGAGCCCACCGTGATCGTCATTGAGGCTGGCGACACTGGAGAGGATGTTGCTCGGAAGCTCTTGGCAGCCGATGTCATTAAGAGCTTCGACGCGATCTATCGCGACATGCTCACGGTTGATCTAACCATCTACCCCGGGCACTACGAGTTCCCCACCCAGATCCCTGGCGCCAAGGCTCTCGAAATACTGCTGGCTGGGCAAAATCGTGTCGTGGTTACCACGACAATCCCGGAGGGGCTTCAGGTTGTAGAGATTGTTCCAATTCTTGCTGGCGACCTAGGGCTAGCCGAGGAAGATTTGTACGAGGTCATCGCTGAGCGTGACGCTGGACTGCCTGGGCCAACATTGGAGGGCTATCTCTTTCCAGCTGCCTACACCTTTGATCCTGGAGTATCAGCCGAAGTCGTCATCGACACCCTGTTGCTAAGGATGGCCGCAGAGCTGGAGGGGCATGGGCTGTCGATTGAGGACTCTCTGGATGTCCTGACTCTGGCGTCAATGATTCAAATGGAAGGGCGCCTCGAACCCGACTTCTACAAGATCTCGGCAGTGTTTAACAATCGACTCGATCGCAACATTGCTTTGCAGTCAGATCCGACCGTCAAGTATTACTACGAGGGTTCAATCGACTCTTTCCAGCAGGGGTTGGCTGACACTGACAATCTTTACAACACCTATGTCTATCCAGGACTGCCGCCTGGTCCGATTAGCTCTCCCGGAGCTCTAGCTATCGCTGCGGCTCTCAATCCGGCGCCGGGTGATTGGCTATATTTCGTGGCAATCAACCTGGCAACCGGAGAGACAGTCTTCTCGGAGACGCTCTACGAGCACGAGAAGGCCGCCGAGCTCTACCGACAGTGGCTCAGAGACAATCCGGGTTGGGATGACTAGCCGCTTCGCGGTGCTTGGCTCGCCTATCAAGCACTCTCTTTCACCGGCAATTCACGCGGCCGCATTTTCCGTTATGGGTAGGCAAGCCGATTACGAGAGGGTTGAACTCGCGGTCGACCTAGAAGGTTGGGTTCGCGGCCTTGGCCCTGAGTGGCAAGGGTTGAGCCTGACCATGCCACTCAAAGAGCAGGCGCTCGATGTGGCCGATTATCTTGACCCGTTGGCGATTGCTGCGCTGTCAGCCAACACGTTGGTGAGGGACGGGAGCAGCTGGCTCGGCTACAACACGGACATCTTCGGCCTGCAGCGAGCCACTCAGGATCTCGAATACGCCACAGTTGGAATCTTGGGAACTGGGGCAACAGCAAGGTCGGCACTCCTCGCATTTGAAGGAGCAGAGCCTTGGATCTGGGGTCGCAACAGCGACAAGGCCGTGGCCCTTGGAGAAGCGCACGGCGGACGCTTCTCGGCTCTTGAGAATGTTTTGTCAGCCGATCTCGTCATTTCCACGCTCCCGCAGGGTGCCCTCGCGGAGATTGCTGGCAGCAAGAGCTATCCGGGAACTTTGCTTGACGTCGTCTACTCCGGGTCTTCTTCAGACGCGCGCTTTTCCGCCGCAATCTCCGGTCTTCAAATGCTGGTGTGGCAGGCGCTGGGACAGCAGAGGCTCTTTGCTGGTCAGGGCCTAGACGAACCCCTTCAAGACGAGCCAACCATCGTTTCGGCAATGCGGCATGCAGCTGGCATGGAAGAATAGTCAAATGCTGCGTTGGATAACTGCTGGTGAGTCTCACGGCCCCGAACTCATTGGTGTCATTGAGGGATTGCCGGCTGGCGTAACCGTCCTGCCAGAAGCGATTTCCGAAGAGCTCGCCAGGCGCCGTCTTGGCTACGGTCGAGGCGCCAGGATGAAGTTTGAGCAAGATGAGGTCAGCATCCCAGCGGGTGTGCGCTTTGGAAAGAGTCAGGGTGGACCGCTAACCATCCGCATTGCCAACACCGAGTGGCCAAAGTGGGAAACAGTCATGAGTGCCACACCTGTTTCCGAAGAAGAGCTGACAGGCGCAAGGGCGGCTAAACTGACGAGGCCCAGGCCCGGTCACGCTGACTTCACAGGGATGCAGAAGTACGGTTTCGATGAAGCAAGACCAGTACTTGAAAGGGCAAGCGCGAGAGAGACGGCAACCAGGGTGGCACTTGGCGCAGTTGCCAAGAGCTTCCTAAGTGAACTCGGAATCGAACTGATCACCCATACCGTTGCGATTGGGCCCGTTGCCAACAATTCTCCAAAATTGCCAGTGCCAGCCGATTTGGAGCGTCTGGATGCAGATCCACTGCGCTGTAATGACCCAGATGTTTCGAAGGCCATGGTGGCTGAAGTTGACGATTGCCACAGCTCGGGCGACACCCTCGGCGGGGTCGTGGAGACAGTCGTCTATGGCTGCCCACCGGGACTGGGAAGCTACGTTCACTGGGATCGCAGACTTGACTCAAAGCTCGCGGCCGCTGTGATGGGTATACAGGCCATGAAGTCCGTTGAA
>JAPOHQ010000021.1 GCA_029979375.1 Microbacteriaceae bacterium
TTCCCACTTTCCGAGCTGTTCCTTGCAACCCATCTCCTGGAGCAGAAGTGAGATGCCCTCGCCATCGCGAACAACCACTCTGAATACGCTTCGGACCTCTCTAGCCTTTGCGTTTACGCCGAGGCGCCTGGCGACACCGACCAGTGCCATTGCGGACTCGTTGCCCGGTGCTGTCACCTCGAGCGACGTTGACCTACCAGGGTCAGTCAGCGTTCCATGGGCTAAGAATGCACCGCGCCAGATTGCCCTTGCCTCATCCATGGTTGAGGAAACGAGGGTGGCGGGGAGTCCTCGAACCGGCCTGCCCCGATTGTCTATCAGCCCGGTCTGGCGCGCCAAAAGCTCACCCTCTCGGAGCACGCGAATCTGATATCCACTGTTCTTCCGAAGGCCACCGGCAGCAACAACACTCAACTCCGCCTGAATACCGAAGAGTTCGGCAATAGAACGAGTGATTCTTCGGGCAAGGGTTGCGGAGTCCAACTCCACCTCAATCGCAATGCGTCCTGATATCAGGTGCAAACCCCCGCAGAATCTCAGAATAGTAGCCAGCTCAGCAGCCCGAACCTGGCCGTTGCCAACCGGAACCCTGGCCAACTCCTCTTTGATTGCCTGTGTTAGCGCCATTACTCTCTCCCCAAGTCTCGGTGGGAGATTGCAATGGTGACATCTTCTTTCTCCCCGAGTCGCCGTGCGATCTCGTTCGCCAGAGCCACAGAACGGTGCTTACCGCCGGTGCAGCCGATTGCGATGGTTGCAAAACGTTTGTTTTCACTGCGGTAGCCATCAAGCACGGTCCCTAGGGCCGCTGTGTAGTTGTCTAGAAATACGCCGACTCCAGGCTGGGCCATCACGTAGTGAGATACCTCAGCGTCATTACCTGTTTTGGAGCGGAGCTCCTCTTGCCAGTGCGGGTTGGCAATGAAGCGGGCATCTGCCACCAGGTCGGCATCAACCGGGATTCCATACTTGAAACCGAAGCTCATGATGTTGACCTTCAGGGTGTTGGCATTGGTTGCGAATGCCTCTGCAACCCGATTGGTCAGTTGGTGAACGTTGGTCTCCGAGGTGTCAAAGACAATGTCGGCGCTCTCCCTGAGCCCGACTAACTCGCTGCGCTCCTTGGAGATCCCGTCTAGGACGGTGCCATCGGCCTGAAGCGGGTGGGGCCTGCGGACTGACTCAAACCTCTTTACCAGTGCCGCGTCGGTTGCCTCCAGGAAAAGCACCCGCACCGCGATGTCTCGGGCACGCAGTTCAGCGATTCGCGACTGCAACTCGGTAAAGAACTCTCCGCCGCGCACATCCGTAATTACGGCAATCTTCGGGAGTCGCGCCTTGCTCAGTGAAAAGAGGTCACTGATTGGTCCAAGCATTTGCGGGGGTAGGTTGTCGATGACATACCAACCCTGGTCCTCTAGGGCATTTCCGACGGTTGAACGACCCGCGCCAGACATTCCAGTTACTACAAGTAACTCTGGCTTTCTAGCGTCGTCCATTTCTCCCCTGATAGTCGTAACAAGGTTAGTCCTTCGGCGTGTCGCCCGCAGGCCCTTGGGGAAAATCTTCCAGAAACTTCTTGATCTGCTCGGCCAATTGCATGCTTAATCCGGGAAGGGTTGCTATTTCCTCGGCACTCGCCAATCTGATTCGCTTCAATGAGCCAAACTTGCGCAGCAGCAGCCGCACCTTGCGCTCCCCCAGCCCTGGGACCTCAAGAAGCGTGCTTGCGATGCCCTTCGAGCGCTTGGAGCGCTGAGCCGTGATGGCAAAACGGTGAGCCTCATCTCGAATCCGCTGCAACAGAAACAGCTCCTCGCTGGTCCGAGGGAAGATAACCGGAAAGTCGCTCGAGGTTGTGTAGACCTCCTCGAGGCGCTTAGCGAGGGTTGCCACCGTTATTCCCGCCACCCCGCTATCTCGAAGCGCTCGCTTCGCGGCATTTCGTTGAGGAATACCACCGTCAATCAAGAGCAGCGAGGGTCGATAAGAAAACTTCTCGCTGGCATCTTCCTCGCTTAGATACTTAAGTCGCCTAAACAAAACCTGGTAAATCGACTCGGTGTCATCCTGGGTCTCGAGGTTGAATCGTCGATAGTGGTCCTTTTTAGGCAGGCCATCCTCGAAGACCACCATTGAACCCACGACTCCCGTGCCACCAAGGTGTGAGATGTCGAAACATTCGATCCGAAGTGGTGCCAGGTCCATCCCCAAACCCTTTTGAATACCCGCAAGTGCGTCAGCGCGGGCAATGAAGTCTGCGCTGCGCTTGAGTTTGTAGCTTTGGAGGGCGTGGGCAGCGTTCTTGTTGGCCGTGTTAATCAGTGCAGCCTTTTCTCCGCGCTGCGGAACAGCAATCGCTACCGAGGCACCCCTAATCTCCTTGAGCCACCCCTCAAGGGAGGCTCGATTGCTAGGCAAGTCCGGAACAAAGACCTGCTTTGGGACCTCAACCGCCTCTGCCTTCTCGAGCGGCGCATACAGCTGGTTTACGAGGTATTCGACCAACTCAGCATTTGTGCGATCTAGTTCGAGGTCCACGACAAGCGAGCGATTACCTCGGATTCGGCCTCCCCTGACTATGAAGATAGATACTGCAGCACTCAGCTCGTCTCTTGCGATGCCGATGAAATCTGCATTGGTCTGATCGCTCAGCACCACAGTGGACTTCTCCAAGACCTTGCTGAGGGCTTCGATGTCATCCCTGAGGTGGGCAGCGAGCTCAAAGTTTTCCGAGTCTGAAGCCGCCTGCATCTTGCTCTTCAGGGATGTCAAATGAGCCTCGCTACCGGATGCGACAAAGTCACCAAGACGTTTTGCTAAAGCTTTGTGCTCGCCTTTATCGATGCGCTCAACGCAGGGAGCCGAGCACTTGCCGATGTCCGCAAGCAAGCAGGGCCGGCCCTGGCGCTTTGCCCGATCGTATATTCCTCTCGAACAGCTCCGGACCGGATAGACCTTCAGAAGCGTGTCCAGCGTCTCTCGGATGGCCCAGGCCTGGGTGTAGGGGCCAAAGTATTTGACCCCCCTCAGCTCTCGGTTGCGAGTTATGAAAGCTCTTGGAACATCCTCTGCCATCGAAATTGCCAGGTAGGGATAGGACTTATCGTCACGAAAGCGAACATTGAAGGGTGGGTCAAACTCCTTGATCCACATGAATTCGAGCTGCAGGGCGTCATACTCGGTGTCGACAATCGTCCACTTAACGTCAGCTGCGGCGAGCAGCATTCGCTGGGTTCGCTCGTGGAGCTTTTCCAACGGCCCAAAGTAGCTCGTTAGTCGTGCCTTGAGGTTCTTAGCCTTGCCTACATAAAGCACCCGCTGTGAGGCGTCCAGGAAGCGATACACCCCCGGTTGGGTGGGAATCTCAGAGGTCTTGGGTCGAAAGCTGAGCTTCGACATTTCTAGAGCATCTCCGCAAGGAACTTGCCGGTGTGGCTGGTCTTGCTCTTGGCAACAGCTTCGGGGGTGCCGTTGGCAACAACCTGACCACCGCCAGAACCACCCTCGGGTCCGAGGTCAATCACCCAGTCAGCGCAGCGGATGACGTCGAGGTTGTGTTCGATGACAATTACGGTGTTTCCCTTATCAACCAATCCGTTGAGCACGAGCAAGAGTTTGCGAACGTCCTCGAAGTGCAAACCTGTCGTTGGCTCGTCTAAAACGTATATGGTCTTGCCAGTCGACCTTCGCTGTAGTTCCGTCGCAAGCTTCACACGCTGCGCCTCACCGCCGGAGAGGGTTGTGGCGCTTTGCCCAAGGGTTACGTATCCGAGCCCCACATCCACTAGCGTCTTTAGATAGCGAGAGATCGACCCAACCGGTTCGAAGAACTCTGCCGCCTCGCTGATTGGCATGTTTAGGACATCGCCGATCGATTTTCCCTTGTATTTCACCTGCAGGGTCTCACGGTTATAGCGAGCTCCCTTGCAGTCCTCACAGGTGACATAGACATCGGGCAGGAAGTTCATCTCTATCCGAATGGTCCCATCTCCGGCGCAGGTCTCGCAGCGACCACCCTTGACGTTGAATGAGAAGCGCCCCTGAAGATAGCCCCGCACCTTGGCCTCTGGCGTCTCGGCGAACAACTTTCGGACATGGTCGAAGACGCCGGTGTAGGTAGCCGGGTTAGACCTCGGCGTCCTTCCAATCGGTGCCTGGTCGACGTGAACCACCTTGTCCAAATGCTCGAGGCCCTCCACTCTCACGTGTCTTCCGGGAACGCCTTTGGCGCCATTCAGCTTGTTTGCCAACACCTCGTAGAGCACGTCGTTGACAAGTGAGGACTTGCCGGAGCCGCTGACCCCGGTAACTGCGGTCATGACCCCGAGGGGGAACTCGACGTCCACGTTCTTGAGGTTGTTCTCCTTGGCTCCAACAACCTTCACGACTCGGCCGTCACTCTTCCGGCGCTTCTGGGGAGTCTCGATCTTCAGCCTCCCGGAGAGATATTCGCCGGTTACCGAATTGGGATTCTTTTTGATTGCTGCGTAGGACCCCGAGTGGACGACCTCGCCGCCGTGGGCTCCTGCTCCCGGGCCAATGTCCACGAGCCAATCCGCTGCTCGAATGGTGTCCTCATCGTGCTCGACAACGATCAGCGTGTTACCAAGATCACGAAGCTTGATCAGGGTCTCGATCAGACGGCGATTGTCGCGCTGGTGCAGTCCAATCGAGGGCTCATCCAAGACGTAGAGAACGCCGGTCAGTCCGGCTCCAATTTGTGTGGCCAGTCGAATTCGCTGGGCCTCACCGCCTGAGAGCGAACCAGCACTTCTTTCAAGTGACAGGTAGTCGAGTCCCACCGCCAACAGGAAGTCGAGCCTCGCCCGGATCTCCCTCAGAACCTGCGCAGCGATGGTTTGCTCTCTCTTGGTCAGTTTGAGAGATTCGAAGAAGTCGTGCGCGTCGCCAAGGGACAATACCGAGACCTGATGAATCGACTTGCCATGGACCTTGACCGCCAACACCTCTGGTCTTAGCCGGGCACCCTCACAGGCCGGGCAGGGCACCTCGCGGAGGAACTCGGCCCACTTCCCTCTAGCCCAGTCTGAATCGGATTCGTGATAGCGCCGCTCAACATAGGCAAGCACTCCTTCAAAACCTGAGGTGTAGCGCATTTCGCGTCCATACTTGGAACGCCAGCGAACCTGGACCTCGAAGTTGTTGCCGCTAAGAACCGCGGCCTGAATCTCCTCGCCAAGCTCTTCCCAAGGGGTGTCAAGCGAGAATCCCAAATCGTCGGCAAGACCCTGAATTAGTCGAACGAAGTAGGAGTAGAGCCCCTTGCCCTGAGTCGACCAGGGAAGGATCACTCCCTCTTTGATTGAGTTAGCCGGGTCACCGATAACCAGCTCTGCATCGACGGCCATCTTGGTGCCCAGTCCGGTGCACTCTGGGCAGGCCCCAAAAGGAGCATTGAAGGAAAAGGTTCTGGGTTCAATCTCGGTCAGCACAATCTCGTGCTCGTTGGGGCAGCTGAGTTTTTCGGAGAAGGTCCTGGTCTTCTTCTCATCAACGAGATCAACAACCACCTTGCCATCGGCAAGTTTGAGCGCGGTCTCAATCGAATCAGTGATTCGACTGACGGCGTCTGGTTTCGCGACTAGCCGATCGACAACAACCGAAATGTCATGCTTGAAGCTCTTTTTGAGGGGCTTAGCCTCGGCCAGCACCACGGTTTCGCCGTCCACAACAGCGCGGGCATACCCTTGCGCCTGAAGGGAAGCGAATAGGTCCGCAAACTCACCCTTTTTCTGCTGAATGATGGGGGCCAGCAGCTGGAACCTGGTGCCCTCCGGCATCTCTAGCAGTTGATCGACGATGGCCTGTGGGGTTTGTCTTGAGATCTGCTCGCCACACTCCGGGCAGTGAGGTATACCTATTCGGGACCAGAGAAGTCGCAGGTAATCGTGAATCTCAGTGATCGTGCCCACCGTTGACCTGGGGTTCCGGTTCGTGGACTTTTGGTCAATCGAAACTGCCGGAGACAGTCCCTCAATGAAGTCGACGTCTGGGCGATCGACCTGACCAAGGAACTGCCTTGCATAAGCACTTAGCGACTCGACATAGCGCCGCTGACCCTCGGCAAAGATGGTGTCAAAGGCCAAAGAGGATTTTCCAGAGCCACTAAGGCCGGTGAAGACGATGAGTGAATCGCGAGGAAGTTCGAGGCTGAGATTCTTGAGGTTGTGAACCCGAGCTCCCTTTATTGACAGCTTAGGGCTGTTTGGGCTCTCGATAATCACCTGAGAAGTCTATGCATGTCCCGCTTGGTCAAGGTGCCGCAGCTCGCGCTTGAGTTCGGCAATCTCGTCTCGGATGCGCGCAGCCAACTCAAATTTCAGTTCGGCTGCCGCCGCCTTCATCTGGGCGTCTAGGTCCACAAGCGTTTCAATTAGCTGGTCCCTTCCGGCCTTGCCGATGTCCTTGCGACCCCGCATCGGGGTCGACGCCACCTTCCGCTTCGGTTCCTTGCGCAGCTGATCCATCAGGGTCTCGGTGTCAAGCTCCTCCCTGACAAGGACATCGGTGATGTCCGCAATCTTCTTGCGCAGCGGCTGGGGATCAATGCCTCTTTCCCGATTGAACTCGATCTGCAGCTCGCGCCTTCGGTTGGTCTCGTCGATGGCCCTTCGCATTGAGGCGGTGACCTTGTCGGCATACATGTGAACCTCACCCCCAACGTTTCGCGCGGCACGACCTATGGTTTGAATCAGCGAGGTGGTAGAGCGCAAGAAGCCCTCCTTGTCGGCATCCAGAATGGAAACCAGCGAAACCTCGGGTAGGTCTAGTCCCTCCCTCAGGAGGTTGATTCCGACCAAGACATCAAAGAGGCCCTGCCTTAGTTCGCGCAGCAGCTCGACGCGTCTTAGCGTGTCGACATCGGAGTGGAGATAGCGCACCCGCACCCCCATCTCGGTGAAGTATTCGGTTACTTCCTCGGCAAGCCTCTTGGTGAGGGTAGTGACCAGAACGCGTTCGTTGCGCTCGGTTCGGAGTTTGATCTCTTCCAGCAGGTCATCAATCTGGCCCTTAGAAGGTTTCACCACCACCTTGGGGTCGACCAGACCGGTTGGGCGAATGATCTGCTCAACAACCCCATCCGAGAGGTTCAGTTCGTATTCGGCCGGGGTTGCGGAAAGGTAGACGGTCTGCCCGGTGCGCTCCAGGAACTCCTCAAATCGCAGTGGCCTGTTGTCCAGCGCTGAGGGCAAACGGAAGCCGTGCTCGACCAAAGTGCGCTTTCGCGAAGAGTCCCCGTTGTACATCGCCCGTACCTGGGGCACTGTCACATGCGACTCATCGATGACGGTCAGGAAGTCCTCTGGGAAGTAGTCCAACAGGCAGGCAGGTGGCTCACCGAGCGCGCGCCCATCGATGTGCCTCGAGTAGTTCTCAATCCCGGAGCAGAAGCCGAGCTCGCGAATCATTTCGAGGTCAAAGGTGGTGCGCATTTTGATTCGCTGGGCCTCCAGAAGCTTCCCTTGCTGCTCAAACTCCCGATAGCGTGTCTCGAGCTCCTCCTCAATCGCCTCGATAGCAGCCGCCATGCGCTCGGCGGGCGCCACGTAGTAGGAGGCTGGATAGATCGCAACGGAGTCGCGCTCCATCATGATTTCGCCGGTTAGAGGGTGGATGCGGTAAATCTTCTCAATCTCATCGCCGAAGAACTCAATTCGTGTAGCCTCTTCGTCGTAGACCGCAATTACCTCGAGGGTGTCGCCCTTGACCCGAAAATTGCCTCGAGTGAATTCGACATCATTCCGCTGATACTGGATGTTTACCAAGGCCCTAATGAGCTCATCGCGATCAATCCGCTGTCCAACCCTGAGCGGCAGCGATTGCGCGAGGTACTCTTTGGGAGCGCCCAACCCGTAGATGCATGAAACGGTTGCGACGACAATGACATCTCGCCGCGATAGCAAAGACATCGTTGCCGAGTAGCGCAGCCGCTCCACTTCCTCGTTAATCGTCGAGTCTTTCTCGATGAAGGTGTCAGTTTGCGGAACGTAAGCTTCGGGTTGGTAGTAGTCGTAATAGCTAACGAAATACTCAACGGCATTCTCGGGAAACAGCTCACGCAGCTCGCTTGCCAGCTGGGCCGCGAGGGTCTTGTTGTGGGCGATAACTAGCGTGGGTCGTTGAAGCCGTTCAATCAACCATGCTGTGGTCGCAGACTTGCCGGTTCCGGTCGCACCGAGCAGAACGACATCGCGTTCGCCTGCCCTGAGGCGCTCCTCGAGCTCGGCTATGGCCTTCGGCTGGTCACCGGATGGCTGATAGTCACTGACGACCTTGAAGCTGGTTTCCTCCACTACTGCGCCCCGAAGCTTGCGAAAACCTCGTCAGCCCTTGCAAGGAGCTCATCTAGCGTGCAATCGGAATCAATGACCGTGTCCGAGACCCGCTCGCGTTCCTGATCTGAGGCCTGCGAGCGGATGCGCGCCATTGCCTCCTCGGGACTCAGTCCCCGCAGGGTTACCAGTCGATCAACTCTCACGGCCTCGGGACAGCTGACGGTGACCACCCGATCAAATTGCAATGGAGACTGGGTTTCCACAAGGAGAGGGATCGTGTAGACAATTAGGCCCTCGATGGAGCTGGTGAGGGCCTTGGCCCGCTCCTGAATCAGCGGGTGAAGGATAGCTTCCAACTTCCTGCGGCGCTCCGGACTCGCAAACGCCCTGGTGGCCAACAGCTGTCTATCCAAAGTTCCATCGGAGCGGATCAAATCGTGGCCAAACTCCGCTGCTACCTGTGCAAGCCCTTCGCTGCCTGGTTCAACGACCTCTCTTGCCAAAATGTCTGCATCGATCTCAGTCGCGCCGAGCTCGACCCAGCGGGCCGCGACGGTTGACTTACCAGAACCAATTCCACCGGTGAGAGCGACGAGCATTGCCCCAGAATAACGAAAACGGAGGGCAATGAATGCCCTCCGCTCTCGCTAAGACTTACTTGTCTTCGCTGAGTTGCTCCTTTAGAGCTGCAAGTGATGCGTCATCGGCAAGGGTGCCGGCATCACTCTCGGTACCAGCCGAAACGGTTGGTTCCTGCTCTGGTGCTGCATCAGGGAGATCCTTTAGCTGCTCACGAATGGCCTTGACCTGAACCTTGTGAGTCTCCCAGCGAGTGTGGGCCTCGGCATAGTCTGCCTCCCACTTCGCGCGAGCCTCCTCGTAGCCAGCTTTCCACTCGTTGGTCTTTGGATCAAAGCCCTCTGGGTAGCGGTACTGACCTTTCTCGTCGTAGTCAGCCTCCATGCCGTAGAGCACAGGGTTGAAGTCGTTGCCGTCTGGGTCGATCTCGTCTACGGCCTGCTTGAGGCTGAGCGAGATGCGACGACGCTCAAGGTCGATGTCGATCAGCTTCACGAACACTTCCTGGTTCACGCTGACAACCTGGTCGGCATGCTCAACGTGCTTGGAGGAAAGTTCTGAAATGTGAACCAGACCCTCTATGCCATCGGCCACGCGAACAAAGGCGCCAAATGGCACGATCTTGGTGACCTTGCCCGGGATGTACTGACCGATTGCGTGGGTCCTGGCAAAGACCTGCCATGGGTCTTCCTGAGTTGCCTTCAGGGACAGCGAAACTCGCTCGCGGTCCTGGTCAACCTCGAGAACCTCAACGGTTACCTCTTGTCCAACCTCAACAACCTCGCTGGCGTGCTCAATGTGCTTCCAGCTCAGCTCGGAGACGTGCACGAGGCCGTCTACGCCGCCAAGGTCAATGAAGGCACCAAAGTTCACGATCGAGGAAACCGTACCGGTGCGGATCTGACCCTTGGTCAGGTCGTTGAGCATTGTGGTGCGGTTCTCAGTCTGGCTCTGCTCCAGCAGGGCACGGCGTGAGAGGACTACGTTGTTGCGGTTCTTGTCGAGCTCAAGAATCTTTGCCTCAACCTCGGTTCCGAGGTAGGGGCCCAGGTCCCTGACACGACGAAGCTCGATGAGTGAGGCTGGGAGGAAGCCGCGGAGGCCAATGTCAACGATCACTCCACCCTTCACAACCTCAATAACGGTTCCCTTGACAACGCCATCTGCATCGCGGATCTTCTCCACGTCGCCCCAGGCGCGCTCATACTGGGCACGCTTCTTGCTCAGGATTAGGCGACCCTCCTTGTCCTCCTTCTGGAGAACCAGGGCCTCAACTGCATCGCCAACGCTGACGACCTCGCTTGGGTCTGCGTCCTGGCGAATTGAAAGCTCGCGGGAGGGAATAACACCCTCGGTTTTGTAGCCGACGTCCAAGAGGACCTCGTCGCGGTCAATCTTGACCACGGTGCCGGAGATTAGATCTCCATCATTAAAGAATTTGAGAGTTGCTTCGACCGCTTTTAGAAAGTCTTCTTCAGAGCCGATGTCATTGACTGCTACCGATTTGGTTTTTGCGGTCGTCTTGCTTGCCATATGTGTGGATTCTCCACTTTGTTTTACTCGGGTCGCGCCAGATCACAAATGCTGCTTGTGTGATTTTGGCCCGACGAACGGACGGGGATTGGTGCCCGAAAGCACCTCGCAAAGCTTAGCGAGAAAATTAGTGCCCCGCTAGTTCCCAGTTCTCCCCTATGCCTATGTGAACCTCTAGGGGCACAGACAATTCGGCGACCTCAGACATTGCCTTGGTGGCAAGTTGCTTAAGTGATTCCAGTTCGCCGGGGTAAACGGCAAAGACCAACTCGTCATGAACCTGTAGAAGCAGTTGGGATTTGAGGTTCTCAGCCCGCATCTGATTCCTCACGTCAATCATTGCCAGCTTCATGATGTCCGCTGCGGTTCCCTGAATTGGTGCATTGAGGGCGGCCCTTCGGGCATTCTCTCTCACCTGGAATATCTTCGAGTTCAGATCTTCGAAGTTGCGCCGGCGACCGTAGACGGTTTGGGTGTAGCCGAGCGACTTGGCCCGCTGCACCACAGTGTCGAGGTAGCGCTTAACGCCGCCAAATCTTGCGAAGTAGTCCCCCATTAGCTCCTTGGCCTCGCTCTTCGAGATCTTGAGCTGTCTCGCTAGGCCGTACTCGCTTAGGCCATAGACCAACCCGTAGCTCATTGCCTTGACCTTTGATCGCATCTGGGGTGTAACCTCAGCCGGCTTTACGTCATAGATCCTTGCGCCAACAAAGTTGTGTAGGTCCTCTCCCTGGCGGAATGCCTCAATAAGCCCATCGTCCTCACTCAGGTGAGCCATGATGCGCATCTCAATTTGGGAGTAATCGGCAGTCAAGAGGGTCTCGAAACCTTCCCCGGCGATGAAGGCGCTTCGGAGCCTCATGCCTCGCTCACTTTTGATCGGAATGTTCTGGAGATTCGGATTCTCGCTGCTTAGGCGGCCCGTTGCGGTGCCAACCTGCGAATAGGTGGTGTGAATCCTTCCATCAGACCCGACCGACTTTAGAAGCGTCTCGGTGATCTGCTTCAGCTTGGTGGTGTCGCGGTGAGCAAGAAGTCTCTCCAGAAAAGGGTGCTCAGTCTGTTCGTGGAGGGTCGCTAAGGCCTCAGCGTTCGTTGAATAGCCCGTTTTTACGCTGCGAGTCCCCTCCATGCCAAGCTCCTCAAAAAGAACGGTCTGGAGTTGCTTCGGCGAAGCTAGGTTGACCTCGTGCCCGATGATTTTGTAGGCCTGCTCGGCGATTGAGCGTACCTCCTCATCGAGCTCATCGAACTGCTGCTGCAACACGGGCTTGTCTATGGCGATTCCGAGGTGTTCCATCTCGCTCAGCACTGCCGCCACTGGCAGTTCAATCTCGCGATAAACCCGTTCGGATCCTTCCTCGACGATGCGCTCCCGAAGCGCAGTTGCCAGAGCCTCGTAGCACCAAGCATCCAGCGAGGGCTCCGACTCGGCCAAGAGTTGATTCGCATCGGGTCTCTCGACGTCTACACCCGCAAAGAGCCGCACCAGCACTTCCGGCGTGAAGTCCCTGGTCGTAGAGTCGACCAGATAACACATCAGGAGCGCATCATCGCTGATGGGCCCAAGCTCAATGCCGCATTCAGCAAGTTTCCAAATGAGTTCCTTGTGATTCCAAACTCCGAAGCCACCTGCATTGATGATTCTGTTTAGGGCCTCTGGGTCTGTGCCATCCCAATCCAGACGAGTACTCTCTGTCGCCGCTCCAAAGCCAATTAGTGCACCCTCTGAGAACTCGAAGCTGACAAAGGCCCCCTCCGAGATGAGCCTTGCTAGCTCGGTCGGCTTGGCCAGCTTGCGAGCTGGAACCTCGGTGGGAAGAGTTTGAACGGGGTCTTCGCCAACCTCTTGCACCGGCCGCGATGGCTTGGAGTGCTGCGTGCCGTTGGCTCCACGAAGCTTTAGAACCCTGGTTAGCAAGGTCCTGAAGTTGAGCTTCGCAAAGACCTCTTTCAGGGCCGGCTCATCCACGGGACCCAGCTGCAGGTCTGCGACGCCAAAATCAAACTCCAGATCCCGCACCAGGTGATTCAGGCGTCGATTCCGAACCGCAAGCTCGCTGTTCTCGCGCAGGCTCTCCCCCACTTTGCCGGCTATCGAGTCCGCATTCTCGAGGATTTTGGCCAGTTCGCCATGTTCCTGGAGCCACTTAGACGCTGTCTTGGGCCCAACACCCGGAATGCCCTTGAGGTTGTCGCTCGTTTCGCCAACGAGAGCCGCCAGGTCGGGATACTGCCAAGAGTGCACTCCGTATTTTTCGTAGACTGCACTGTCGTCCATGCGAGCTAGGTTCATGACCCCCTTGATTGGGTAGAGAATCGTGGTCTGGTCGGAGATCAACTGGAAGGTGTCTCGGTCACCCGAAACCACTAGCACCCGCATGCCGGCCTCTTCTCCCATGCGAGCAAGCGAGGCAATTAGGTCATCTGCCTCATACATATGCCGCGATACGGAAGTGATGTTCATGGCGCTCAGAGCCTCAACAAGCAGTTCCGTTTGGCCGATGAATTCCTCAGGAGTCTCGGAACGAGTGCCCTTGTATTCGGGCAATTCCTGGGTGCGGAAGCTCTCCCTAGAAACATCAAATGCGACACAGAGGTGACTCGGCTTCTCACCTTCCAAGATGTTTAGCAACATCGAGATGAAGCCGTGGACTGCGTTGGTGTGCTGGCCCTCTTGATTGCGGAAGTTCTCTGGATTGAGAGCGAAGAAGGCTCGGAAGGCTAGGGAGTGGCCATCAATTAGCAGAAGGGTATTCTGGTTGCTGGCTTCCATGCCAAAAGCCTACTTGCGAAGGAGAACCCGTGGAGAACGACGAGGTCGTAACCAGCGAACAGGCGCTTGAGGTCATGAAGCAGCGCGGACTTGGCGCACTAGCGGACCGGATGGGTATCAAGCTGCTAGAGCTGAGTGCCGAAAAGGCGGTTGCGACTATGCCGGTCGAGGGAAATACCCAGCCAATTGGACTGCTGCACGGAGGTGCTCACGTTGTGCTGGCAGAGTCACTTGGGAGCTTCGCGGCAAACGTTCACGCCCACCCCTGGGGCTATGCGGTTGGGATTGAGCTGAATGCCTCCCACCATGGCTCAATCAAAGAGGGTCTGGTCACCGGCACCTGCACCGCGATAAAGCTCGGCAAGACCCTGACCACTCACGAGATCAAGATGACCGACGAGGCAGTTCGCGCCGCGAACGGCGAGCTCGGCTGGTGGGGCTCGTACATCAAGGCCGTTGAGGATTTGATTTTCACCGTCCACGACTTCCTCCGAGACAGCCTTGGCGTACCCTTTT
>JAPOHQ010000022.1 GCA_029979375.1 Microbacteriaceae bacterium
CGACAATCAAGGAGTCGCCTCCTACTCCTTCTACACAAAGGACACCGCCGACTGGGGTTGGCAACCTGAGGAACTTCCGAGCCTCGACAAGATCGCTGAGCTTGGCGCTACGACCATCCAATACGGATGTTTGGGGATGGCCATCGGGCCGGGTAACAAGGTCATTGAGAGCTGGCTCCAAGAGGTCTCCAAGAAGACCGATATCACCCTCTCGCACGATCTCAACATTCGCCCTGCGCTTGGGTTATCAAGGGATGCAGAGCTTGAGAGGGTTCTTAGCATCAACACCATTAGTGACATCATCAAGGCTTCTGATGCGGACATCGAGTGGCTTTACGGACTTCGTGAGGGTGAAGACCTTGACGAGATTGCCAGTCAGTGGTCCCAAGGAAAACTTGTCTTGATCACCAGAGGGCCTGCGGGAGTCAGCATCTATCGAAATGGGCAACGCATCGACGTTCCAGGTCAGAAGGTGGCGCTTGTCGACACAGTAGGTGCCGGTGACACGTTCATGGCCACCTTCCTCGCAGAACTAGGCAAGCACGGCGCACTCGGAGGTGCTTCGGAATCCACACTTGCTGATCTTTCCGAGGACCAGCTTGCTGAGGCCGCAAGGATATCGACTATTGCCGCAGGAATTGTTTGTGAACGAGTCGGATGTCAGCCACCTACTTCAGAGGAAATAGCTGCCAGAAGCTAGCAGTGGCAATCCCGCAAAAAGTCTTGCGGCTGTGAAAACCTAGGGTCGTGAGAAAGCGCAACGGAACCTGGAGCTTTGACTCGAGAGACTTGATGCGCGCCAAGTGCTCTCACTGCGTCCGAATCGCAACCGCTCGAGAGCTCGGTGTCGATGGACTTGCCGAACTCATCGATCAGTTCAAGGTCACCCCAGATAACTTAGCGATTCGCTACGGCATGAGATTTGAGGAAGCCCTAGAGCAGGAACTTATTGACTCCCTTGGGGATCAGGTGCAGCAGCCAAAGGAGAAGACCACCGAGGCGACCATTGAGCTAATGAGCGAGGGAGTTCCGGTCATCTACCAGGGTGTGCTTCGTGGCGGTTCGGGTGCGATGGGCTTTTCGGGCAGGCCAGACTTTCTGGTGCGCTCGGACTTCAGATTGGAGTTCGTTTCAGGGCTGCTAACCGCTCGCCAGGTCGATGGTTGGTCCGGAGGCTACACCGCCTGGGACGCCAAGCTCTCCTCTACCCCAAAGCCCGAATACCAGGTTCAGGTTGGTCTCTACGCAGACGTCCTGAGGGAACTGGGTCTGATGGCACCAAGCCACCACGGACTGATTCTTGGCTCGCGGGAGCTTGTCGACTTCTCGGGTGAGGTATTGATCGCTCAGATGGTTGAGGAGCGCAACGCCTACCTGAAGCAGGTCTACGCCTTTATTGATGAGGATCCTCAGAGGGTGGAGGACATCGGTGGTCTGATCTGTGATGCTTCGAGCTACTGCGACATCTGCGAGTATCCCGACCTCTGCCAGCACATGCGGGTGGAGACCAACCACCTGCAGTTGGTCGCCGGCATCACCAGACCTCAGATTGAGTCCTTGAACCGAGCCGGAATCAAAACTGTCGCCGCGCTCGGATCATTCGATAGCAGCACCGACAAGCTCTCCAATGAGCAGGTCGCCAAGGTTTCAAGGCAGGCCAGGTTGCAGCAGCACACCTACGACTCAGGCGAACATATCTTTGAACTCTTGGATGCCAAGCCGATTCTCACCATGCCCAAGGAGGACGAGGGCGATATCTTCTTCGACCTTGAGGGCTTTAGCTTCTTTAATGAGCCGGGAGGAATCGAATACCTTTTCGGCTACACCAGCATCTCCAAAGGCGAAGAGTTTCATTGGACCTGGGCCGACAGCCGCGAAGAGGAGAAGGTTGCCTTTGAGAAGTTCATGCACGATCTTCTCAATCGCATCACCGCCAATCCCGGGGCTCACATCTATCACTACGCACCTTATGAGCAGACTGCCCTGAAGAAGCTTGCCGAGCGTCACGACAGCTATCGAATTGCCGTCGATGAGCTACTTGCAACCAACCGGTTCGTGGACCTCTACCGGGTAGTGAAGCAATCCCTTGCGATCTCCCAAGAGAGCTACAGCATCAAGAAGCTTGAAAACTACTACGACTTTGGCCGCGTCTCCGAGGTGAAGGAGGCGATGGGCTCCATGGAGTATTACGACCAATACCTGAACGCTTTGGAACAAGATGCTGCTGAGGCGGAAAAGCTAAAGCGCCAGGTGATCGCGTACAACCAGGATGATTGTGCGAGCACGCTGGCGCTTGCCAGGTGGCTTAGGTCTTTAGTAGACGGAAACGTCTAGCGGAATCCCTGGGCCGAAGGTGGTTGCTACCGCACCCTTCTGAATGTACTTGCCCTTGGCGGTAGATGGCTTGAGCCTCACTACCTCCTCCATGGCGGCATTCAGGTTGTCCTTCAGCTGGTCGGCGCTAAAGCTTGCCTTGCCAACGATGAAGTGCAGATTGGACTGCTTGTCGATACGGAACTCGATGCGGCCACCCTTGATGTCGGCAACTGCCTTCGCGGTGTCCATGGTTACGGTTCCGGTCTTCGGGTTTGGCATCAGGTTACGAGGACCCAGCACCTTACCCAGCTTTCCAACCTTGCCCATTAGGTCTGGTGTGGCAACCGCTGCATCGAAGTCGGTCCAACCGGCCTCAACCTTTGCAATCAGTTCATCGCCACCCACCTCGTCGGCTCCCGCCTGCTTGGCTGCGTCTGCTGCGGCACCGTTCGCAAACACAATTACCTTGGCGGTCTTGCCAGTGCCGTGGGGAAGAGAAACCGTTCCACGGATCATCTGGTCTGCTTTTCTGGGGTCTACACCCAGCTTGAGGGCAACCTCAACGGTTGAGTTCTTCTTAGCTCCTGCAGTCTCAACAGCCAGTGCTGCTGCCTCTGCGGTGGAGTAGAAGCGACCCTCTTCGATTTTCTTTGCGGCCTCTGTGTAGGCCTTTGAGCGCTTTGCCATTCTGCTTTTCCTTTTCGGTCACAGTTCGTGGTTGTTAGAGGTGCGCGACCTCACCCACGAGCTTTGGTTTTGTTTGGTTATCCCTCGACGGTGATGCCCATTGAGCGGGCGGTTCCGGCGATGATCTTTGCTGCAGCCTTGATGTCGTTTGCATTTAGGTCAGCCATCTTGGCCTCCGCAATGGTCTCAACCTGCTGCTGGGTTAGCTTTGCAACCTTGTCTGTGTGAGGGGTAGCGCTACCCTTCTTGACTCCGGCGGCCTTCTTGATCAGCTCGGCTGCTGGTGGAGTCTTCAGAACGAAGGTAAAGCTGCGGTCTTCGTAAACGGTGATCTCAACCGGAACAACATTGCCGCGCTGGTCAGCGGTGGCGTTGTTGTAGGCGGTGCAGAACTCCATGATGTTCACGCCGTGCTGACCTAGAGCAGGTCCAATAGGAGGAGCTGGGTTAGCAGCGCCTGCCTGGATCTGAAGCTTGATCAGTCCGGCAACTTTTTTCTTCGGTGCCATTCTCTTCTTTCCTTAGTTCAGTGGGCCGACCTGGTCAAAGGACAGCTCAACTGGAGTCTCTCGCTCAAAGAGCGAAACCAGTACGGTGACCTTGCCCGACTCGGGCTTGATCTCCGAAATTGTGCCAGGGAGTCCGGCGAAGGAGCCATCCTTGATCAGGATGCTCTCGCCGACCTGGAAGTCGATTGTTAGTGGGATGCTCTTGCTCTTCGCAGCGCCGCCAGTGCTCTTGCCGCCGGCTGCCTTGACTGCCGCGACCTCCTCGGTCTCCTCCGGGGTGAACAGTGGCTTGAGCATCTCGAATGCCTCGTTGGGCCTGAGTGGGGTTGGGTGCTGAGCATTGCCAACGAATCCGGTCACGGCTGGGGTGTGGCGAACCAGTGCCCAGCTGTCCTCGTTCATCTCCATGCGAACCAGCACGTATCCTGGGATGCGAACCTTGGTGACCAGCTTGCGCTGACCGTTCTTGATCTCGATGGTCTCCTCTAGCGGAACCTCAACCTGGAAGATGTCGTCGCCACCTGCCAGTGACTGCTTGCGGACCTCGATGTTCTGCTTTACGCGGCGCTCATAGCCGGCATAGGAGTGAACTACAAACCACTTGCCTGGCTGGCTGCGAAGCTCCTCGCGGAACTTGCGGTATGGGTCTTCCTGCTCCTGAGGCTCTTCCTCAGCCACAGGCTCCTGATCCTCGAGAACCGAAGGCTCATCCTCGATGTGGAAACCGTCCATCTCGTGCTCGGCCTCGGACTCTGCTGCCTCTAGGTCGACCGCATCGAGGTCGACGTTCTCGTCGGTAGCGGGTTCCGCAATCTCGATTGGTTCAAACGTCTCGTCGACACTTGCCTCGGCAGCCTCGGCCGAAGTTGCCTCAACCTCTGGTGCTTCGGTCTCGTTCATGTTTTCCTCTGACAACTAATTTCCTCTAATCCGCAAATACAAAAGTGACGACGTTCAGGAAGATCCAGTCCAGCAGCGAAATGATGACCATGATCACTGCCACGAAACCGAGTACGACTCCGGTGAACTTAACAAGCTCCTGACGGGTTGGCCTGGTTACCTTGCTTAGCTCCGCTAGAACCTGACGAATGAACAGGTTGGCGCGCTGAAGCGGGTTGCGGGTCTTCGCTGCGTCGGCTTTCGCCTTCTCAACTAGATCCTCAGAGGCTCTCTCGTTTTCTTCTGCCACTTCGACCTTCTTTCTAATGCGCAGGGCGGACAGGACTCGAACCTGCAACTTGCGGTTTTGGAGACCGCTGCTCTACCAATTGAACTACCGCCCTAAAGTTGCCATCGCCATCAACCAAGAACTGGCACGAGGCTTGGTTTCAAGTGCCAACTGGCATAGACACACTTCTAGATTGGAATCTAATTAGTGAGTTTTTGACAGATTAGTTTTTGGCAGATGTCAACTTGTCAAAGTTTAGGGGCTTTTTCCCTGATGCGCAATGGCGATTAGGCCCGCCAGCACTACAAAATCACAAGTATTCTGGCACCATGTCCGATTCCAGAATCTCGAAGCGAATTGCCGCGATTGCGGAGAGTGCGACTCTCAAGGTCGACACAAAAGCCAAGGCTCTCAAGGCTCAAGGCAGGCCAGTCATTAGCTATGCCGCGGGAGAACCGGACTTTGCAACGCCCGAGCACATCGTCGAGGCTGCCGTTAGGGCCGCAAGAGACCCCAAGAACCACCGCTATACACCAGCCGTTGGTTTGCCCGAGCTCCGGGAAGCGATCGTTGAAAAAACTAAGACCGACTCCGGCACCGAGGTCGATGTCTCTCAGGTCATGGTGACCAACGGAGGAAAGCACGCCGTCTACACCGCCTTCCAGGTAATTCTTAATGACGGCGACGAGGTCCTGGTCCCCGCTCCCTACTGGACCACCTATCCCGAGGCCATCAAGTTGGCGGGTGGCAAGCAGGTTGACGTCTTCGCTGGAAGCGACCAGGACTACAAGGTCACCGTGGAACAGCTCGAGGCTCACTACACGTCAAACACAAAGGCCCTGCTGATGTGCTCCCCCTCGAACCCGACGGGTGCCGTCTACTCCAAATCTGAGATGGAGGCGATCGGTAAGTGGGTGGCGTCAAAGGAAAACCTTTGGGTCGTCACCGATGAGATCTACCAGAACCTGGTCTATGACGGCATCCGGGCATACTCGATAACCGAGGTCGTGCCCGAGATTCAAGACCGAACCATCATGATCAACGGCGTTGCCAAGAGCTATGCCATGACCGGTTGGAGAGTGGGCTGGATCATCTCACCACCGGATGCCGCCAAGGCTGCCGCTAACCTGCAATCTCACCTCACCTCGAACGTCTCCAACGTCTCGCAACGCGCCGCAATCGAGGCGATCACAGGAGACCAGGAGCCTGTTCAACAGATGCTTGAAGCGTTCGACCGAAGGCGAAAGCTGGCCGTTAGCGAGCTCAACAAGATTGCCGGGATTGTTACCCCCACCCCCGAGGGTGCCTTCTATGTCTACCCGGACGTAAGCGGCCTATTCGGTAGGGAGTTTGGTGGCAGGAGCTTCGGTAGCTCTCTGGAGCTGGCGGATTATGTGCTGGACGAGGCCGAGGTTGCGCTTGTGCCGGGCGAGGCCTTTGGCCCGAGCGGCTACTTCCGCCTCTCGTATGCGCTGGGCGATGACCAGCTGCTGGAAGGCATCCAGCGCCTGCAGAAGCTCTTTAGCTAAAAGCCAATCAGGTTGGGCTCGGGAATCAGGTTCATTCCCCAGCGCGATGAGACTCGCTCCTGAATAAACCTTGCCAGCTCGGCAATCTCGGCACCCGTCGCGCCACCGGTATTGATGATCGCGAGAGCGTGCTTCGAAGAAACCGCCGCCTTCGAACCGGGCAGGCTGTAGCCCTTTGGGATGCCAGCGTTTTCGATTAGCCAACCGGCCGATAACTTGACGCTCTGCTGGTCGTCCATGCTCCACTTCTGAATATCCTCCGGAAACTCCAGGGCCTTGCTGTTGCTCACTACGGGATTAGTGAAGAAACTCCCGCAGGAGACCGAGTCTGGATCCGATTCGCTTACCACCATGCCCTTTGAGCCCCTGAGCTCCAGCACCACATCACGAACCTGTTGGAGTGGAAGCTGCGAACCGTATTCAGCGCCAACGTGGTTGGTTATCTGGCCAGAGGCCATGGGGACCGATAGCCCTCCGAGCTTTTGCAGCCTGAACTCGACCCAACCAATTACGCCCTTGCGGCCTCTCTTCAGCGCGCTGTCGCGGTATGAGAAATCAAAGTAGCCATTTGGCCTGGTCGCCAGCTCGCCGGTTTCCCTGTCGAGAAACTCAACCTGGGTTATTACCTGCGAGACCTCCTGGCCGTATGCGCCGACGTTCTGGACCGGGGTTGCTCCGACGCTTCCAGGAATGCCGCTCATTGCCTCGATGCCCGCATAGCCCTGGCCGACGGCCCAGGCCACAAACTCGTCCCAACTCTCACCTGCTTGAACCCGAAGCACAATCTGATCTTCAGTTTCGCTGATGGTTTCAATGCCACGGTTAGCAACCAAGATGATGTTCATATCGCTCAGGTCGTCGGCAAAAACGGTGTTGGATCCTCCGGCCAAAACGTGGTACTTCTCCTCCGAGTCCCAGGACTCGCGGACCGCCTCATAGAGCTCGCCTGTGCTCTCACAGCGGTTTAGGGTCTTGGGCTTTCCCCCGACCCTCATGGTTGTCAGCTCGGCGAGTGGAACAGGGGTGACAAGTGTCAAAGCTTCACCCAAGCCTGGGCCTTACCCAAAACGGTGTTTCCCTCAAAGGTGGTCGTAAGGTCAACCCTCACCTTGCCGGCCTCCGGGTCGATCTGGCCAATGGTTGCCTTGACCTCGAGTTCTGCGGGCTCGCCAGGGGGGACCACGACTGGCTTTGTGAACCTAACGCCGTAATCAACGATGTTCTCCGCTCCACCGGCCCAGCTGACTACCGGTCCAATTGAGATACCCATGGTGAGCATGCCGTGTGCGAGTACTCCTGGGAGACCAACCGATGCCGCCACGTCGTCGCGGTAGTGGATGGGGTTGAAATCGCCCGACGCTCCGGCGTAGCGAACTAAAGAGTCTCGGGTTATTGAAAAGCCTGTTTCCGCAACCACATCTCCGACGCTAAGGCTATTGATATCAGGCATCTTCACCCCTGACTACAAGCGTTGAGATTGCCGTGCAAACCAGCTTGTTGGTGGCATCGAAGATCTCGGTATTAAAGGTGACCAGGTGATTTCCACCAAGGCTCTTGACGCTGGCGACAGAAAGTTCTGAGGTGAGTTCGTCTCCGGCGACTATTGCCCTTTCGAAAACAAACCTCTGGTCACCGTGCACAACCCTGGAAAAATCCAGCTGGCTTTCGGGGTCCGTCAGCACCTGCTTCAGGCTGCGTTCCTGGATCACGATTGGAAAGGTTGGGGGTGCAGTCTCGCCGTTGGAATCTGTGGCCATGGTGGCATTAGCAAACTCAATTAGCTTCTCCCTACCAACGAGATAGGGGCTAGTTCGCGGGTAGCGCTTGCCTTCGATTGCTGGATTGACCATGGGATAAGGGTAGCGGTGATTTGGTAGCGGGGGCGGGGCTCGAACCCGCGACCTCACGATTATGAGCCGTGCGCTCTAACCACCTGAGCTACCCCGCCAAAACGTGATCTAAAAGATCGAGCCCCGAGACAGGATTGAACTGTCGACCCCTTCCTTACCATGGAAGTGCTCTACCACTGAGCTATCGGGGCATTTAGCCTTGCAAAGATTAGCACTAGCGAACGGCGCTAGGCAAACGCCAAATCTGCAGGTCTAGAGCCACTGCGTCGTAGCGAACCTTGCCTCCAACAACCCTGAGATTCCCGTTGCCAAAGAGGTTTTCCGCCCGCTCCGCAGAGGCGATTGCCTCCTTGGAAAACTCGATCTTGCGATCCTTCCCGCGCGAAACACAGACCAGGATTGACTCGGTCTTTGACTCTCGAATGAATACCAGTGCTTCCTTGGATGCGTAAAGGAATCGCATTGATCCATCAACCAGAGCGCGGTGCTTCTTACGAATCTGGGCGAGCCTTGCATAGGTCTCAACCATGGTCGGGTCTGTGGGTCGCTCCGAGTTCCAAGGGATCGGGGTTCGAGAGCTCTCGCCATTCCAACCATCCAGACCGAACTCATCCCCGGCAAAGATCATCGGAATGCCCGGGAAGGTGAATTGCATTCCCGCCGCAACGCGCTGTGAACCAGGAATCGTGAAGGTCTTGAACCTTCCGGTGTCGTGGGTGTCAAGCGCGTTTAGGTTGTGCATGCGGAGGTGCCAGGGGAAGGTTCCGGCAAAGCTCTGGTGGAGCTTCATTAGCTCGTCAGCACCAATACCCTTGCGACCGACTCCGACCTGACCCTCCTCGCGCTTCTCCTTGGGATTCCAGAGCCAGCGCCAGGTTGGCCTGGTGAAGTTGGAGTAGGTCATTGTCGACTGGTAGCTATCACCCTCGACGTGATTGGCGGCATCGGAGGTGAACTCTCCAATCAAGAAAGTCTCAGGGGAAACCTCATCCATCGTCCTGCGGATGATCTGACCAATCTCGCGATTGAAGTCGTCCCCTCTGATCCAACCGGTCATGTTGGCAACGTCGATGCGCCAGCCGTCGAGCCCGAAAGGTGGCTTGAGCCACTTTGCAACTGCTGAACTCTTGCCCAGGATGAAGCGCCTTCTGAGCTCCTGAGAGTTCCAGTTGAACTTGGGTAGCGATGGCACCCCCCACCAGCTGTCGTATTTCTTGTTGCCATCTGAGAAGTAATAGAACTCACTCTCCTTGGCACGGGGGTTCTTATAGGCGGCGACGAACCATTCGTGTTTATCGCCAGAGTGGTTCGCGGTCAGATCGCCCATGACCTTCAGCCCCATCGAGTGGGCCTTCTTGACCAGCGAGCTGAGCGCTGAGTTACCACCGAGCAGCGGGTCGACGACGTCAAAGTTGCTGGCGTCGTAGCGGTGGTTGGAGCCTGCAGGGAAGAAGGGGGTCATATACAAAATGGTTGCGCCCAGCTTCTTGAGGTGGTCCAGTTGCTCCTCAATGCCCTTGAGGTCGCCACCAAAGAACTGCTCTGCGGTGCCAGGACCCTTTCCGATTACCGGATCGGACCACTTTCTCCCCAGGGCCCAATCTGGAAGTTGCCTCTTGTCGGCATCCTTGCTTCTTGCGAAGCGGTCTGGGAAGACCTGATACAGAACCGCCCCCGATGCCCACTTCGGTACTCGGTTGTAGGTGTTGATCTTGAAGTCATCGCGGTCTGGTTGGTCTAGCTCGTGCAGGCCAGTGGCGTTCAGCCAGTAGCTCATGCCGCTTTTTAGCTCGATGAAGAAACGGTAGTGAACCTCTGGGTTGTAGATGACAATCTGACCTTCGAACCAGCTCCAGCCGTGGCGCTTGGCAAACACCTTGAACTTGGGTGTCAGAAAGCCCTCTCCCGAGTCGCTCTGGCGAACCATCACCTGCTTCACAGGGCCCAGCGATTCGTGAATTCGAATCCGCAGCTTTACCTTGTCGCCAACCTTTGGCTTTTGATTTGCGACATAGAGGCTGGAGCCGTCGTGGTGGGGTGAGAGATCAAGTGAAAGAGCCATTAGGTAATAAACCTACTAACCCTTTACCGCACCGCCGGTCAGACCGGAAACAATGTACTTCTGCAGGTAGAGGAACAGGGCAACGATTGGCACCGCAGCCAGCACCGCACCCGCAGCAAAGATTGTCCAGCGCTGGCCGAACTGATCCGAAACATACATGTAGAGACCAACCGCGAGGGTCTTGCTCTCGGGCTTGGTCAAAATGATGTTCGCAAGCACGAAGTCGCTACTTGTTCCGATAAAGGCAAGCAGGCCGATGACGGCGAGAATTGGGGCCGCCAGCCTAAGGATGATGCCGTAGAAGATCTGGGTGTGGGTGGCGCCATCAATCTTCGCCGCCTCATCAAGCTCCTTCGGAATGGTGTTAAAGAAGCCATACATCAGATAGGTGTTGGCCCCCAAAGCTCCACCGAGATAAACCATGATCAGCGCCAACTGCGATCCGATACCCAGGAATGGGAAGACGTTACCGATGTTGACCAGCAGGGCGTAGATCGCAACCAAAGCGAGCAGCTGAGGGAACATCTGCACCAGAATCAGGGTCAAAAGCCCTGCCCGGCGACCGGTGAAGCGAAGCCTCGAGAAGGCATAGGCCGCGAGCGCCGATAGGAACACCGAGCCGATTGCGGCGGTGCCGGAGATGAACAGGGTGTTTACGAACCAAGCGCCAAACGGCCGGTACTCATCTGCAAAGAGGTCGCGATAGTTATCGGTTGTGAATGAAGTGAAGAGAGTCGATGTGAATTGATCGGCATCTGCGAAGGAGCCGGAGATCACGTAGACGATTGGGAAAACCGAATAAACAATCATCACCCAACCGATTAGGTGTTTCCAGCCCTTGGTCCTTAGCCATTTTCCGAATGACTCCTTGCGAGCATCGGTCAGCTGCTCCTTGGCTTTTTTATAGGCCTTTAGCTCTTCCTTGGTTAGCTCTTGTTCCATTAGTTCACATCCTCAAGAGTCTTTGTCCTGCGGAAGGAGAAGTAGGAGATGGTTCCAACGATGAAGAAGATCAGAATTGAGAACGCGCTCGCCAGACCAAAGTCTCGGCCCTCTCCGGTTGAGAAGGCGATCTTGTAGACCATGGATATCAGGATGTCGCTGTGGCCAACATTTATGGTCGCATCGAAGTCCTTCGGACCTCCCCCGGATAAGAGATATATCAAGCTGAAGTTATTGAAATTGAAGGCAAACGAGGTAATAAGTAGCGGTGCCACCGAAACCAGCAGCAGCGGCAGCTTGATTAGCCTCAGCTGTTGCCACGGTGTTGCACCATCAATCCTGGCCGACTCCATCAGATCGCTTGGAATCGACTGCAGCGCACCTGTGGTGATGAGGAACATATAGGGGAAGCCGAGCCAGAGGTTCACGAGCAAGATCGAAACCTTGACCAAGAATTCATCAGTGAGCCACGGTATCTCTGCTCCTCCAAAGAGGACCACATTGATAAAGCCATACTCACGGTTGTAGAGCGCCCGCCAAACGAATGCCGATAGGAAGCCTGGGAAGGCGTAGGGCAGGATCATTGCCACTCGATACCAGCGCTGACCTCGGAGCTTGGCATCGTTGAAGAGCAACGCCAAACCAAGCCCGAGAATGAAAGTTGTCAGCACCGACAGGATCGCGAAGGTGAAGGTCCAGATTGTGACGCGGATAAGCGGTTCACGAATACCGGGGTCAGTTACGGCCCTTTCGAAATTGAGCAGGCCGACTTCGACTCGCCAACCGGGAGCCAGGTCCTCACCTGCCTCGCTTCGATAGCTGCCCTCGCCGGAATCGTAGAAAACAGTTCCGTCCTCAACCCTTGTCATGGTGTCCGCAACCGGGTCATAGTCGAGCCTTGGGCCAAAAATTACGGCCTGGGCCGCATCAGGGGTCATGATGAAGTAAGACTCTGGATCATCGTTGAGATATACCTTGAACTTAACGACCTCGTCCTGCCGAGCCACAACCTCGCGGAAACTCAGCTCGGTGTAGCCATCGGCGCTCACCGCCGTGCCCATCGAGTTGAACTCGGTTGGGGTGATCTGCTGCAGGACCTCGCCATCGCCACCAACCTTTACCTGGGTGGCTCCCGACTCGTCGGTCATGGTGACCAGAAAGTTGAGCTCTCCGGCGTCATCGACCACTACCGCCATCGGGTAGACCGGCTCACCCGCGATGCGGGTTTGGCCGTTCAACAGAAGTGCATTTATGGCGTCGTCTTTGTCACTGTTATGCATTGTGCCGTAGTTGGTGAAGGCGATATAGGCCGAGTAGCCAACTACGTAAACCTGAAATACGGCCATGAATAGAAGGCCGGGAAGAAGATATTTTGTGGGCAGATTGCCGCGTCTGAGATAAGACCAGTTGAAGAAGATTGTGACTACCGCGACGATGCCGGCAAAGAGATAGTCCTCGTTGCCGATCAAGATCATGATCGCGAAGAGCATTGCTGCTGAGACAAGACTCAACAGCACAATCTTGACCACAGTGCCATGCAGGGACGGGGTTCCCCCGTCGTTTAGGCCCTTGTTCCTGGTCTGCCTGCCCTTTGGGAGCTGCCAGGTTGGCCCTTTGGTTTCAGTTGTCACATCTACTCCGAGTGAAGCTGAGAGAAAAAGGGGGCGTCCCGGCTAGGAACGCCCCCTCTCTCTGGTTTAGCTACTAATTAGCCAGCGATGGCGGCGTTGATCTCGTCGATCATCTTCTGCCAGCCCTCGGCGGCACCGATCTTGCCAGTCATGATGGCAGCCTCGGTGGAGCCCCATGAGGCCCACACGCTACCCATTTCTGGAATCGATGGCATTGGAGCGGCGTTCACACCAGCAGCACCGAAGCCTGCGGTGATCTTGTCGCCAGCTGCTGCCTCAAACGCCCCCTTGTGTGCTGGGATACGTCCACCGATCTCGTAGATCTCGGTCTGTGCAGCCTCGCTACCGATGTACTCGGATAGGAACTTGTTTACGTACAGTGGGTCGTCAGTCTGGCTGGATACGTAGAATCCGCGAGCACCCATGAACTGGGAAGCGGTCTCGCCACCAACCGAAGGTAGTGAGTAGATGGCGTAGCCGTCCTCACCAAGACCCTCTGCAATCGAAGGAGCTGCCCATGGACCGGTGATCCAGCAGGCAAGCTCACCAGACTTGATGGCCGCCTCAGTGGTTCCGTAGTCCATGAAGGAGAACAGGCCTCCGTTTTCGGCTAGCCAGTCAGCGAATGCGAATCCACCGTCTCCGGACATGCCCAGCTCAGAGGTGTAGGAGCCGTCAGCGTTCTGAACGAACACTGGAGCACCGAAGGAGGTCTGGATGTAGTACATGTGGTAGGGGTCACCAGAGTCTTCACCCATGGC
>JAPOHQ010000023.1 GCA_029979375.1 Microbacteriaceae bacterium
TGCCCTATCAGCGCTACATCCCATTCCACGAGCAGATCAAAATCGATCTCCCTGATCGCACCTGGCCTACCAAGAGGATCAGCAAGGCACCGCGCTGGTGTGCGGTGGACCTTAGGGATGGCAACCAGGCTCTGATTGACCCAATGAGCCCTGAGCGCAAGCTCGAGATGTTCAAACTTTTGGTCCGCATGGGCTACAAAGAGATCGAGGTTGGATTCCCCTCTGCCTCCCAAACCGATTTTGACTTCGTCAGGCTGCTCATCGAACAGGATCTAATCCCGGAGGATGTCACGATTCAGGTGCTAACCCAGTCTCGGGATCACCTGATCGAGCGCACCTACGAGGCGATTAAGGGCGCAAAGCAGGCCATTGTTCACTTCTACAACTCAACCTCCGTGCTGCAGCGCAGAGTTGTTTTTGGCTTGGACAAAGAGGGAATCAAGAAGATTGCCACTGATGCGGCCAAGATTTGCCTCGAGTTGGAGAAGACGATTCCTGAGACTGAGGTTTACTACGAGTATTCGCCTGAGTCCTACACCGGCACAGAGTTGGAATTTGCCGTCGAAGTTTGCAACGCAGTGGCAGAGATTATTGGGCCAACCCCAGAGCGCAAGATGATCATGAACCTGCCCGCGACGGTTGAAATGATTACTCCCAACGTTTATGCCGACAGCATTGAATGGATGAGCAGAAACCTGAAGCCAAGAGACTCGATCATTCTCTCGCTGCACCCACACAACGATCGCGGCACTGCGGTTGCGGCAGCGGAACTTGGCTATATGGCCGGAGCGGACAGAATCGAAGGTTGCCTCTTCGGCAATGGTGAGAGAACCGGCAATGTCGACTTGGTTACCCTCGGTTTGAATCTGTTTTCACAGGGAATCGACCCAGAGATTGCATTCGATGACATCGATGAGATCAAGCGCACGGTTGAGTACTGCAATCAGCTTCCGGTGCCAGAGCGGTCGCCCTATGGCGGAGACCTGGTGTACACGGCCTTTTCTGGCAGCCACCAGGATGCCATCAAGAAGGGCTTCGAGCACCTGGAGCGCGACGCCAAGGCAGCTGGCCAAGAGGTCGATGACTTTACCTGGGCAGTCCCTTACCTACCAATTGATCCCAAGGATGTGGGGCGCAACTACGAGGCAGTGATTCGAGTCAACTCTCAGTCTGGCAAGGGCGGCGTTGCCTACCTCATGAAGACTGACCACTCGTTGGATCTTCCCAGAAAGCTGCAGATCGAGTTCTCCAAGGTCGTCCAGGGTCACACCGACACGCTCGGTGGGGAGGTCTCTTCCAAGCAGCTGTGGGAGATTTTCCAAGATGAGTATCTGCCCTCTGTGGTCGATGAGCTGAAGTGGGGCAAGTTCGAACTTCGTCGCATGCGCTCGGAGAGCGAGATGGATGGCATTGTCAACCTCTCTGTGGTGCTTCGTGATGGGGAGAGTGAGCTGGATGCCAAGGGCACCGGAAACGGCCCGATATCGGCGTTTATCGACATCTTGAGCCAAAACGGAATCGATGTGCGGGTGTTGGACTACGTGGAGCACACCATGTCCACCGGTGGCGACGCAAATGCCGCCGCCTACATCGAACTCGACGTGGCCGGCAAGGTGCTTTGGGGGGTTGGCATCGATGGCGACATTGCTGTTGCCTCGCTCAAGGCCCTGATTTCCAGTGTCAACCGAGCCCTAAGGCTTGCCGTTACCAGCTAGTAAGCCCACCAGCTGGGATACTAAAGCGGTGCCCAACTATCGCGATGAGGCCGTTGTCCTCCGAACCCACAAACTTGGTGAGGTGGATCGGATTCTCACGCTCCTAACGAGAAACCATGGCCAGGTGCGGGCAGTTGCCAAGGGCGTTCGAAAGACCAGCAGTCGATTTGGCGGGCGTCTCGAACCATTTACGGTCGTCGACCTGCAGCTCTATGAAGGAAAGAACCTCGACACGGTCTCACAAGTTGATCAGTTGGCAAGCTATGGCCGGGACATCATTGCCAACTTTCCCAGCTACACGGCAGCAAGCGCGATCGTGGAGGCGGCAGAGCGACTCACGAGAGAGGAATCCAGCGAAAAGCATTACCTGCTGGTTATCGGAGCACTCAGAGCCCTGTCCAAGGGCGAGCAAGGTTCAGATGTGATTCTTGATAGCTTCCTGCTGCGAATGCTTGCCATTTCCGGTTGGGTGCCAGCGCTTGATGTCTGCTCGAGCTGCGGAAGCGAGCCTGAATCGTTCTCTGTGCACACCGGAAGTGTTCACTGCCCATCCTGCCCAGGTGCCGGCTCGGTAAAGCTTGGGCAAGGGGGCCTTGAGCACATGAAGGCCCTGCTTGCTGGGGATTGGCCAGCTGTCGCCGCTTCTGCGAAGCCAACGAAGGATAACGTCAGCGGAGTTATTGCCGCATACATGCAGTGGCAGCTGGAACGCGGCCTAAAGTCCCTAAGTTTTGTGGAGCGAACGTGAAGCTATTTGATCCAGAGCGCAATCCGCCAAAGTTTGCCAAGGTTCCCGAACACATCGCCGTCGTGATGGACGGAAATGGTCGTTGGGCCAATTCCCGGGGACTCACTAGGACTGAAGGGCACCGGGCCGGAGAGGCAGCACTGCTTGACGTCGTGGCAGGAGCCATTGAGGCCGGCGTTAAGAACCTAACGGCCTATGCCTTTTCCACCGAGAACTGGAAACGCTCGCCAGAGGAGGTCCGCTTTCTCATGGGCTACAACAAGGAGGTGCTGCGCCGCAGGCGAGACCTGCTGATGGAGTGGAACGTGCGAATCCGCTGGGTAGGCTCTGCCAAACGACTCTGGCCATCGGTGGTGGCTGAACTCCAGGAAGCCGAGAGGCTAACTGCCAAGAACACTGGTTTGGTCTTGAACATGGCCGTCAACTATGGGGGACGACAAGAGATTCTGCACGCGGCAAGTGCCCTGGTCGAGAGGGCTAGGGAAGGCAAACTCAAGGGGGCCGTGACCGAAAAGGCATTTTCTCGCGAGCTCTATCAACCCCAAATGCCGGATGTCGATCTTTTCCTTCGTTCCTCCGGAGAGATTAGAACTAGCAATTTCATGCTGTGGGAGGCCAGCTATGCCGAGTATGTCTTTCTGGATGATCTCTGGCCGGACTTTACTCGCGAGACTCTCTGGCGAGCCATTGAGGAGTATTCAAAGCGCCAAAGACGCTTCGGCAATGCCGACGATAGACCGATAAACTAGCGTTTTGCTCGCCATCAAAGTGGAGTGTCATGGCCACCGGAAAACTTGATTCTGTAATCTCTCTCGCCAAGCGCCGTGGATTTGTATTCCAGGCGGGTGAAATCTACGGCGGATCGCGCTCGGCTTGGGATTACGGCCCTCTCGGGGTAGAGCTAAAAGAAAACATCAAGCGCCAGTGGTGGCAGTCCATGGTGAATGGGCGCGACGATGTTGTTGGGCTCGACAGCTCCATCATCCTTCCAAAGCGTGTCTGGGAGGCATCCGGGCACGTGGAGGCTTTCGTCGATCCGCTGATCGAGTGCACCAGCTGCCACAAGCGTTTTCGTGCCGATCACCTCGAGGAGGCCTTTGAGGAGAAGAAGGGCCGCCCACCGCAGTCGCTTGCGGAGGTACCATGCCCTAATTGCGGCTCTAAGGACATCTGGACCGAGCCAAAGAATTTCAATGGACTTTTGAAGACCTCGCTGGGTCCGGTTGAAGACGAGTCTGGCCTGCACTACCTGAGGCCAGAGACTGCCCAGGGCATCTTTGTGAACTTCAACAACGTGCTAAACGCCGCTCGCATGAAACCTCCCTTCGGAATTGGTCAGATGGGAAAGAGCTTCAGAAACGAGATCACTCCCGGAAACTTCATCTTCAGAACTCGTGAGTTTGAACAGATGGAGATGGAGTTCTTCGTGAAGCCTGGCGAAGACGAAGAGTGGCACGAATACTGGATTCAGGAGCGCTACAACTGGTACGTCAACCTCGGTATCAACCCCGAGAATCTGAGGCTGTTTGAGCACCCCAAGGAGAAGCTCTCGCACTACTCAAAGCGGACTGTCGACATCGAGTATCGCTTTGGATTCCAGGGCGGAGAGTTTGGTGAGCTCGAGGGCGTTGCCAACCGAACCGACTTTGATCTGAAGACCCACTCCCAGCACTCCGGTGTTGACCTCAGTTACTTCGACCCAGCCGAGGAAAAGCGTTGGACTCCGTATGTGATTGAGCCGGCGGCAGGACTCACTAGATCGCTGATGGCGTTCCTTGTGGATGCATATGCAGAGGACGAGGCACCAAACGCCAAGGGCGGCGTTGACAAGCGCACGGTCCTCAGGCTCGACTACCGACTTGCTCCCATCAAGGCGGCAGTATTGCCCCTGAGCCGCAACGAGGACTTGAACCCAATTGCTCAGGAGCTAGCGAAGGATCTGCGCAGAACCTGGAATGTCGACTTTGATGATTCGGGGGCCATTGGTCGGCGCTATCGCCGACACGACGAGATTGGAACACCGTTCTGCATCACGGTTGACTTCGACACCTCAGAGGACAAGTCGGTAACCATTCGCGAGCGCGACTCAATGGCGCAGGAGCGCGTGAGCCTAGAGAAGGTTCGCAGCTACCTCGCCGAAAGGCTAAACGTTTAGGTTGGGCCTTCAATACGGCAAACACAGCATCGAGGTGCCGGTGGTGCTGGCCCCGATGGCGGGCATAACCAACACTGCGTTTCGCAGGCTATGTCGCGAGCACGGTGGCGGTCTTTTTGTCTCCGAAATGATTACCTCGCGTGCCCTAGTTGAGCGAACCCCTGAATCGATGCGTTTGATCAAGCATCATCCATCCGAGAAGATCAGATCGATTCAGCTATATGGGGTTGACCCGCGCACCATTTTTGATGCGGTTCGCATGCTGGTTGAAGAGGATCGAGCAGACCACATCGATCTAAATTTCGGCTGTCCCGTGCCCAAGGTGACTAGAAAGGGTGGGGGAGCGGCACTCCCTTGGAAGTCGGAGCTCTTTGAGGCCATCGTCCAGAGCGCAGTGAAGGCTGCTGGCGATGTTCCAGTGAGCGTCAAGATGCGCAAGGGCATAGATAGTGATCACCTGACCTTTATCGATGCCGGCAAGGCCGCCAGAGATGCCGGAGTTGTTGCGGTCGCCTTGCACGGCCGCACGGCCGAGGACTACTACTCGGGTCAGGCCGATTGGAATGCCATCGCAGAGCTCCGCAGGGCCCTACCTGATGTTCAGGTACTCGGCAATGGCGATATCTGGTCAGGCCGTGACGCGGTTGCCATGATGAAGCAGACCGGAGTCGACGGGGTTGTGGTCGGACGAGGCTGCCTTGGGCGCCCCTGGCTCTTCGCGGATCTCGAGCGATCGATCATGGCTTTTCTTGCTGGCTCGGAGCTGGCTGAGGATCAGTACTCCATGCCATCGCTCAAGGAAGTAGCGGACGCCTTCTATCGCCACGCTGAGCTTCTCACCGAATTCTTTGAGGAGGAGAACCGAGCGTGTCGAGACATTCGGAAACACGTGGCCTGGTATTTCAAGGGTTATCCGGTCGGCGGCGACTTCCGAGCCGCGCTCGCCATGGCCAGCAGCCTTGAGGAGATTAGGAATCTCTTGGACACCTTAGATAGCTCGGTCGGCTATCCCGGTGATGAGGCTGAGGGTCCGCGAGGTCGACTCGGATCGGTCAAGTCCTGCTCACTGCCACAGAATTGGCTGGCAAGTCGCGAGCTGAGCGCAGAGCACCGAGACCAGCTTGAGCTGGCAGAGCTATCGGTTTCGGGAGGGTAGTTGTGACCAAGGTGCTTTTGGAGGACGGTTACTCGGATTCGGATCGCGAGCGGTTTGTGCCGCAACCGCTGTCTTCCATGGTGAAGCGGGGTGAGTTTTCCAGGGATCGCGCAAGGGTTTTGCATTCCGCGGCCTTTAGGCGCTTGAGCTCCAAGACCCAGGTCCTTTCTCCGACCTCGGGCGCATTCGCCCGAACCCGACTTACCCACTCCCTTGAGGTTGCCCAGGTTGGACGAGAGCTGGCGAACGCAATTGGTGTCGACCCAGACCTGGTTGACATGGCCTGCCTTGCCCATGATCTGGGACATCCGCCTTTTGGTCATAACGGCGAGAGTGCGCTCAACCTTTGGGCTGCCGACATCGGAGGTTTCGAAGGCAACGCCCAAACCTTTAGGATTCTGACTCGGCTGGAAACCAAAATCTTTGATGACTCTGGGATGTCGCGTGGTCTGAATCTCACGCGAGCCTCTTTGGATGCCGCCACAAAGTATCCCTGGCAATTGCACGAGGCGGACCACTACGGGCACTCGGTGAAGTTCGGGGCATACTCAGACGATCTGGAGGTCTTCTTCTGGATGCGCCAAGATGCTCCACCCGGGGCAAAATGTGTTGAGGCTCAGATCATGGACTTTGCAGACGACGTCGCCTACTCCGTGCACGACTTCGAGGATGCGATTGTGGAGGGTTTCATTGATCCAAAAGCGCTGGCTGACCTCTCTCAGCGGCCACAACTAATCGAAGAAATCTCCAAATGGTCTGGCGGCAAGCTCTCGAAGGTGCAACTGGAGGAGGCCTTCGAGCACCTGATGAAGTCGCCCTACTGGCTCAGCGAATTTGGCAATACGCCCAAGGACATCGCGCAGCTCAAGAATCTCACAAGCGATCTGATTGGCTCATTCGTCTCCAGGACTACAGAGGCAATCTTGGAAAACTCGTCGAAGAACTCTTTGACCCGATACCGCTCTGGGGTAATAGTCCCCTCAAAGGTAAAGAGTGAGATCGCTGTCCTGAAGGGCATCGTGGCCTCTCAGGTGATGTCGCATGACGATCGGCAACCCTTCTATGAACGCCAGCGTAAGCTGCTCATCGAGCTGGCGGACAAGCTCCTAGCCAAAGGCGGTCACCACCTAGAGCCGGTTTTCGCCGATGCCTGGTCCAAAGCGCAGGACGACGGCGCGCGGAAGCGCGTAATAGTCGATCAGGTGGCTTCGCTTACCGATCCAACCGCGATCTCACTGCACGAAGCCCTCTCGTAGGATTCTCATATGCCTAGGGTGCGCCAATCTGACATTGAAGAGCTCAAAGAGCGCGCTGACATCGTGGAGATCATTGGCTCCTACGTGGCACTAAAGCCCGCTAGCGCCGGAAGCTTCAAGGGTCTTTGCCCCTTCCACGGAGAGAAGACCCCGAGCTTCAACGTCAGGTCTAATCCGGCCTTTTACCACTGCTTCGGGTGCGGGGTGGGCGGAGACGTCTACAAGTTCATCCAGGAGATTGAGAACATCGCCTTCTCAGACGCGGTGGAGAAACTTGCCGACAGAGTCGGCTTCAAGCTGACCTACGAAGAGGGGCAACAGGAGAGCTCGAATCGTTCCAGGTTCTTGCAGATCAACAAAGATGCAGCCGAATACTTCACCTCACAGTTGGAGTCCGAGGAGGGAGATGCTGCTCGGAAGTTCCTGATCTCAAGAGGCTTCGACCAGGCGGCTGCCAAGCAGTTCGGGATCGGCTATGCCCCAAAGGGTTGGCAGAACCTCTATAACCACCTCAGCAACCTCGGTTACAAAGACGAGGAGCTGGTGCAGGTAGGACTTGCCTCAAAGGGAGAAAAAGGTCACTACGACCGTTTTCGAGGGCGAGTGCTCTGGCCAATCCGCGATGCAAACTCGCAAGTCTTGGGGTTCGGTGCCAGGAGGCTCTACGAGGATGACGCAGGCCCAAAGTATCTCAATACCCCCGAAACCCCCGTTTATCACAAGGGCAGCGTCCTATACGGCCTAGATCTTGCGCGCAAGGAGATTGCGAAGAGTCGACAGGTCGTCGTTGTCGAGGGCTACACCGATGTGATGGCATGTCACCTCGCAGGTGTGCAAACCGCTGTGGCAACTTGTGGCACCGCATTTGGTGAGGAGCACATCCGACTGATTAACAGACTTCTTGGACAATCGACAGACCCGGCGAGCGTGATCTTCACATTTGACCCCGACGCCGCGGGGGAGAAGGCAGCGCTGCGGGTCTATGGCGACAGCTCCAAGTTCAACGCTCTAACCTTCGTGGCTGCCGGGCCCGAGGGGCTCGATCCTGCGGACCTGCGTCAGCAGCAGGGCGATGCCGCGATAGCCCGAATGCTGGAGGGAAAGAAGCCGCTTTTTGAGTTTGTTATCCGTCACCGAATCGCTCAGTTCCCGTTGACCGACATTGACTCCAGGGTCGCAGCAGCCAGAGCGGCGGCGCCAGTAGTGGCAGAAATAGCCGATCCAGCACTGCGCTCCGGTTATACCAGGCAGTTGGCCGAGTGGGTTTCCCTGGAGCTTTCTGAGGTTTCGCAGTTGGTTGGGGGAAGCAAGCAGACCCAGACCGCGCAGCGAGTTGAACCGCTGCGCACCTCTGCCCCTCAACAGGCATCACCATCAACCAACAACAAGCTGGAGACCCAGACCCTACAGGTCCTGCTGCAGAGGCCGCAGGCTTTTGAGATCAGCCAACTGCGCAGGATGCACGCGGCCGGCCTTAGCGAGCCGATTCACCGAGAGCTCCTCGCCCTTATCCTCGAAAACGAGTCCGAGCTTCTCAAGCAGAGTTTTGTGAATCACATCGCCAATGCCGCACCAGAGAGCCTATTGCCACTAATCCGAGAGCTCGCTCTTGCCCCGCTTCCTGTCTCGTCCGAGGCAGAGCTTGATCGCTATGCAACCGGCATAGTAAAAAGCGCGATGCTCCAGACCTTGAATCGGGAGAAGACAGATCTGCTTGCGGCCCTGAAGCGACTGGAGGGCTCCGATGGGCAAAGCGGTGACGAGATTCAGCGACAGCTTGTTTCCTTGGAAGCCGAGCGCAGATCGCTTATGCGCTGAGAGAGATTTCTGCTAGTCTTTCCAAGTCCCTAGGGCACATTCCTCGGTAGCTCAATTGGCAGAGCATTCGGCTGTTAACCGAAGGGTTCTTGGTTCGAGTCCAAGCCGGGGAGCCACATCTTTAGGGGTGGATATGAGAAAGCAAGTCCTCTCCACCTCCATCTCAGTCGGGCTAGCAACCGGGCTCTATGGTGTCTCATTCGGTGCAATCGGTGTTGCTTCTGGGCTCGATGTGCTACCAGTGATGCTTCTCAGCCTCCTGATGTTCTCCGGGGCCTCGCAATTTGCCTTTGTTGGGGTTGTGGCAGCTGGAGGCGCCCCGATAACTGCAATCTCAAGCGCCTGGCTGATGGGCATCAGGAATTCCTTTTACGCCCTCAGACTCACCTCCGTGATCGGCCCCAGGGGTCTTCTGAGGCTCCTTACGGCTCAACTGACGATAGATGAGTCCAATGCTGTCTCTGCAGCCCAGGGCGAGTCCAGGATGCAAAAGCTAGGTTTTTGGGCCACAGGGGTTGCAGTCTTTATCTTCTGGAACAGCGCGACCCTGATCGGGGCGCTGGCCGGCAACCTCATGGGATCCGTTGAGCAGTGGGGCCTCGATGCGGCCGCAGCGGCAGCATTCCTGGGGCTTCTTTGGCCCCGGATTAGACAAAACTGGCAACTCGCACTTCTCGGGGCCGGCATCGCCATCGCAACAACGCCTTTCCTTCCAGCCGGGGTGCCAATCCTTCTCGCAGCGGTAGTGGCACTTGTGCCGTTTAGGGGTGCCAAGTGATTACCACTGTGATTTTGGCCTCGCTCGCTGTCTACAGCTGGAAACTCCTTGGCTACCTCGTCCCGCAACGGTTCATTACCGATAGTTTCCGCGGATTCTCCGAGAGGGTTACGGTCGCGTTGCTAGCGGCCCTTGTCGCCATTCAGGGTCTCACCACTGATGGCGAAATCGAGTTTGATGCTCGCCTTGCGGCCCTAGCCGTTGCAGCGGTGCTGCTCGCCTTACGGGCGCCCTACATCCTCGTGGTGATTGCCGGGGCTGCCGCTGCTGCGGGGCTGCGGATGCTAGGGCTCTAGATCATCCACTCCAGGTAACCAGGAGATTCCGGGCAGCCCCCAGCCTTCCTCGTCGATGACCAACTGAAGCTCATTTCTGAAATTGGGCTGGAGTCGATCGGCATAGAGGATCCCATTTAGGTGATCAAATTCGTGCTGGAAGATTCTTGCCATCCAGCCCTCCACCTCCAGCTCATAGCTGGCTCCAGCGAGGTCCATTGCCCGAAGGACAGCCTTGGAGTGACGCCTGAGTGGAAACCTTTCACGGGGAGCGACAGGCAGCCCTCGGACTCCAGCTCGGGGTCGGGATCGCCCTCAACATAATCCGACAGTTCGAGCTCGGGGTTAATGGCCGCTCCACGGAGTTATTCGCCCTCGTATTCGTAGGAAAAGACGAAGATCCTCAGTCCAACTCCAACCTGAGGCGCTGCGAGGCCGACGCCGGGGGCAAGATCCATCGTCTCGTACATGTCCGCTACCAGCTCACGTACCTCATCGTTTATCTCTTCCACGGCCGTGGCTGGGGTATGGAGGACGGGGTCTCCCCAGATTCTTATAGGTCGGATGGCCATTGCCCAAATCTACCCGCTCCTAGGGCCCACTGGTTTAGGCTTGGATGGCTGCGTTGCAGACAGGAGCACCCTTTTGTTCACACCCGAGCTCGTCAGGATCCTGGCAATACTTCTAGCCATAACAGGAGCTGTTTTCTTGTCCCTGGGGGCACAGTTTCAAAACGATGCAGTGACAAAGCATCACGCACCAGACCAACCGAAAATTGGCTCACTGCACATCAGGCAGATTGTGGACTTGCTCAGAAGACCCACGTGGCTCACCGGGACATCCTTTTTGCTCTTGGCCATACTGTTTCAGCTGGGAGCCCTGGCACTGGCGCCACTCATTGTGGTTCAGCCGATTGGCGCGCTGGCTTTGATTTTGACCTCAATACTCAATGCGCGAATCTACAAATTGCGCCTCGACAGACCTACTTGGCTCGCAATTGGTATCACGCTGCTAGGAGTAGGCGCATTCGTGAGCTTCGCGGCCACCAGTGCCGTCTCCACTGAGCTCAGCGATGAGAAACTTCTGCAGGTCGTGGGAATCTTGGTGATTCTCTTGATCTTCTTCGGTTTGGCTTTCTACATGACCAAAGGCCATGTCGGACCCTTGAGTTACATCCTCGGGGCCGGAGTTCTTTACGGGTTCGTTGCTTCGTTGGCAAAGGTCGTAATCCAGCGCTTCTATCAGGGGGACTTTGATCTACTCACACTGCTAGCCGGCGTCGCGTTGATCGGTGCAACTTTCCTGGGTGGTTGGTTTGTGCAGAACGCGTACGCCTCTGGGCCCCCAGACCTTGTCATCGCGGGTCTCACGGTTGTCGATCCTGCCGTCGCTGTTGGGATTGCGGTAGTGATTCTCGGAGAGGCCTCGCAGGCGAAGCTCTCCGAAATTCTTGGTTATGTAGTTGCTGGCCTGATTGCAATGGGTGGAGTGCTTATGCTTTCTAGGGTTCATCCACAGCTAAGCAGTGAGGTTTGATTGGCAGGCGCACTCAGAGTCGTTATCCCGTGTGACACATTTGCACCGGACATCAATGGCGCCGCGCGTTTTGCAGAGCGCCTCGCCGGCGGCCTGGTTCGTCGCGGCCACGAGGTCCACATCATTGCCCCGGCCTTTGACAGCAGCGAGGGCCCAAGAATTGAGCACCACGATGGTGTGAACATGATTGTTCACCGCCTTCGCTCACACCGGGTTCCACAGCACAGAACCCTTCGTTGGCCTGAGCCCTGGGGGATGACGAAGAAAATCTTCGAGGTGCTCAAAGAGGTCGAGCCACATGCAGTGCACATTCAATCGCACCTGATGGTAGGTCGGTTTGCCCTGCGCGCTGCAAAGAAACTCAATCTCCGCACCCTGGCCACGAACCACGTGATGCCAGAGAACCTGATGCGGTATTCGCTGCTGCCAAAATTCCTTCACAAGTTCGCAATGCGGGTCATCTGGGCAGATGCCGGACGTGTACTTCGCAAGATGGATGCTTTAACAACTCCCACAAAGCGCGCTGCGGAACTATTGGAAACTTCGGCACGAGTCAGAGGGGTTTTGCCAATTAGCTGTGGCATTGACGCATCAAGATTCGCCAACAGCACCCCAACCTCTAACCGAAGCCCGATTGCACTTTTCTTGGGGAGACTGGACGACGAGAAGAAAGTTGATGAACTCCTCAGAGCAGCAGCGAGACTGACCGAACACCCCAAACTCCAAATTGAGCTCGTGGGAGATGGAGGGGAGAGAGCTCGACTTGAGGAGTTAGCGGCTGAGCTAGGCATTGCAGAGAGAGTGAGATTCTTGGGACACGTCTCGGACCAGGA
>JAPOHQ010000024.1 GCA_029979375.1 Microbacteriaceae bacterium
GGCGCTGCCTCGCTCCATTCATGAGCGAGTCACGAACGCTCCATCCTTGCTTGCGATATTGGTTTACCAGGTCAATCAACACGATCGCGTTGGTGACCACGATTCCAATCAGCATCAACATACCGATCAGCGCGGGAACACCCAGCGCGGTGTCGGTGAGAAGTAGCAACCCCAATGCTCCCGTTGCTGCGAATGGAATTGAGATGAGCAGCAGCAGCGGCTGGATCAGGCTCGAGAAGGTCGCGACCATCACGATGTAAACGATGGCTACTGCGGCAAGCAGTGCAAGCCCGAGCTGCTGGAAGCTCTCGGCCTGGTCGGCCGCGGCACCACCGATGGAAGCCTCAACACCAACAGGAAGTGAGATTTCACCAAGTCGTTCGGTGACAGCCGCGCTGATAGCACCAAGGTCGTCGCCCTCGGGGGTCAACTGAACCTCAGCCGTGCGATTGCCTCGCTCGGTGGTGATGGAAGTTGGCTTGAGCACCTCTTCCACACTCGCGAGCTCATCGAGGCGAACCAGTCCGGCAAATGTCGGAATCTGCAGCGCACGAACTTCAGCCAGTGATTCTGGGGCGCTTGCACCAGCGACGAATACCTGAACGTCATCGCCCTCAATGCTCACCACACCGAGCGGAGATGGTCTGAGTTGGGCGGCAACGATGCCTGTCACGGCCGTTTCGGTGAGCAGGTAGCCGGCAGCTTTCTCGCGATCGACCACGATCTCCATGACGCGCTCATCTGCTTCGAGTGTGGTTGAGATTGCGCTGATATTGGCAAGACCATCCATGCCGGAGGCTATCTTGTCGACCGCCTCCTGCAGCAGGGCGTTATCTGAGGCAAGAACTTGAATGTCGATGGTTTCAGAGGATCCGAACCCACCACCCTGGCTGGTGGTGATTTCGCTGTCATCCGGGGTTGGGAGGTTGAGAACCTTGGCCTGCAACGCCTCGATGTCTGCCTCCTCATCGGCCTGAACCGTAAAGGCAATGCCACTTGCTGCAGCGCCAAAAGCGACACGACCGTCAGCAGCGGAGCCAACGGTGGTCTGCACCACGTTCACACCCTCAAGGCCCACCATGAGCTCTTCAAGTTCCTTGGCGGCCTCATCCTGCTCCTCTAGTGTCGTGCTCGCGGGCATGTTTAGCCGGGCCGTGAACTGGTTAGAGCCGCCTCCATCGATGAAGTTGGTCTTCAAAAGTGGAACGAGGGAGAAGGTGTAGCCGAGGATCATGAAGGCAGCCAGCAGAGTCAGCCATGGGTGGCGGGTTGTGCCGCGCAGGATTGGAATGTAGCCGCGCTGCAGGAAGCTCTTCTTCTCACGCTCTTCCTCTTCGATTCGCTGCTTCTTCTCAAAGTTCTTTGGATCAGCCTCCTTGGCTGCCCTGAGCCGCTTCGGCATTCTGAGGAACCAGTAGGCAAATACCGGGACAATCGTCAAGCTCACAAGCAGCGAGGCAAGCAGCGCGATTGCAACGGTGAAGGCGAACGGCCTGAACAGCTCGCCGACCAGTCCGTCGACAAGAGCGATTGGAAGGAACACAGCAACCGTGGTGATGGTGGAGGCGGTAATTGCCCCAGCAACCTCCTTGACCGCCGTCATGATGGCCTTGCGGCGCTTCTCGCCGTAGCTGAGATGGCGGTTGATGTTCTCGATCACCACGATCGAGTCATCAACTACTCGACCAATCGAAATAGTCAGCGCACCCAGCGTCAGCAGGTTCAGCGAGTAGTCAGCAACGGAGAGGCCGATGAAGGTTATTAGCACCGAGGTTGGAATTGAAATAGCCGTGATGATGGTCGACTTGAAGCTCAGAAGGAACACCAAGATAACCAACACAGCCATGGTCAGACCTAGCAGACCCTCTACAGTCAGGTCCTCAATCGACTTCTCAATGAATGGGGCCTGGTCAAAGGTAGTGGTGACGGTGACACCACCACCCAGGCCGCTAATCAGCTCGGGGATTAGGTCCTGAACGCCGTGGGACACCGCTACGGAGTTGCCATCCGGGGTCTTAACAATCGACACTGCTAACGACTCAAGTCCGTTGGTTCTCGCGATCGAATTAACTGGAGCTTCCTCCAGAGTAACTTTGGCTACATCTCCGATTGTGACAACGGCCCCAGCGCCAGAGGGCTGCGCTGGAATAACGGGCAGTGACTCGAAAAGCTCCACCGTGTCGACTGCCGAACCGACCTGAATCGCGATTGAGCCGTCACTATCAACAATCGAACCAACCGGCAGGATCAAGCCGTTTGAGTTGATTGCGGTGACAATGTCGCGCTGCGTTAGGCCGTTCTGGGCCAGTGCGATCTGGATGAGGTCTAGATTCAGACGCTTCTCTTTAGCGCCTGATACTGCAACGTCGCGGATGCCATCAACCTGCTGAAAAAGTGTTGGGGCAAGCTCCTCGAGCTTCTTGCCAATTCGTTCGTTGTCGCCGTCGTCGGCACTAACCGCAAGCACGATGATCGGAACTGAGTCAAAGCTTCCAGAGATTACCTGCGGCGATGCGTCGCTTGGTAGGACGCTTGAGATACCATCCAGCGCTTCATTCAGCCGACTGGTGGCGTCTTGGGTGGAGGTTCCAAATTCAAAAGAGACTCGCAGCACCGAAAGACCGGTTGTGGAGGTTACGGAGGTCGATTCGATGCCCTCGAGACCAATTACGGCCTGCTCCAGCGGCCCGGAGACCTGAGCGTCAACAACCTCTGGTGAAGCTCCGGGGTAAGAGGTCACGATGGCAGCAGATGGAATCTCAATCGAAGGAATCAGCTCTTGCTTGAGTGCTCCGACAGAGATGAATCCAAAGGCGCCAACAATCAGCGCAACAAGCGCAACCACGGCTCGGTTTTTCAGGGAAAGTTTCGAAAGAATCGACAAAGGAGACCTCTAATGTTTGTTTCTCTATGACCAACAGGCCAAGAGGGAAGAATACTCCCGATTTGCTAGGAGATTCCTGATAAACGCTTAGAGCTTCAAAGACCTGATGTGTCTTGCGGGATTACCGAAGCGATGAGTTGTAATGCTTACCGCCTGCTCTTTGAAGTAGGGGAGCATCTCGATGATTCCGGATTCGGTCACATCATTCTCATAAACGGCAACATCTGGGTTGGCCAGCTCCGCCGCCCACTCCTTGAGGCCGACCACCCTTACCCGGCGGGGAGAGGAGAGGCTGGCAAGCCACTGCTCCTGGCTTTCAACCCTCACGCTGCAGCCGGCCCTGCCGAGCAGTTGAATCAGCCTCTCGGGTGCGGACTCGATGCTGACTGAAACATCCCGGAGCGAAATCGCAGAGATTGCTGAGCGCCAGAGTTCAAACTCTGTTGCCTGGCCGGTAACCCTCAGTTGGCAGTCCGAGCGGAAATAGCGGAGCTGATTGATCTCGGCGGTCAGGCCACTGATGTCCTTGGAGCCCGAGAAGTAGTGCTTAAGGGCCGCAAGATCGCTCTGGGCGCTCCTCAGCAAAGAGCCCATCTCTTCGTCTGTGAGCATGGACCCAGCAGCAAGAACCAGTGCCTCATTTACCGCAGCAGACTCGATGGCTTCTTCTGCATTGTTTGATGAGCGTTCCCAATCGGTTAGCGCAAAGAGATAGTTGGGGCCACCTGCCTTGGCTCCAGGCCCCACGGCAGAACGCTTCCAACCGCCAAAGGGTTGGCGCTGCACGATCGCACCTGTGATGCCTCGATTGACATAGAGATTGCCCGCCTGGACTCTTGCGAGCCAGTCGTTAATCTCGCTCGAACTTAGCGAGTGGATGCCTGCCGTTAGTCCGTAGTCGACGGAGTTCTGCAGCGCAATTGCGGCCTCGAGGTTTCTTGCCGTCATGATCGACATCACCGGACCGAAATATTCGACGAGGTGGGAGGTTGCCCCCGGCCGAACGTTCTCCCTGACTCCGGGTGACCAGAGTTTGCCACTCTCGTCGAGCTCCTTGGGCTCTATAAGCCACTTTTCTCCGCGGTCCAGCTGAGTCAACCCCTGTCTCAGCTTGCCCTCTGGAGGCGCGATCACAGGGCCCATTTGAGCGGTGGGGTTGGTTGGATGGTCAACCGTCAGCGACTCAACGGCATCCATCAGCTGTCTTCGGAAGCGCTTCGATTGGGCCACTGAGCCAACCAGAATCACAAGCGAACTGGCAGAGCATTTTTGACCTGCGTGTCCAAAGGCGCTGTAGGCGATGTCCTTGGCTGCCAGGTCGAAGTCGGCGTGTGGTGTGACGATGATCGCGTTCTTGCCGCTTGTCTCGGCCAGGAGCTTCAGATCCGGCCGGAAGGTTCTAAACAGCTGGGCTGTCTCGTAGCCACCTGTGAGAATCACCTGGTCAACATCGGGATGTGAAACCAGTTGCTGCCCTAATTCGCGCTCGCCAATGTGAACGGGAATAAAGACGTCCTCGGGAAGGACCTCTAGGAACAACTCGGCTAGCACGGCGCCGCAACGAGCCGCGGGGCCCGCGGGCTTAAAGACGACCGCCGAACCGGTGGCCAGAGCGGCGAGAGCGCCGCCGGCAGGAATAGCAATCGGGAAGTTCCACGGGGGAGTTACCAGGGTCACTGGCCTTGGTTTCGGCTTTGCACCAGGGAGTGCGTCTAAACGCTTAGCCTGATGCGCGTAGTAGTGGGCGAAATCAATCGCCTCGGAAACTTCAACGTCGACCTGATCAAAGGTCTTACCCGCCTCAGCCATGGCGACCTCTATCAGGTATTCCCGATTGGTCTCCAGGACGGCCCCGATTTGGTGCAGCAGGGTTGCGCGCTGGGCGCCCGTCAGATTGCCTAGTGCTGGCTGCGCCAGCTTGGCTTTAGCTACCAGCTCATTGAGTGTTCTGGCATCTCTGACGCTCTGTTTCTCCACCAGCTCGATGCCGATTTCGGTGTTTTCTAGTCGCCTATATATCCGCTTTGCCCACTGCCTATTCGCAGCCAGCGAGGGGTCGGTATCAGGGGTGTTCGCAAATCTTTCAAGGGGTATCTGCGGGTCCTGGTTTCTGCGATCCTGGAGCCTGTTGGGAATCGGCACCTCGCTGTCCATACGCTCGAGCGAGTCGAGGAATCGACTCTTTTCGATCTCAAAGGAGTCCTCGTAGGCCATTTCAAAGGCGTTAGAGAGGAAGTTATCCTGCGATGCTCCTTCTTCGAGCCTGCGGATTAGGTAGGCGATTGCGACGTCGAACTCTCGAGAGTCGACAACTGGCGTGTAGAGCACGAGCTTGCCGACCGTTTCGCTCACGACCCGGGCCTGGTTCGGCGCCATCCCCAGCAGCATCTCGACATCCATGCCCTGCTGCGCTCCGCGCTGTGAGGCAAGAAGCCAGGCAAAGGCAAGATCAAAGAGGTTGTGCCCGGCAACGCCAACCTGCACGTTCCTTACGCGCTCTTCGGTCAGGGCGTAGTTCAGAACCCGCTTGTAGTTGGCGTCCGCCTCGCTCTTAGAAGAACCTGTGGCAAGAGGCCAGCCGTGCAGTTCGGCATCCACCCGCTCCATCGGCAGGTTGGCACCTTTCACAACTCGAACCTTGATCGGAGCCCCGCCATCCAGAACCCTCAGCTCTGCCCATTGCTGCAGGTCGATCATGGCTCGCAGGGCGTCTGGGAGGTAGGCCTGCAACACAATGCCAGCCTTGAGTCCCCTCAGCTCCTCTCTACCCAAGATCTTCTTGAAGACGGCAATGGTGAGATCGAGGTCGTGATACTCCTCCATGTCGAGGTTGATGAACTTTTTTGGGGATGCGGCTGCAGCAATTTGGTAGAGCGGCAAAAGGCGAGCAACCACCTCATCTACCGTATGCTCAAAGGCCCATGGGGAGTGTGGCGCGACTATGGCCGAGACCTTAACCGAGACATACTCGGTTTCCGCCCTCGAGAGAATCTCAGTTATCGCAACGAGGCGCTTGTTAGCCTCACGCTTACCTAGCACCGCCTCGCCTAGCAGATTGATGTTCAGAGTGGCCCAGTCAAGCTTCAGTTTTCTTTTTGCTGCATTCAGTTTGCTTCGCTTGGCATCAATCACTAGGTGTGAGACGAAGCTTCTGAGCACCCTGCGTGCGATAGGGATGATGGGCCAGGGAAACAGCGGCGCAAGATTGGCACCAAGGGAGAGCAGCGCCCGCAACCCTAGAGGAAGAAACTTGGGTGTTATGGTCCTGAGGCCATAGAGGTTGGTGGCCGCGACCCTCAGATCCTCGGGCCTGATTACGCCATCAATAAAGCCGACTGCAAAGTCCAGGCCGTTGGGATCCTGCAGCAAACCCGATAGCCGCTTGGAAGAGATGTTTTCACGCATTTGGGACGACTGCGCGACCCACTTTTTCACCAAATCAATGGTTGCCTCCACCAGCTCATCACGAGAGGTGACCTGGGGGATCTGAGTTGTTTTTAGCGCCATTACTTCCACAACTCTAGGACAGAACAGCGCTCATTTTCGTTCCGATTAGAATGGCGTCCGAGCCCTCGTAGCTCAGTGGATAGAGCAAGAGCCTTCTAATCTCTTGGTCGTAGGTTCGATTCCTACCGAGGGCGCGCTAGCAGCAGCCTTGAATTGGAAGACTCTTTCTTTCGGCAGCCAGATCAAGCTTAGAGTTTTCAACTTCAGCAACTACGACCGCGTCCGGGTAGTAGCCATCTGGATATGTTGGGCAAACTGCTGTGAAACCTTGGGTTCTCTTGAGGATGAGCCCCGCAAAGTCTTTTTCTTGGAGGTAGTCAAGGGCAGCTTGCTGCGACTCAAAAGGCTTCGAACATTTGGTGTAGTTCCACTCACTCACGATTCCAATATACATAGACGACTGTCTATGGAAGCCCCTTTCAAGCGAATACTTTCTAATCCCTTGGTCGTAGGTTCGATTCCTACCGAGGGCGCCTAGTGAGCGATTGCGTCAATAAGCATGTAGCAGCCAAGCAGAGTGAGCGCCACCCCACCTGCACCCCTGAAGGTTGCAAGTCGCTCAGCTGAAGTGGAAAGCCAATCCCTAGCCTTGCCTGCTGCAACCGCGTAGACCAGGTCGCTGGCCACACCTATGACACTGAAAATTACCCCCAGAATAAGCATCTGAATGACGATGCTGCCCTCTGCTGGAGAGACAAACTGGGGGAGTGCTGCGAGGAAGAAGACGAATGTTTTGGCGTTCGTAATGCCAACGATTACGGACTGCCTGAGCACATGGCTGGCAGAACTCTCTTTTTCCTGGGATCCGACATCTAGCTTCGCTCTTGACAGAAAAGCGCGGATGCCGAGATAGCAGATCACTAGGGCGCCAATTACCTGAATCGCGAAAAACACCGGCGGATATTGGCTTATCAGCACTCCAAGACCGAGCGAGACAACAACAATTTGGAGTCCAACGCCGGCGGCATTGCCCAGGACTGAGATGACCGCGGGTCTGGTTCCCAACACAAGCGCCCTGCCAATTGCAAAGAGGACCGAAGGCCCCGGGACAACGATGATTACCAGGGCAAGGAGTGTGAACCCGAGGATGTTAGCGGCGCTTGGCACGGAGAAACACTATTGCTTAGAGTGCGGCGGCGAGTGCTAGCTCAACCATGTTTCTGAATCCGCTTTCCCGCTCCTCGGATGAGGTCTCGCCACTGCCATCCATCATGTCTGAGACAGTCACGATGCTTAGGGCCTGACGGCGGAAACGAGCTGCAAGGGTGTAGAGCTGATTGGACTCCATCTCGAGCGCGAGAACGCCGAGTTTCTTCCAGTGCTCTAGTGAGTCGCTCTCGTCATAGAAGAGGTCTCCCGAGGCAATCATTCCGACGTGATGTGGAATCTTCCGTTCCCTTGCTGCCTGCACCGCGCGCTCAAGAAGCACATAGCTGGCTGCCGGTGCGACATCTAGGTCGCCATAGGTTCTGCGGTTGATCCTAGAATCCGTGGAAGCGCTCATAGCTATTACCACATCGCGAAGTTTGGTGGGAGGCAGCCCTCCGGAGGTTCCCACTCGAATTGCCTTCTGGACACCGAAGTCGTTGAAGAGCTCATAGGCATAGATGCCGATTGACGGAGCTCCCATGCCGGTTCCCTGCACGGATACCCGCTGACCTTGATACTCGCCCGTGAAGCCCAGCATGTTTCTAACAGAGTTGTACTGGGTAGGGTTCTCCAGGTAGTTCTCAGCGATCCACTTGGCACGAAGTGGGTCTCCCGGCAGCAGTATTATCTCGGCGATCTCGCCAGGCTTCGCGGCGATGTGGATGCTCATTTAGGTGAGCTCGAACTGTCCGCCATCGATTTGGCCTTGCTTTCGGTAAAGGTCGAGCTTCTGACGGGTGTCCTGAATGTCCAGATTGCGCATGGTCAGCTGACCAACCCTGTCTTCTGGTCCAAAGACGGCATCCTCGGTGCGCTCCATCGATAGCTTCTCGGGGTGATAAGAGAAGTTCTCTCCCTGCGTATCCAGAATCGTGTAGTCGTCCCCGCGACGAAGCTTTAGAGTCACGGTGCCATTGATTGCACCTGCCACCCAGCGCATCAGCGACTCTCGGAGCATCAGCGTCTGGGGGTCGAGCCAGCGCCCTTCGTAGAGCAGCCTGCCCATTCTGCGACCCTCGTTGTGATAGGCCGCAACGGTGTCCTCGTTGTGGATTGCGCTGACAAGGCGCTCGTATGCAATGTGCAGAAGAGCCATCCCGGGGGCCTCGTAGATGCCTCGGCTCTTGGCCTCGATGATGCGGTTTTCAATTTGGTCGCTCATGCCGAGGCCGTGTCGACCACCGATGGCATTTGCCTCCATCATGAGTTCTACGGCCGAGCCAAACCTTTTGCCGTTGATGGCAACGGGCCTGCCCTGCTCAAACGAAACAGACACCTCTTCGGCGTCAATAGCTACCTGGTCATCCCAGTGCGCGACACCCATGATCGGGTCAACAACCTCCATCGAGGTGTCCAAGAACTCGAGACTCTTGGCCTCGTGAGTTGCACCGAGCATGTTGGCGTCGGTTGAGTAGGCCTTCTCCTTGCTCGCGCGGTAGGGAAGATCGCGCGCCTGGAGCCACTCGCTCATTTCCTGGCGGCCACCAAGTTCAGCCACAAAGTTCCTATCGAGCCAAGGCTTGTAGATCCTAAGGTCTGGGTTTGCCAGCAAGCCGTAGCGGTAGAAACGCTCAATGTCGTTTCCCTTGTAGGTGCTGCCATCGCCCCAAATGTTTACGCCGTCCTCGCGCATGGCGCGCACAAGGAGGGTTCCTGTGACAACCCTTCCCAACGGCGTGGTGTTGAAATAGACCTTGCCACCGGTCCTGATATGAAAGGCGCCGCAGGCTATCGCTGCAAGACCCTCTTCGACGAGGCTCTCTCTGCAGTCCACCAACCGAGCACCTTCCGCGCCGTATTCCTTGGCGCGGTCCGGGATCGAATCGATGTCATCTTCGTCGTATTGACCGAGGTTGGCGGTGTAGGCGAAGGGGATCGCACCCTTTTCGCGCATCCAGGCAACCGCAACGGACGTGTCTAGCCCACCGGAGAAGGCAATGCCTACCTTTTCACCGACCGGGAGCTCTGCTAAAACCTTTGACACAAGGTGCAAGCGTAACGAATAACCGCCAAATTAGGCGCGCGCCATTGCGCGGCGAAGAGTGTCAAGGCCCAAACCGCCTAGGTTCAAAGCTGCGCGGTGGAACTCCTTGATATCGAAGCTTGCACCCTTACGGGTCTTGTAGTCCTCGCGGATCTGCTCCCAGATTCTCTGACCGACCTTGTAGCTCGGGGCTTGACCCGGCCAGCCGAAGTAGCGGGTGACCTCGAAGCTCCTCAATGTCGTCAGCAGCAATAAAGTTCGCGCCGCGCATTGTGGCGGTCGTGAATGGAGTGCTCCTGTATTCCTCAGCAGCAATTACATTGACCTGCTGTTCCGAAGATTCCCCAATGACGCTATGGGGCTGCCAGACGAGAGGGTCTGTTCTCTCATTCCAGCCCACAAGCAGGTTGATCCTCTCGTCGTGCCTGCGATCCCAGACCTGATGTCCAATCAATCCATGCTGCCCAGGGGTCAGGCCGGTTGCGAATGACCCGATGTTCACGCTCGTCGTTGCGGGATAAGCACAGGTGATGATGCTGGACGGCTTGAGCGCTGCGGATAGAAAGCTGGCATGGCCGCTGCGGTCGCGCAGTTGTTGCGCTCCTAGTCCATCGATCAGACAGACAACGACGCTCTTTCGGGCTGGTAGCGCGAGTGCATTGGGTTTGCCGATAGTTGCATCGTGAGCAGATTTGAACACGTCACGAATGGCACCTAAACCCTTTGGTGGTGGCGGTAGAGTCTGATGCACCCGCCAAGTTTCGCACAGCAAGGACCCATGGACAAAAGCACAGAGCGAATCGTCGATATTGACGTTTCCGAGGAAATGCGGGAGTCGTTTCTTGAATACTCCTATTCGGTCATCTACTCGCGTGCGCTTCCCGACGCTAGAGACGGTCTAAAGCCAGTCCAAAGACGAATCGTCTACCAAATGGGCGAGATGGGTCTTCGACCCGATCGGGGTCATGTTAAGAGCGCCAGGGTGACCGGCGAGGTGATGGGTAAGCTGCACCCGCACGGCGATGGTGCGATCTATGACGCCCTTGTCCGCATGGCACAGCCCTTTAGCCTGCGTATGCCCCTCATCGACGGGCATGGAAACTTTGGTTCTCTTGATGATGGACCAGCCGCAGCGCGCTACACTGAGGCGCGGCTTGCTCCCGCCGCCTTGCTGCTCAACGAATCACTCGATGAAGATGTGGTTGATTTCCAGGCGAATTACGACGCCCAGCTGCTGGAACCCTCAGTCCTACCGGCCGCCTTCCCCAACCTGCTGGTAAATGGAGGTAGCGGAATCGCCGTTGGTATGGCGACTAACATGCCACCACACAACCTTGGCGAGGTAGTTGCTGCGCTGAAGCTGCTTCTGAAGAAGCCAGATGCGAAACTCTCTGAAATCATGAAGCACATACCCGGGCCGGACCTGCCAACAGGCGGTGTGGTTCTCGTTGCCGATGGTCTCACTGAGGGCTACGAGTCCGGCAAGGGCAGTTTCAAGATGCGGGCAAGAATCAGCATCGAGTCGGTAGCGCCGAGACGAACGGGCCTGGTAATAACGCAACTTCCCTACCTCGTTGGACCGGAACGGGTTATTGACAAGATTCGTGAGGCCGTCAACTCAAAGAAGCTGACCGGCATTCACAACGTGGTTGACCTAACCGATCGAGACAATGGGCTAAAGCTCGTGATTGAACTCAAGACTGGTGTCGACCCCAATTCAGTCATCGAGGCCCTCTACCGTCTGACACCCATCGAGGAAAACTTTGGCATCAACAATGTTGCGCTAGTCGAGGGGCGCCCACAGCAGTTGGGGCTAATTGATCTTCTCAGGGTCTACCTGGAACACCGCATCACTGTAACCAGGCGTCGATCACAGTCCAGGCTTGAAAAGCGTGCGGCTCGCCTTCATCTAATCGAGGGTCTCCAGCTGGCAGTTCTCAACATCGATGAGGTTATTGAGGTCATTCGATCATCCGATACTGCCGATGATGCCAAAAACAGACTGCAAACCATCTTTGACCTCAGTGACCTGCAGTCCGAATACATTCTTGAACTCCGCCTTAGGAGGCTAACTAAGTTCAGCATTCTCGAACTCGAGCAAGAGGCTGATCAGCTCAAGCGCGAGATGGAGCAGCTCCGAGAGATCCTTGGCGACGAGGAGAGGCTCAAATCCGTTGTTGCGGACGAGCTATCTGAAGTCGCAAAGCAACATGGCACACCCCGCCGCACAGAGCTAGTTGATGGCAGTGGAATAGTTGTCTCACGCAAACCTGTTGAGGTCACCGAATTGACCGACGATCCATGTTCGGTTGTTGTCACGCCGAACCTCAAGATTTATCGGACAGCACGCAGCGAGGAGGGTATTCCGCTAACCCTGCGCAGCGATGTCGCACTGGTCTCAACTTTGGGAGTTGCAACGCAGGTCCACGTCAGCGACTTGCCTGTGGGGCCATCGGCGGCTGTGGGACTTGACTCGATGATCGAACAGGG